>CAZPZZ010000220.1:0-5529 GCA_964591245.1 uncultured Vicinamibacteraceae bacterium | reverse complement strand
TAAATGGATCAATCGTCTTCAAGGCGATCTTGACTAAGATAGGAATGATGCCCCAAAGAGCTGTGACGGCAACCATGTAGAGAATACCCGTTCTCATTGCAGCATATCTTCCATGAATTGATTTTCCCTTCATTCTATTGACAGAAATCTCACCCTAAAGAGAAAGCTCTGTTCAGGACAGGGTAGAGCGAGTGATAAATTGTAAAGGCAGATATTGTTTAAGTTTATAAGAAGTCGAGGGAAGGCTAGTATGGAAGAATGATTCGATTGCTGTATTATCATCGCAATTTCCCTTCCGATTCATAGAGAGGATAAACCCTCGTTTTGAGATGGCTTGTTGGAAGGTGTGGCTGCTGGCATACTAACTTCCCCTATTGGAGTGGAAGATCATCCCTTTTTGAGGATTTCTTCTCTGACAGGTCATAAAGAGTGCTTCTTTGGCCAGATCTACACTCATGTAGGGACTATGGCATGCCCCATCTGTCGGGGAAACAGGTCCTCCACGGCACAAAGATACAGCCACTCTTGGTCGGTTGGGATTATTAGATGATATCCGATACTCAGACTTGGTTTGGGATTGGCGCATAGAAATTCTACCTAAGCAGATTTCTAGATACCTTTCAGAACCCAACACATCGATTGGATCTCAAACATTTCGTCGATTACCCTTAATGAAGGTATAGCACTTCATTAAGGTGATGGCCAAGGCTTTTTAAAAAACGCTTTTTTAATGTAGACGGGAATTTTCCTGTTGTAGTTGACACATGGCTTCGTGGTCAGGAGTAAAGATGTCCTTTGTCAGCTCCGGCAGGAAAACGCGGGTGGAAATAATTGGGGAGACGTTGATGTTTGTGATGGTAAATGGCATCATCATGCGGTGGTTTTTCCCGTCGATACAAAAGATGTCTAGAGTCATAAAATCTATGTAGATGGCAAACTGAATGCCAAATTCGGTGTGACTAATCCAATGGCTATAGACAATAAGGCACAAGAGGTGGTGATGGGTGCTAAGTTGCTGCATCACACTTTTATGCATGGCTCCTTCGACGAAGTAGCTATTTTTAACGTGGCATTGCCAGTAAACCAAATTCAACTGATTATGAAGCAAGGCTTGGCTTCTGCTTTAGCTATAGAACCTGGAGATAAGTTATCGACTAACTGGGCAACGATTAAGGCTAATTACCATTGACGATTTTAACAGAATTGTTGCTCATTAACTTTTTCATGCCTTCTATATCTTCTTTAGCAAACTTTGAAGACTTGCTTCCAGAATAGTGCAGCCTGAGGCAGATGATACAAACGAGTTATATATTGCGTTGATATTCGCTGGTGTCCGTCTGATACTCTATAAGGAAACGATTCAGTAGTAGCTATTCCTTATCTCACGAGTCACGATCTCCTCCCCACGGCGGTCCACCCCCTTGTGGGGGGATCATATAGCTATTGTCAAACGTGGAAATACATCCCACCATCCAGAAAAATGTAGCCTGATATAGAGAGGGTAACAGCCGATTCATTTGACTTCACCTAACCATTTAACTTCAGCTTACGCCTTTCCTTGTGTAATTTTGGTATGTTCAAGCTTTTGGACACCAAAATTTAAATATTGAACCATGCAAGTGTGTATAATATTATGTGTAACGATAAACAGAAAGTGCAATTGCTTCTTGATTAATAACTTTGCTGGGGAACTGATATGCTCGACGTATCCATCTCCTATTCTCATGAGGATATCCAGTTTGTTCAATGCATTGACCAAGAATTAGAAGCCAGAGACCGTGAACCTTGGGTCGACTACCTGCAGATACATTAGTCTGCTTAAGGGATAATTGTGAAAGATATTAACCGTACTGGTGAAGGTGTAACATACTACAACCTGGGAGTTGCATGTCAGCAACAAGGGAAATTGGCAGAAGCCATTCAGGCTTTTCACAGGGCTTTAGAGATTGGGTTTAGCAATGCTGATGTCTACATCAACTTAGGAGTTATACATTATGAAAATGGGGAGTTGGATCAAGCTATCCAGTCTTATCTAAAAGCGATAGAAATTAATCCTTCTGATGCAGCTGCATATAATAATCTGGGTAATCCATATAGTATGCAAGGAAGGTTAACTAGTGCTATTCATTCTTATCAGAAGGCGATTTCTCTCGCTCCCAATTCCGATATAGCGCATTATAATCTGGGGAGAGCATATCAACAGCAAGAAGATTTGGAAAATGCCATTCAAGCCTATCATACAGCCCTTCAACTTAATCCCAATTATATTAAGGCATATTACAATCTGGGAGTTATATATTATCAGCAAAGGATGTTGGGAGAAACCGTTCAACAAAATAATAATCAGGATGAATTTTCGGATGGCAAACAGGATTGTCAGTCAGCATTAGAGTTTGATTCGGATGAAGCTGTCTTGTATTATGAACAGGGAGTCACATTTCATCGACAAGAAGAGTGGGAGAAAGCTATCCGGGCCTTTCAACAAGTCCTTAAAATAGATCCTAATGATCTAGATGCAAAGCTAAAACTGGACTGCGTGTATTTAGATCAAGGTGTTATGTGTTATCAGAACGAAAATTTTGGGGAAGCTATCCGTGCTTTTGAGAAAGTTGAAGCAAACGCCAATAACTCAGATGCATGCAACTATTTGAAGATATCATATTCAAAACAAGGACAACTAGATTTTCATAACAGAAAATTCAGGGAAGCTATCTATGCATTTCGAAACATCCTTAAAATGAATCCTAATTCTGCAGAGTCACTCACTGCATACAACTATCTGGAGAAAGCATATATAGCCCAAGGAAGTATATACTATCAGCATGGAGTGTTTAGAGAAGCTATCCAAGCTTTTCAAAACGTTCTTGAGATACAACCCAATAATATAGATGCTTGCAACTATTTGAAGAAGGTATACATAGCTCAAGGTCATAGATGTCATCAAGATGGGAAGTTGGACGAAGCTATTTCGTTCTTTCAAGATGCGATGAGTCTGAGTCCTGATGATAAGCTACATAATAATCTAGGAGAGGTATTAAAAGAACAAGGGCAATTGGACGAGGCTATTCAGGCTTTCCAGAAAGCAATAGAACTTAATGCTGAGAGTTCCATTGCACATAATAATCTAGGAGAGGTATTAAAAGAACAAGGGCGATTGGGCGAGGCCATTAAAGCTTTCCGGAGAGCAATAGAACTTAATGCTGAGAGTTCCATTGCATACAATAATCTAGGAGAGGTATTAAAAGAACAAGGACGATTGGATGAGGCTATTCAGGCTCTCCAGAAAGCAACAGAACAAAGTCCTAATGATGCCCTACTTTATAAAAATTTGGGGAACGCATTCAAAGAGAACAATAATTTAGATGAGGCTTTTAGAGCTTTTAATAGAGCACTGACGTGTGCAATGCAACAACAGAGCGAAATACTTGAAGAGAAAGAGAAAGACCGTAAGGCACTTAGATTGGAACTAGCAGATGCCCGCCAGATGCAAACGTCGTTGCTACCTGAATCACCTCCAAGGATTGATGGATTAAAATTGACTGGGAAGAGCATCCCAGCTAATGAAGTCGGTGGGGATTTCTTTGACTATTTGGTATATGATGAGTCCTCAAAAGTCATAGTTGCAGTTGGAGATGTCAGTGGTAAAGGATTACGTGGAGCAATGAATGCAGTTATGGCAAGTGCCATTCTACAACTTACCTACAAACATGAAGTAAATTCAAGTACAGTGATGTCTGAAGTAAATTCATCTCTCTGTGAAAATATGGAACAGGATATGAATGTGACCATGGTACTAGCAGAATTCAATATGGGCAAGAAACAAATGGCATTGACTAATGCTGGCCAACATGCTTATCCTTTATTAATTCGTGGAGGTAGAGTTGAACCGGTCAAAGCCAAGGGATTAGCATTGGGTATGATACCGACTATCCCGTACAAACAGTCCACCATAGATTTAGAATCGGGTGATCTACTGCTGTTCATGACCGATGGCGTTACAGAACCACGTGACGTTAACGGTGTGATGTACGAAGAATCAGGACGGCTGGATGAAGTGTTATCGAGTATACCAGCTGATATGCCAATAGAAGAGGTAATTGACACCGTAATTAATGATGTAGAGATTTACACAGCGGATGAAGAGCAAGACGACGATATCACGCTGGTAGCGGTCAGGGTGAGTTAATTAGCCCCATCTAGCCGCAATAATTTCATTGAGTTCAGTGCCACCGTAATAGGATGTATCCTTACGGGGGTCCCCCTTGTGGGGGCATCATATCTCTGGCCGTAAATGCTCCTCAACTACTTCTGCTTTCTATTGGGTTCTAATTTTCCTTTTTTCTATTACCTTTTTACTATCTTTTTCTAACTTCAATTCAGCTTCTGGATAGTACACAGATAAGGCTTCGATGCTTTCTTTAAGAGATTTTGCATACTTAGTATTAGCGTTCTGCTTGGCTTTCATGGCAGCCAAGACAACCGTATGATGTTTAACAAGACGTTCGGCATAGTCAGCTTGAGTAGGTTTTATTCTTTGAGTCATAAAATAGTCGCTAATCGTAGAAATAATATTTTGACTATGAGTTTCTTTGTTCACTACCCAACGAGAAATTTGATTTAACGATTGGGCATCGGAATGGACAGATAGCTTTTTGATAGATTGGGTTGATTTGATAACAGTATCAGCGTCCTCAAGCATTGATTGAACACGTGCATAATCATTGTAGATACCACATGGGATTTGGCAATGTGCATGAACCACCTGATAGATTCCTTGTGGCAAGCTTAACCCCAGACTTACCAAGGTACAAGTAAGAAATAACACGAAATGTCGATAACTCTTCATCTTTAATCTCCGTCGTTTTATTTTTTCAAAAGATGCACTATGTCAAGTAGTGCGATTATAGAAAACAGTTAGCTAAGATTACCAACGGTTAGCAAATTAGCCACTAAAATATCCGAAGGGAAACAATCCAATTTAGTTTACGGATTTTAACATAGCTTCTATTTTTTGACTACAGTAGGCTGGAGATTATACAGAACACGAAAAATGGCAATTCTGAAGTCATCCAGTAATTTCACGCCCAGCTTATAGTCTTTATACATTCTTTTTAAGAAATAGATAGCACAAAAAAAGAGCCCCGTTTGGGTAACAGATCCCTTTTATACGGTGTCTCAAGGTCTCGGTTGTTCAACTGGATGAGTATTCTGAGACTATAATGCGGGCAAAACAAACCCACCTACATAGCCTGATCACTACCTGCAACACAAAAAAGTTCCGTATAAACTTTGCGCCAGCTGGGGTTTTTGATAGAATAGAGGAATAAAACACGACCTGATAAAAAAAAGAAGGTTTATCCCCATGAATACAGCATTACCAGCACTCAGCACACAGGAGATCCAACAGTTCATCACAAACGGATTTCTCGTAAAACGGAATATCCTCGACCCAAAACTTTGTGCTGCAGCCCGGAACAGGTTGTGGGCAGGGAACACTTCAAGTCATTTGCGCCGGGATGATCCTAAAAC
>CAZPZZ010000219.1:0-5535 GCA_964591245.1 uncultured Vicinamibacteraceae bacterium | reverse complement strand
GCTTTGAGGCGAGTATGGATCTCGGAGCCCTGGCTGGCAGTGATGGCTTTGTGCTCACAGGGATTAATGTAAATGACTATTCCGGGCGCAGCGTAAGTACAGCCGGTGATGTAAACGGAGATGGTTATGCGGATCTTTTAATCGGTGCATACCAGGCGGATCCCCGTGGTGTTACCGGTGCCGGTGAGACGTACGTGGTGTTTGGAAAGAAAGATGGTTTTACAGCCAGCATGGATCTCGGAGCGCTGACTGGCAGTGATGGCTTTGTGCTGGAAGGGATCGATGCAGCTGACAACTCCGGTTATTCGGTGAGTAGCGCAGGTGATGTGAATGGGGATGGTTACGCGGATATTCTGATCGGATCCTATGGCGGGGATCCCGGTGGGAGCAGTAAAGCAGGCGAGACGTATCTTGTTTACGGGCGAGATTTCACCGGTGACTCCACCGTTATGGATGCTTTGTCTGATGACCGGCTTGTTGCATTGCAGTTGGCGGGCAACCGGCGAAGTGATACCGAAGCGTCTGCTACCTTCGACGTGTGCCTGGGACGTGTGGATCAAACCGATAGGGCCAGTGAAAAGCAGTACCCTGAACGAGGTGATGGGAGTGATCTGGTTGTAAGCGGTACCGATACCCGTGCACAGAAGGAAGATGACGACGAAAACTGAAATCACAGTCCAGACCTGTCATTCCGTAGCCTGAACGGAGATTCGCCCGCAACGGCAGCTCACTGGTCGATTGCGCAATTGATGCAGGCCTGAGGCCTGCGTACAATAGGCTTTAGTAATAGGGGTTGGCGTGTGAGTGTCGATCCATCAAACGGACAGTCTTTCGGTCATGGAGGGAGACTTTACGTGCAGCATTCCAGCAATCTTTCCCGGCGGCGATTTCTGGGTATGAGTTCATTGGCCAGTCTGGCGATGGGCTCTGCCGAAATGATGCGCCTGCGTGAGGTGGCAGCTCAGTCATCGCAGAGGAAACGCGATACGTCTGTGATCCTGGTGTGGCTGACCGGGGGATTGTCGCACATGGATACCTACGACATGAAGTACCGGGCGCCGGCTGAGTACCGGGGCGATTTTCATCCGGTACAGACCAATGTTCCGGGAATAGAGATTTGCGAACACCTGCCGCTGCATGCACAGGTGGCCGATCGATTCACACTGATCCGTTCGATTTCTCACCGTTTTGGCGGACATGATGGTGCCCATAAACGGGTTCTTACCGGACGCATTCCCAAGACGCCGACCGGCTTTGTCAATGACGCGCCGAGCGTCGGGTCTATCGTGGCGCGGATGCGCACGCACCAGCGACCGGATGTGTTGAATTTTACATCCGGACAGCGTGCCGGTACCAATGTGGATGCCTATTCTCAGGGATCGGCTTACCTGGGTAAATCGTATGGCCCTTTCCTGGTACCGGGTGATCCGAGTGATGCCGACTTTTCGATCCCCAACCTATCGGTGGTGCCCGAGCTGAAGCCTCGCCTGAAAGAGCGTCAGGCTCTGGTTAGCCGGTTTGATCGGCTGCGCCGTGAAATCGACCACAGTGGTGTCATGGAATCATCGGACCGGTTTCAACAGAAGGCGTTTTCGCTGCTGACCAGTGACCGGGTGCGGCGAGCCTTTGATCTTTCACAGGAAGATCAAAGGCTGCGTGATCGTTATGGCTGGAATCCCTACGGGCAGCAGGCACTGCTGGCCCGGAGACTGGTGGAAGCGGGTACCAGTTTTGCCAATGTCGTCATGGAACATCCCGGTGCCAAAGCACCCCGGAATGTGGTGTACAACTGGGACTGCCATGCGGTCAACTGTCATGTTTTCGACGATGCCCGCTGGCGACTGCCCTATTTTGACCAGGCGGTATCGGCCCTGATTGAAGATCTGTACGAGCGAGGCCTTGACCGTAAGGTGATGCTGGTTGTGACCGGTGAGTTTGGTCACACGCCGCGGATCAGTTATAGCAAGGGTACCAATACACGCATTACTCAGCCGGGTCGCGATCACTGGCCGGGTGCGATGTCGATGCTGGTCTCAGGTGGTGGCATACCTACCGGTCAGGTGATCGGTGAGACCAATGCTCGAGGTGAGCAGCCCAAAGAACGACCCCTTTCACCCAATGATCTCTGGGCTACCGTGTATCGCCATCTCGGGATTGATTTCGAACACGCCTTTCCCGATCACGCCGGTCGCCCGATGCCGATTCTTGCTGACGGAATGCCGATTCGTGAACTGATCTGATGGGTGACGTTGGCATGTGAGATGGGACCGTGCTGTCCGATGCCCCTCCGGTTCCCTGTGCTGTTTTGGAAATGGCCGATTTTATTGCGCGAGTGTTTTGCCTCGTTCTCTACATCTGGAGTGACATTTCAGGGTAGTGAAACTGACGCCGTAAGCACCTTAAGTGAGAGGAACTTGACTACTCGTTCGCACAGACTTAAGGCAACGAGGTAAGACATTATCACAGCGGCATTTCAGGTGCGATTTTGTCTAGGAATAATTCCGACTACGACCTAACATAACGTACTCCGGTCGTACTCTGGCGCCCCATGAATATTTTCCCGGAGCGACTTGGTGCGACGCGCGGTTCCTGGAACAGCCGGGCGTTGAAGACAGGATAGATTCGTATACGGAGGTGAACACCAGGTGTCTGTGCCAACCGAACGATCGCATCGATTCACTCGACTGGCTCTCTGTTTTACGATGGTGTATCCCTCTCTATTAACCTGGATCTACTTTATTTATCTCAAGGATCAGGCTTCCACCTGGCAGCTGGGTGTCTACGCTGTCGGCAAGGTGGTCCAGTTTGTTTTTCCCGCAGTCTTCGTTCTGTGGACAGTTGGCAGTCTGCCTCGCCGATCGCAGCGACCGTTTTCCGGGATGGGCCCTTCGGTGCTTTTCGGCCTGTCTGTTCTGATAGGAATGATGGTGCTCTATCATTTCGTTTTTGTTCCGCTGGGAGTTTTCAACGGACCGGATGAACAGGTACGTGAAAAGATTCGTGACCTGGGATTGAATCAGCTGCCCATGTACATCCTGATGGGGCTGTTTTATTCCCTGTTCCATTCGTTTCTTGAGGAATATTACTGGCGCTGGTTTGTGTTCGACAAGCTGCGTGACCAGCTACCTTCTACGGGCTGGGCAATCTTTTTTTCCAGTATCGGATTCATGGCCCATCATGTGATTGTGGTGAGTTTCTACTTTGGCGCCACTTCGTTTGTAACCTACCTGTTTTGTGCCGGCGTCGCGTTCGGAGGTGCCGTGTGGGCTCTGCTCTATCACCACTATCGATCGTTAATCGGACCCTGGGTCAGTCACGCCTTTGTGGACGCAGCGATTTTCGTAATCGGTTACTTTATCGCCCGTGATCTCTTCGCATGAGGGCGATGAAATTCCGGCTGGAAAGACATTTGCCGCGCGGCCTTGTCAGTTGCCCATAAACGGATAGGTCCAATCATATGGCGGGTTGCTCGGTTCGTTTGATGGTGAGCGGTGAGATCCATAGCAGGAGATTGAACGGACTGTCTGCCTTTTGTCTATTGGTTCCCGAAACGCATGCCCCGCCAAACGGCTGTAGAGCGACAACCGAACCCGTTGGTTTATCGTTGATGTGAAAGTTTCCGGCGGTGAACCGCAGCGCGCGGCGTACCGTATCAATGTTTGCTTCAGAAGTGGAAAATACTATAGATAGCGGGCCATTCGGAAGCACCGATAGCGTTTCGTATACAGTCCTCTTCGTCATTTTTGGGATTCTGTGTGATACGTTTTTTTCACTGCGACACACCGTTGGCTTGACAAGGTGATATCACGAAGATATTATTGTGATATATTCTTTGCCGTACTGGAACAGGAAGGAGTATGTTGTGATATCCATGCCCTCATTAACCATGCAAGAAAAGAGATTTCACCCATACCCGGGGTGGCCGATGTTTGTTTTCCTGCCTCTGGTGCTGGTCTTCGGAGTTGTCCAGATCGTTTACACCAGTATTTTCTTTTCGACCGATGCCATGCTGATAAGTGTTCCGCTGCTCGTGGTTTCCGTGTTAACTTTTATTTTCGGGATGTTTGGTTTTCAGGCGGTTGCGCCAAATAGCAGTCGCGTGCTGCTTTTGTTTGGTACCTATCATGGAACCATTCTCAAATCCGGGTTTTTCTGGGTTAATCCGTTTTACTCAAAACACAAGTTGTCACTGCGCATCCGAAACTTTGAAACGGGTTTCATTATGACACCTGAACAGAAGGGTGAAGCCGGACAGATTGTGAAACCGAAATCACGTACAGGTGGTAGACCTTCCAAGGTGAATGATCGGGATGGTAACCCTATCGAGATATCGGCGGTGGTAGTCTGGAAGGTGGTGAATACGGTTGAAGCACTTTTTGAGGTGGATGATTACGAAGATTTTGTTGCCGTACAGAGTGAAGCGGCGCTACGAAATCTTGCAAGCCGTCATCCCTACGACAGTGAAGATCAGGAGGTGTCGCTGAGAGGTAGTACGGCTGAGATATGCGAACAACTGGAACGCGACATTCAGGAAAGACTTGGAGATGCTGGCGTACTGGTTCTGGAGGCCCGTATCAGTCACCTGGCTTATGCCCCGGAAATCGCCGCAGCTATGCTGCAGCGACAGCAGGCACAGGCGGTCGTTGCAGCCCGGACCCGTATCGTAGATGGAGCTGTGGGAATGGTTCGGATGGCTCTTGATCGCCTCTCGGAAGACAACATTCTGGAACTCGATGAAGAACGGCGTGCTGCGATGGTCTCTAATCTGCTGGTTGTGTTGTGCGGTGATCGTCATACGCAGCCTGTGATAAATACCGGCACCCTTTATACCTGATCGGGAAAGCCAGGCAGGTATGTTGTTGCAATACAGGTTGGCATACCTGCTCTTAAACCGCCTTGATTTTCGGATGTGTTACAGGATGGTAATGGAGGCTAAGTGTGGCCAGGCGTGATTCGTTTCTATTGAGAACAGATCCGGAAGTGATGCGTGCCCTCAAACGGTGGGCTCAGGATGATCTGCGCAGTATGAATAGTCAGATCGAGTTTGTGCTGCGCCGGGCGCTTCGCGAACAAGGACGACTGAAGCAACCGGAATTATCGGTTGACCAGGCCTCTGATTCGGGTGTCCGACGATGACCATGCCAGGAACCGCACGTGCAGAGGACGATAGATCTCGAAGATGGCTTCCGGGATGGACAGCGTGGTTTTTACAGGCAACTTGTCTATAGCCAGTGCACGCTGGAGACAGATCTTTGGGTTTGGAAGTGTTTCTGTCACACTGTTAGAACCACCCTTAGTTGTCAGGGCCCCAGACGCTACAGGAAAAGACAGACATCGAGAGGGAAGGGGGCGAGAGTCTTGACCGACCTTGGTTCAAAAAAGGTTCAGACCATCTGATTTGGCGTGTTATTCCCCGAGGCTCTTAAACAGTCATGACCTTACTGGACTGGACTATCGTACTGGGACTGAACTTTTTTGTCTTTGGTTACGCGGCACTTTGCGCACGCAAGACCAACACCGATGTCGACTGGTTCC
>CAZPZZ010000218.1:0-5542 GCA_964591245.1 uncultured Vicinamibacteraceae bacterium | reverse complement strand
TTCGACAATGCCGGCGAAGGCCTGATTCGTCCATACTCGTGCCTGTTTACCATTGCGGATTACTGGCCCTACGGCTATTTCACGAGCCGGCGGCGCTGCGAGTTGCCCGGCAAGCTTTTCCGCGCGCGCGCCTCGGGCGCGGACGGCGACCGGCATCACTTCCTGGCGCCCGCCTTTTGGGGCGCTGTCAACCGCTTTCGCATGGTCGATGGCCAATTGCATTACGCCTGGCGCGTACGGGTGCCGCAACGCCGTGTGGCGGGCGGGCGTTTCTCCTATGTCTGTCCCTCGCAGGGCCCCTGGGAAATCTGGTGCAACCGCGATGAAAACGACACCGTGGTATGGACGCTGCGCCTACTCGACGGTGGCTCCTGGACGACCAGGACGCTGCCCTTCCACCCCGGCGATGGCGATTGGATGGATGTCCGCATCATCGCGGACCCCCGGCAGTTGAGCCTATTGCTCGATCAGCAGCCAGTCGTCACCTACGGCCACGACGCCTACGCGCAGCCGTTCTACGTACAATTTGGCAGCAGTCAGACGCAGGCAGATGGCGAGGAGGTCGTCAGCGATTTCCGCCATGTCTATCTGGATGTCCTGCCCTATCCCGATCCCGGCGTCGAGTTCGACGAGGGGCCGGAGGATCTGCGGCCGGGCGATGACGCGATCGTGTGATACTTCCAGTTCACCACGTCGGCCGCGCCCCGCGCCTCGGAGGGCGATATGATCGTGCTCAAGGACGGACGGCTGCTCTGCGTCTACGGCCATTACCACGCGGGCGAGGGCTGGGACCTATCCCCGGCGCATCTGGCCGCCAGCACCTCCGAAGACGGCGGCCGCACCTGGTCGCAGCCGCGCCAGATGATCGGGATGGAGGAAGGATCGGTCGATAATGTCATGCTCGTGAGCCTGCTGCGGGCCCACAACGACGACCTGCTCATCGCCTACGCCGACCAGACGCCCGCGATGCAAGCCAGGGGCATGATGCTGCGCCGCAGCAGCGACGACGGCCGCACCTGGTCGGCGCGCCAACCGATCACACCCGACAGCAACAACGTCCATCAGGCCAACAACGCGTGCCTTGTGGCTCTTAGATGCGGTCGCATCATACTGGCGATGCGGGAGTATATCGACGGCGTTCGCTGGCCTTACGCCCTGTTCAGCGATGATGACGGCCGCACCTGGCACGCGGGTCGGCACGTACCCGACCCCGAATTGACAGACGAGCAACGGGACGGCCAGAACGTCAACGAGCCCTCGATCTGCGAGCTGGCCGATGGCCGGCTGCTCATGACCATGCGCTCGATCGCGGGCGGGCAGTTCTTCTCCTGGTCGAGCGACCGCGGCGAAACGTGGACCAAACCCGTGCTCTCGCCGCTGCGGGGCGCCTGCTCACCTGCCATCGTGCGGCGCATCCCCGCTAGCGAGGACGTGCTCGCCCTGTTCACCTACCACTATGGCAACCGCACGCGCCTGCTCAGTGCCATTTCCGGCGATGGCGGGCTGACCTGGCGCCACCTCAAGCGCATCGAGCGGAGCGAATACCATGGCTACGGCTATGCCAGCTGCATCTTCGTCGGCGATCGCGTGCTCTGCGGATACATGCACAGCCCGTCCTACGAATCATTGTTCCGTTTCGAGGCGCAGCCGGGCTATATCGACGGAAGGTTTGCCTCGCTGCCGCTGTCGTGGTTCTACCGCGATGTGGAGGACCATGACGCACGGCACCACATCCATCGTGCCTAACGCCATGCAAACACTAGCCACACGCCTGCCAAGACCCAGGGGCCACCATGAACGCTGAATTCGAGGTAATGATCAAGCAGGCGACCGCAAGGTGCACGACGCTCTCGCCGACACAGGCGCGGCACTTCGTCGAGCACGGCTGGGTCGTGGTGAAGGGCGCGTTCTCGAAGCAGATCGCGGCAGACATCGTGGCCTGTTCCTGGCGCGAGCTAGCGGAACAGGGCATCATGCAGGACGACCCGCAGACCTGGAAGCTGGGGCCGTACACGCGGACCGGTGGACCGCCCAATGTGAGCATCATGGCCTCGCGCGGCGACGAGGCAGCGGCGGCACAGATGCTGGAGATCAGGACGCGCTACGGCCTGCCGCCGCAAAGCCCGCTCCTGCACGACGTCGCTCCCCGCGCGCTCGGCGCTCAGCTCGACTGCATAGGGGGGCCGGATCGGATGGAGGACCCCGAGCGGATCAGGATGCCGGACTCCGTCGCCGTGAACCTGTGTAGCGAGGACGGCGACCTGGGCGAGGCAGGGTGGAGGTCGACGCGCGCGCCTGGATGGCACAAAGACGGCTGGCACTTTCGCCACTTCCTCGACTCGCCGCAGCAGGGGCTCCTACTGGCCTTTTTTTTCTCCGACATCCTGCCCAATTCCGGTGGCACCCAGATCTGCGTCGACTCCGTCGGCGTCGTCGCGCGGTTACTCGCTCAGTACCCGGAGGGCATCCACCCAGACACGGTCCAGTCCTACATCAAGCCGCACATGATCAAGGAGTGCAACGAGTTCGAGGAGCTTAAAGGGGAGGCGGGCGATTTAGCTATCATGCACCCGTACATGGTACACCGCGTCGCGGGCAATCCCAGCGGCAGAGCTCGCTTCGCGCAATTCCCATCTATCCAGCTCGCCCGGCCAATGCAGTTCGCCCGAGATGAACCGAGTGATTACAGCCTCACAGAGCTGGTCGTGCTGAAGGAACTTGGGCAGCTGAAGGGTTTCGTCTTTGCAACGCGGGCGGATTACGTCAAGTATCCACGAGAGGATATCACGCCGCCGCCATCGCGGACGGAGCAAGAGCAGCGGGCGATAGAGCTAGCGTTGTATGAGGAGCAGCAGAGGATGGCGCAGACGGAACCGGAGTGGGCGCAGGAGATGTGGACCATGCGAGATCGCCCAGCGCATAGTTGATATGATCTACCATGGCAACTCGATCATCCCAAGGTAGTTCAGGATACATATTGCGGTTGACATGGCGACGGTCACGGCTCCGTTTACACTCTTCTCCGCAGAGCTCAACTTTGCCGATTTTCTGACTAAACAAGACGCAAACGCGATATTTTACAAAGCATTAGGCGGTTGCCGCGATGTATAAGATCTATGTCATGCCAAACGATGATTTATCAGCGTGACACGAGGCTCGTTTAAAGTGGACAACTGGAAAACCTGTCAAAGGTATTGTGCATGACCGTGCCGTCCATTTCGCCTGCGCAACCCGCTCCATTCATTCAACTGCGCGACATCAGCGTCACCTATCCGAATGACACCGTGGCACTCAAGCCCATCTCGACCCATCTGGACGACCACGATATCACCGTGCTGCTGGGGCCGTCTGGCGCGGGCAAGTCTACCTTGTTGCGGGTGCTGAATCACCTCGTCGTACCGACCTCGGGTGAGGTCATCGTGCTTAACACAGGTGCTCTGTCGTCAGGTGCGGTGCTGAGGCAGCATCGCCGGCAGACCGGCGTCATCTTTCAACAGCACCAGCTAATCGGACGCCTGAGCGCCATGCACAACGTGTTGATTGGCCGTATCGGGCATTACGGTGGTCTGCGAACATTATTGCCGATGCCCAAGGTGGAACAGCATTGGGCGCTGGAGTGCCTGGAGCGAGTTGGGTTGCTGGATAAGGCCCTGGTGCGGTGTGACTTGCTTTCGGGTGGGCAGCAGCAACGGGTAGGAATTGCCCGGGCGCTCGCGCAAAAGCCGCGCCTGATCCTGGCAGACGAGCCGGTCGCTTCACTCGATCCGGCTTCGTCGGAACGGGTACTGGACCTGCTTCGCACCATCTGTAAACAAGATCAGATACCCACCGTCATCAGTCTGCATCAGCTCGATTATGCTCGTGCCTATGCAGACCGAATCATCGGCTTGTCGTTCGGCGAGATCGTCTACGACGGTGCACCCGATGACCTGAATGATGAACCATTGCAAAGAATCTACGGGACACCGACTGTCACCGAATCAACAGCCGAAACTCCGCGCTTCGTCTAAGCCAGACAATCTGATTCGGCCTTCGTCTTAATCGACCTGGGAGAACTTGTATTATGAGTCTTACCCTTTCCATTACATCGCTGGTAGCCGCAACCACCATTTCTGTTTCAGCTCTGGTCGGTGACTACAACCCGGATAAACTGAAGGTTGCGCTGCTGCCTGATGAGAACGCTGCCACCATAATCCAGGACAACAAGCCTCTCGCCAGTTATCTCGAAAAGAAACTCGGCAAGAAAATTGAACTCATCGTGACCACCGACTACTCGTCAATGATCGAGGCTACGCGCTTCGCAAGGGTCGATCTCGCTTATTTCGGTCCGGTTTCCTACACCATCGCAAAGGACATGATGAAAGGCGGGAAAGTCGACATCGAGCCTTTTGCCGCGCGCCTTAAGGGGGGTTCCACCAAGTACCAATCCGTGATCATCGCCAGTTCCGAAGCAGAGTTGTCGAAGATCGAGGACATGAAGGGCAAGTCTCTGCAGGTGGCTTTTGGTGATCAGGCTTCCACTTCGAGTCACTTCGCACCAAAGTACACGATGATGCAGGCAGGCGTTCAGCCGGGTGACGACTACAACGAGAACTTCACCGGTGCCCATGATGCGGTTGCGCGTAACGTAGAGCGGGGCAACGCGGCTGTCGGCGGACTGAGCCGCCCCATCTTCGAGCGCCTCATAGAACGGGGCACGATCGACAAGAGCAAGGTCAAGGTGCTCGGCTACTCCGAGCCAATTCCGCAGTATCCCTGGGTGATGCGCACCGACCTGACTGCCTCAATGAAGAAGGCGATCCGCGACGCGTTCTATCGCCTTAAGAAGGGGACCGCGGACGGTGAAGCAGTTCTGAAGCCATTCAAGGCCGACGGATTCCAGCGTATCGACGACGCTGACTACGACATCATCCGTAGGATCCGCAAAAACGTCCAAGGCCGCTAAGGACGGGGACGCAGCAGGCAAACCAGGATGACCACCGGAACGGGCTCTCCAGCCGCGCCAACTCAGCCGGGGAGGGACTACAGCACGATCCTGTCCGAAGCCCAACGTGGGCGACAGTCGCTTTTTGCCAAGGTGGGCGGAGTCCTAGTTTGCATCGTGGTCTGTTTCTGGGTAACGGACCTTCTGCATGGCGAGCGCCTGGGAGACGGCATACCAGCGATCGGTACCATGCTTTCGGAGATGGTGCCGCCGAACTTCACGCGCTGGCAGCAATGGATCCGGCCGATGTTCGACACCATCGCGATGTCTGTCGCCGGGACCGCGTTGGCGATCATCCTTTCGTTACCCGTTGCGTTTCTCGCCGCGCGCAATACGACCCTAGGCCCCATCACTTACCATCTGGTGCGTCTTTTTCTCAATGCAATGCGCGCGATCCCCGAACTGATTATGGGGATTGTATTCGTAGCCGCTGTGGGATTCGGCATGTTGCCGGGTGTTCTCGCCCTTGGCCTGCATTCCATTGGTATGGTAGGGAAGTTCTTTTCCGAAGCGATTGAGCATGCGCATCCTGGTCCTATAGAGGCCGCAGAAGCTGCT
>CAZPZZ010000217.1:0-5554 GCA_964591245.1 uncultured Vicinamibacteraceae bacterium | reverse complement strand
ACGTTGCACCGGCCAACCGCGCCATGCCCACCAGGACCATACACGCAACAATCAAACGCAACGCGTTGAAACCCAGGGGAGGGATCTGCCCGATGGCGGCCTTGACCACAGTGAAATTACTCCCCCAGATTGAGACCACAAGCAGGAGTAACGCGTCAGTCAAGGTGAAACGAAAAAACAGAGAAGGCACCATTGGCAGCAACGAATGATAAAAAAAAAGCGCCCCTGGTGGTCTACCAGGGGCGCCTCTACGCTCGAAAGGGGATTCCACCCCAACGCCCTACTCAATCATGCGCGGGATTGAGCACCCCGTACCATCTCTCACAATGTCCCGAGCAAATGCTCCGACCACTCCGCGGCCGAACGCTACTCAGGCTCGGTCGGATCGCGCCCGTCAAGCGGCGCACCGGTACCGGAAGACCCCATGAAGAACTTGCGGCCGTCTTCAAAAGTGACGTCGCGTCCGTTCGCCCGTGCGCTGCGGTCCTTGCTTTGATATCCATCGACCACAACGACCGCACCAATCGGGATCGTGTCCCTCGTCAGGCCACGCCGAAGCAGGGTATTGGGGGTACCACCTTCGACCATCCAGACTTGGGCATCGCCATCCTCGCCGGCAACCTCCACATGGATCCATGTGTGTGGATTCACCCACTCGACCCTGACGACGGGTCCACGGAGTACCACGGGCCGATTAGGATCGAACTCCGCACCGAAAGCATGATGCGCCACTACAGGCACACTTGCCAGCCAGACGAGACCGGCTGCCGCGATTGCCCCCACCACGAAACTCCACATTGTCGTCTTACGCATCCTCACTATCTCCTGACGTGCCAGTGCATACCGGCCATCACTCCAAATCCGTCACCTACCTCGTCGGATTTACAACACCTTCAGGTTCCTCGCCGCGGAACTCCGCCTCGAGCAACCGAGCCCCTTTCATGATTCCCTCAAGCGCATAGTTTGCCTCGTGGCACGCATACTCAAACACCTTATTCTGGCTTCGCGGCCACGAGTACTCTCCCGTAAAAGGCGTTTCCCACACCGTGGGATCGTCGACGGTGAAGGTGTAGATCAGTGTATCCGCGTCTTCCATCTGAAAACGTTCGGTCACCGTCATCTCACCCGTGCCCTGCCGGAACGCCGGACGATCAACAAAATTGGTGGTTTCCACGACCAACGTATCGTCCTCCCACCATCCAATCGAGTCACCAAGCCATTTCTTGATCTCTGGAGGATCATGCTCCGCGTTCATCCGAATGATGCGGGCATCATGAACCATCTCGATGAGAATCATGATGGTGTCATCCGTCTGCACGATTCGCTTGTGGTTGTTGTACAGCGCCGGAAGCATCGGCGGCCCGGATGTTGAACCGAAGCTCAAGATGCAGCGCTCGGCATAGGGACGCTGTTCCATGTCGTCATAGGGGCCTGCCTGATCGAGTCCAGCCTCCAACCAATAGGCTGTCCCATCATTCTGCGCTCGCCGCAGTGGCCCCTCATCTCTTGCCACACGAAGCGCTTCCTGCCGCGCTTCGGTGAGCGGAGGAAACCGGCCGTCTGGAGGATCGACAAGAATCGAAGTCCGCCATTCGCCGCCGACCCTATAGGCGCCAGTCCCCCGATCAATCCAAAACGAGTTGTAGCCACCCACGTTGCCTGCCGCTCCCCGAGACCCATCCCCACCTTCGGGTGGGGCCCCTCGGTTCGGATCACTCGGCGCGTTACGCTCCGCCATCCGTTGCGCCTCTCCGGCAGCAATTTCAGCCGCCTCTTCATCCGTCAACGACATCTTGGTCCCGAACTCTTCAGGCCGTTGCATCGGAGTAAGCGTTGACACATCGTAGGTACCCGACAGATCCGGGCGACCACTTGGCGTCCGAGGAATGTCCGGTCCTTGGGCCGCGGCTCCTGACGCGCATACGAGCGCAAGAACCCCGATCACGGCGCACGCGATGGCGATTTGATTACGCATCTCTACTCTCCCTTGCGCGAACTCGGTGCCTGGCACCTGGCTACCGCGGCAGCGGCTGCCGGCGCCATTCGCCGAACATTAACTCTTCCACGAACTCCACACACCGGAAGTCCATCAAACGCGCATTCTCTTCCACGCGTCGATACAAAGGCATCTTGATAGTAAATGGCTCAGTCAGAACCACTGGATCTTCAATCGTCGCCTCATACTCGATGTGATTCGGCCCCACCATCGTGTATCGCTCCACGACGTGGAGCTGATTGCTGTGGTGGCTTCCGGCCCGGTCAAGCCATGTCTGATCGCCGAGTCCGGTCACGTCGACCACCAACGTATCGCCATCCCAGCTCCCCACGGACCACCCCATCCAAGAATCAACTTGCGACGCGCCCGGGTCATCCATGTAGATATCGCGCACAGCACCCGCAAACTGATACGCAATAAAGACATCCCGCGCGCTCTGGATGATCTGAAAAGGCATTGGGATATAGGTTGCGCGCGGTACGCCTGGCATATAGCACTTCACCTCGGGATCCCGGTCAATCCAGTCTGCCCGGTTCTCATCCTTCAAGGCGCGCGCTTCAGGTGTATACGGAATCTTGCCGCCACCCACGATCACTCCCAAACTTCCTGGCACCGCACCAACCGCTCCGAGGCGCAGCGTTGGGATGGCCGGCACAGGATTGACCGGCCCCTCTCGCATCTGCATCGAGTGCTGCGCCATGTGAGGTTCCAGATCGTAATTCGCCTCATTCAGCACTTGCCAGATGCCATTCATGTCGGGCCGTCCGTCAGACAGACGCGGCAGATCCTGGGCCGTCGCCGGCCGGCAGACCGCACTCAGCCCCACGACGAGCGCCATGACACCAACCGATACCTTCATTCATCGCTCCAAAGAAACGTGCAATGCTCCGAGCCAATCGCGCGGAGATGCAGCAGCCATTCACATCGAATCTCCCGAGCGCACGGCGAACAATTCTTGGGCTGAGCCGCCGTGCAACACTCGGTCCTACCCCGCAACCTTACGACGCTCCGATCCAGATGTCCAGACACACACGTCCATCTATGATCGGCCAAATCACAAACTGCCGAGTCACCGGGCCCTGGGCAATTTAGACACCAACCTACGCTACTGGCGTGTCGCTAAGGACTCGTCAAGATTCGTAACTTTTGACCGGGATAAATGCGAGAAGACGTCAATCCATTCGTCTGACGGAGTATACGTGGGGACGCCCCATGCCGCCGTGCGATCCCCCACAACGTGTCGCCCGCCTCGACAATATGGATTCGAGGAGTTGAAGGTGCGGTCTCCGCCGTCTGGGTCATCCGGTTGACATACTCAACGTACGGATCAGGAAATAGAGCGACGTGATAATGCGGTGGTCGACGCTCTGCGGTTGCCTCAAGCACCCCACGCGCCTCGAGTGATAGTAAAGTTGCCTCCAGCCACTGACGACATCGTCCACTCGGGCGTCTCAGATCAAGTGCCATCCCGGTGGGATGGACAGACCGATTCGAAGCGTTTCGTGGCTGATGAGACCGCGGTCGTGTCAAACTCGTCACGACGAGTTGAGCGCCACACGCTCGACGATACTGCTCAGACAGGCGCTCCACAAACAGACGAACCGCGGGGCGAGCGAACGGAAAGGACACATTACTGAGCGCGTAGTCACGGTTACCCGGTAAGCGCGTCAACAACCCGGCATCCACGAAACGCCGAAGTTGACGCGGATTAGACAGGTACGTGAAGTCATGTTGCCTCGCCTGCAACACCTGACGATCAAGTGAGGACGCACTCCCGCGGAGACTTTGGGCATCTCCTCCCGCGGCAATAGCCACAACCCCGCACACGCAGGCAAACCGCGCAACCAAACGCCAACCTGACATTCCGTCGAACACAATAATATCGAGCCTACCTACGGCCTCAGCCACGGTCAACCATGGTCATGTTGCTGTGGGCACTCTCCGCCCAGAGGGGCTCATCACAGACAATCGAGAACGTCACTGCACGACCATTTTGCAGCGTATAGATTACACGAACTTTCGTGCTGTTCCGTCTCACCGGTCAAGTACGTCACCCTTCAACCTGTACTACCCCATCAACGAGCGCACAATCACACCCCCGCCAGCCACCGCCGCGACGGCCAGAACGGCACGTCGGGTGTGGCCACGATCGAGTCGCCGTGCAATGCGGCGTGACAGGAAGAATCCCACCGCCCCCCCTGGAAGTAACAGCAGGGTCAATCCCAGTTCTTCGAGACCGAAACGCCCCACAGCGCCGAGTGCGATAAGCGAAACGATCGTCCCGACCAGGAACACACTCGATAAGGTGCCGCGGATTCTGGCCCCTGAGGCACGCTGATACAACAAGGCCAACGGTGGTCCTCCGATTGCCGCGATTGTACCCATGA
The DNA here is from genome assembly GCA_964591245.1 of uncultured Vicinamibacteraceae bacterium. GTDB lineage: Bacteria > Acidobacteriota > Vicinamibacteria > Vicinamibacterales > UBA8438 > CAZPZZ01. Next base: position 1,171 of record CAZPZZ010000217.1, on the reverse strand, counting down.
TGCCAGATAGCGCCCCCCCGGCCAGCAGCGACACCGGCCCAGGTTCGATGGATGCGCCGGATAGACTGATGACGACCGCAAGGAGGACAATGACACCAAAGAGTAGCCTCAGTTCGTCAGCCGGAAGCAACGCAAGCAACGCGGCAGCCGGTGCCGTCCCGACAACACGCCCAATCATCGCCCAACGGAACCCCCGTACGTCGATCGCGTGACGCTCCCGCGCGGTCAACGCCAGGGTAAACACCATCGTGGAAGCCAGCACGGGCCCCGGCACCAGTCGGGGATCAATCAACATGAACACCGGAGAACTCAGAAGCCCCATTCCAAACCCTACGGCGCCCTGTAACGTAAAACCGGCCACACTCCAGAGCAGTACGATCACGGCGTCGACAAGAGACATGCGGATCAACCTGGACTTGACTTACAAGGCGGGCGCGTTCTCAAACCAGCACGCCTCCGACGCTTCGAACACGGAACACGGCAGTCCCGCCAATTTCCCCGCTCTCGACTGTTACAGTACAACGCGTGACTAACACGTCCTCCACCCCAGTTACACCCCGTCCTGCCGCGTCAGTGATCATCCTCCGAGACACACCTCGCGGCCCGGAGATTCTATATCTCAAACGAAACCCTGAACTTCGATTCATGGGCGGTTACTGGGTATTTCCTGGTGGTCGAATCGACGCATCCGATCACCAGCGGGCAGGGAACGACGAGTTGGGTGCAGCCCGTCAAGCCGCAGCCCGCGAAGCCCAAGAGGAAGCAGGAGTCCGAATAGCGCCTCAAGACCTCCATCCCATCTGTGAATGGACGACCCCGACCTCAAGCCCGATCCGTTTCGCGACCTGGTTCTTTGCTACGACCAACGCGGCAGGCCCAATACAGATAGACGGGACTGAAATTCACGACTACCAGTGGTGGAGTCCAGCAGAGGCGCTCCAGGCACACCGACGTCATCAGATCCAGTTTGCGAATCCTACATTCGCGCTCAGTACCCGGCTACAAGGCCACACCTGTGTCAATGACGCACTGGACGCGATCGATACCTGGCCTCGCGAACGGCTACTTGGACGTATTCACCCCGCTCCAGGAGGTCGGGTCGCGCTCTATGCGGACGATTGCGGCTATGACACCGGTAGTCTCGACTGCCCTGGACCGAGGCACCGTATCT
>CAZPZZ010000216.1:0-5558 GCA_964591245.1 uncultured Vicinamibacteraceae bacterium | reverse complement strand
CTATGGTGATCTCGATGTTTCTGTTATTCGAGAACTTCCCCCAGGCCGAGTTCCGGTACAGACGACGCTCGATCCGGATGCACGTCGTGAGTACGTGTACGACCTGGTGGGACAAGAGCTGGACGCGGGGAGGCAGGCGTATGTCGTCTATCCGATCATTGAAGAGTCAGGGAAACTTGATCTGAAGTCAGCGACGGAGATGGCGACGACACTCACGTCGCGGTTTTCGGCTCATTCGGTTGGATTGCTGCACGGTCGAATGAAGGCGGATGAACGCGAAACGGTTATGCGTCATTTCGCTGAGGGGCAGATCAGTCTGCTCGTTTCGACGACCGTCATCGAGGTGGGAGTTGATGTGCCAAACGCCACGGTCATGGTGGTCGAGCATGCTGAGCGTTTTGGGTTGGCGCAGTTGCACCAGTTGCGAGGTCGCGTTGGGCGCGGAAGGCACCAGGCGTATTGCCGGCTCCTTCATCGGGGACGGTTGAGCGCGTCCGCCCACAGCCGTCTGGCCGCGATGGTTGAGACAACCGATGGTTTCGTGATTGCAGAGCGCGACCTGCAGCAACGAGGGCCAGGTGAAATCTTGGGTACGAAGCAATCAGGTGTTCCCGTACTGCGCGTGGCGGATTTGATCCGTGACCACGAGTTCTTGGAGCTTGCGAGGGAGGATGCCGATGTGGCTTTACGGAATGACGACACGGCATCACTGCGGGCCCGTCTTGGGGCTGAGTGGGCTGAACGATTTGGCCTGGTCGAGGTAGGCTGAGGGACGTGCGGGTCATTGCCGGAACGCGGAAAGGTCGCGGACTTTTGTCGCCGCGCTGGTCCGGTTTGCGACCCACCTCAGACCGACTTCGCGGAACGCTATTTGACATTCTTGGCCCACGCATTGCCGATGTACAGCTGCTCGATGGTTGTGCGGGTACCGGCGCCATTGGCCTGGAGGCGCTGAGTCGAGGCGCGGCGCATGTGACGTTCGTTGAGCGCGACCCGCGAGCGGCCACTCTGATCCGACGGAATGTCGAGCTCTGTGAGTTTGCCGATCGATGCACGATTCGGTGCGCTGAATTTATGAAGAGCGCGCGTCGCCTGCCGAAGGGCTTCTTCGATGTGGTTGTGCTCGATCCACCCTATGATGCGTCGAACATCGATGAGATACTTACGGCGGCTGCGGAGCACGTGGCCCCGACCGGCGTTCTGGTGCTGGAGCGTGCTCGACGAGCCGAGGTCGACGCGGCGCCTCGCCTCGTGTCGCTTCGTGCGGTTCGAGCCGGAGACAGCGTGTTGGAGTTTTTCGAACTCGTCACTCGTGGGTGACGCGTTCTATAGTTCAGACCATTCATCAGGGTGTTACCTGCTCGCTGTATGAGGGGGTAGCCTCTTTGTGGAGAGGCTCTGAAGCGAACGAGTGTCATGGCGACTAACCGTTCCGGGCGCGTAGCCGTCTATCCAGGTTCATTCGATCCTTTGACGAATGGCCACGTGGATATCATTCAACGTGGAGCAGTCCTATTTGACCGCATTGTTGTCGCGATTCTTGTTAATCGCGACAAGACTCCGATGTTCAGCGTTGATGAGCGCGTTGAGATGACCCGAGCGGTGTTCCGCTCGCAACCGGATGTCGAGGTCGATACCTTCGAGGGATTGCTTGTCGATTATGCGCGGAGTCGACAGGTCAACGTGATTGTTCGAGGACTTCGTGCCATTTCAGATTTCGAGTACGAAATGCAGATGGCCTTGATGAACAGGCGCCTAAATTCGAGTCTTGAGACGGTGCTGATGATGCCTGCGGAATCCTACACCTATTTGAGCTCGCGGCTCGTCAAGGAGGTGTTCTCGCTCGGTGGGTCCATAAGAGGGTTGGTGCCGGAGTCGGTCGAAGCCCGCATGGCCGAGAAAACGGGCCTTGAGAGAACCGAACGTGTCTGATCCGTTCCCACTCGCTACGCGACTTGGCCGCGTGGCCACGTCTCAAACCCAGCAGATTTTGCCGGCGGTTCAGCGCCTGCAGCGTCAAGGGATCGACGTTATCGATCTCGGTGCCGGCGAGCCGGATTTCGATACACCAGACCACATCAAGACCGCTGCAGTGTCCGCCATCGAACGTGGTTTCACCAAGTATACCGCCGGGGCGGGGTTCGCCGACCTTCGGCATGCCATCGCTGAGCATTATCGGACGCGTTGTGGCGCTCGTTATGCCGCCGACGATGTTGTCGTGACATCTGGAGGCAAGCAAGCGTTATTCAATACAGCGCTCGCCTTATTCGGGCCCGGGGATGAGGTGATCGTCCACGTGCCTGGCTGGCCCTCGATTATCGAGCAGATTCAGCTTGCGGGGGCGGACGTCGTGCGGGTCAGGACCCTGCCGCAGAACCAGTTTGAAGTGCGGGCTGATGATGTGCTGCGGGCAGTGACGCCACGCACGCGTGGCATCGTTATCAATAGTCCTGGGAATCCGACCGGGGCTCTGATGACCGAGGCCGAACTGCAGCGACTGGCTGAGGGCGTGGCTGGTCGCGCCATCTGGTTCGTGCTGGATTTGTGCTACGAACAGCTCGTGTATGAACCGGTACCCCACAATTTACCGGGTGTATTGCTGGAGACGGCTCCGGAGCATACCGTGCTCGTGGGTTCGGCGTCGAAGAGCTACGCGATGACCGGATGGCGCTGCGGTTGGGTCCTCGCGTCACGACGGGTTACGGCGGCCTGCAATACAGTGCAAAGTCATTCCACGTCTCATGCGACCTCAATCACTCAGCATGCGGTGCTGGCGGCTCTGACCGGGCCACAGGAGTGCGTCACCGCCATGCGGAACGAATATCGTCGGCGCCGAGACGCTCTGTTGTCGCTGATACGATCGGAGCACAGGATCCAGGCCGTGTGCCCAGCCGGAGCGTTTTATTTATTTCCAGACGTCTCAGCATTACTCTCGCCTGAGGGTGCGAGTACGAGTGCCGATTTGGCTCGTGACCTGCTCTTGGAAGCTCACGTTGCCGTGACCCCCGGTGAAGCGTTCGATGCGCCGGGTTTCTTGCGCTTGTCGTATGCTCGTTCCCTGCCGCAGCTCGAAGACGCGTGGAGTAGGTTTCAGCGCTAGCTCGAATCCCGCGCGTAGGGGGCACGGATCTCACCGTCCATCCCGGAACCTGCTGCCGGCCTCTGGTTGCTGACGAGGACGACGGTGAGCAGGTCTTTCTTCGGGTCCGGGAACAGCAGGGTACGCAGTGTAAGTCCACCAGTATCGAGGTACGACACACGTCCGATTTCGTAGACATCCGCGCCCTCCGATCGTGCCCACGCGAGATCGTCCTCTGAGAGAACGCACAGCACCCGCTCTGTCGAGTTCAGAAATACGTTAACTTGATCGCGTGACGCCAAATCGACATGGGGGCGTCCAACGTAGTAGAGCAAATTACGCACGAACACGCGATAGCGACCATAAGGAATTGGTTCGAGGCTCGCTCCTTGCACGAGGTTCGCCATCTGCTGGACTGGCTCTGTTTGCGCTTGGGACAACAGCGTGCCGTGCACGCCTAGCGTGGAGATGACGGCTGCGATGACAAGTGAGACTGGAATCAGCCGCTGGCGGGACGAGACTGAAATCAGTCCGACGGCAATCGCGGAGATGCCGATCAGCCATGCCGTTGTTTGGACGGTGATCACCGGTAGGTTCGGCAAGAGTATCTTGGCGCGGTCAATGAATATGCCGAGGAGCAGAAGAATCCCGGCTGAGAGGAGACCGCCGCTCGCCAGGAGTCTGTCCCGAGAGAAGTGAACTGGGGAATTGGGGAGGCGGTGCAACGTCTCTAGCAGTGGCCGTGCGATCAAAATGGCAAGAGGAGGAAGAATTGGAAGGATGTACCGCGGCTGCTTGCCAATGGAAAGCGAGTAAAACAAGAGTGGCGCGAGCGCCCAGAGGGCCAAAGAGAAAACCGTTGGGTTTACGCGTTGTACGCCGCGGAAGATTGGAGTCAGCGAGCGCCACCACAGAAGCATTAGTGGCGACCACGGTAAGAGTCCGCCGAGGAGGACTGGAAGGTAATACCAGAGGGGCCGCGGGGCGTTGTACCGTTCGGTTGTGAATCGCTGCACGTTTTCGCCGATGAAAAAACGATCAAGATAGCTCATGCCGTGGCTTTGGGTCATTGCCGCGAACCACGGCGCGGCGAGTACGACGCAGATCAACGATAGTAGCGCGACGTCGCCGGCGAGGGCGACGAGACGTTGTCGCAGTGGCTTGGCTGCAGGGATGGGCGGACGCACGCACCGCCAGAGTGCCAGTGGGCCGACGACAAGTGCGGGCAATACGAGACCGACTGGCCCTTTGGTCAAGAAGCCGCCGGCGAGGGCGATGCCGGAAAGTGCTAGCCACCATCGGCGTCCGTGTTGTGCGTGTGTCGGCTGCGGTGCGGCCATGCCCATTAAGGCGGACCAGACTGCTATCGTAATAAAGCAGGCGAGTGTCAGATCTGGCAGTGCCTGACGTGCTACGGCGACATATCCAAAGCTGGTGGCAGTGATGGCGCCGGCCAACATTCCTGTCGACTGGTCATACCACTGCCGCGCACATACGAATGTCGTTAGTACTAGGAGCAAACCAGCGAAGGCCGAGGGGAGCCGCGCCATCAGTTCGCTGATACCAGCCATGCGATAACCGAAAGCGATCAGCCAGTAGTAGAGGATCGGTTTTTCGAATCGGTATTGCCCGTTGTAATGTGGAGTCAACCAGTCGCCGCGGTTGAGCATCTCTTTTGCAGCCTGTGCGTAAAACGCCTCATCGGAATCGGCGATCGAGGGGTGGCCGAGCCCGACGAAGAATGTGAGCACGCATAGCGATACGAGTATCCAAACGCGAGTGCCAGGCACTACGCGATTGTACGCTGTGAGGACGGCTGCCGATCCTAGGTCAGGTATACTGCGGCTATGTCTCGCACCGTGGCCGTGTTGGGGGCATCGCGAAATCGCGAGAAGTTTGGCAACAAGGCGGTGCGAGCATTCGCGTATCGAGGTTACCGTGTGATCCCGATTAATTTGCGTCCGGGGCTCATCGAGGGGATCCGAGTCTTCACCTCGGTACTGTCTGTGCCGGATCGGATTGACCTTGCGACCGTGTACCTGCAGCCCTCTGTTGGTCGAAGCGTAATGAAGGAGTTGGCCCAAAAGGGAATTCCAGAGGTCTGGTTGAATCCCGGGGCAGACGGAGAGGACGTCGCGGAGATGGCCCGGGCTGTGGGGCTTGAGCCAATCCTTGACTGCAGTATTGTAGGAATAGGTGAGAGTCCGGCATCCTATCCGTCTGACGTTCGTCGGATGGGTTGACACCTTCGCGAAGCGTGCCTATACTCAAAAAAATAAATCATTCCTCGTAGGTCAAACGTTCGGCGCACCGTCGCTCTTCGATTGATCTCCCTAAACTTCACCCGCAGCAATCTTTTTCTATGCCAACGAACCAGAAGCGCAATCCATCCCGTCCGTCCTCCAAAGAGGGCGCCCCGTCTCTTGACACCTCCGCCCCGGAGGCAGCGAAATCTGATCGTGGTTCCGCTGACACCTCC
>CAZPZZ010000215.1:0-5595 GCA_964591245.1 uncultured Vicinamibacteraceae bacterium | reverse complement strand
GGGTAGTCCATGACCGAGATCCGCCCCTGCGTGCTTGCGTAGTAGTTGTGGCCCAATCCGAGAGTGTGCCCGACCTCGTGGGCAGACAACTGGCGAATGCGTGCCAACGCCATGTCGGAGAGTTCGGTTGGATGCTCGTTGCCGTCAAGATAGGGAGACAACAGGCCCTCAGCCAAGAGGTAATCTTGTCTGACCCGCAAGGAACCGAGGGTCACGTGGCCCTTGATAATCTCGCCCGTCCGCGGGTCGATCACTGAATTGCCGTAGCTCCATCCCCGGGTCGAACGGTGCACCCACTGGATGACGTTGTACCGGACGTCCAGGTTGTCTGCGCCCTCGGGCATCATGCGTACCTCGAAGGCGTTCCGATAGCCGGCTGCCTCGAACGCCTGGTTCCACCAGCGGGCACCGTCGAGCAAGGCCGACCGCACCGGTTCCGGCGTGCCCCGGTCGAGGTAATAGACGATAGGTTCGACTGCGTCGCTGACAGCAGCCATCGGATCTGCTTTCTTGAGCCGGTGTCGGCGCAGGAACCGTTTGGTCATGGGTTCGCCCAGGCGGGCGCTGTAATCGTCGTAGCGCATGGCCCCGTATCCTGCACGCGGGTCATAGGCACGCGGGGTGTACCCGGCATCGGGAAGCTCGACGAAAGAATGATGCTGGCGCACGGTCACGGCCTGTGGGGTCGGTGCGACGGCCCGTATTGATCCCCGGCCGAACCCCGGTCCGGTCCCTTGGCCATCACCAGTAAAGGTAAGCGTCGCCTCGAGTTCGCTGTTTCGGGGAAATCCCTTGGTTCGGGGAAGGTAGACAGCGCTACGGCTCTCGTCCAGGGTGTAGGTGCCTGGCAACTGGTCGGCGACGCCGTGTGCGTCCCGAAGGAGAAAGGATGTGAGGTCGACGATCACGGCCCCGTCGCTCTCCGCTTCGATCGTGAAACCCCACAGGACCGACGTCGCGAAGGCTTCCTCGAGTGCTCGCATCTCATCGGGATTGTCGCTCTCGACACGGAAGCTCTGGTTCGGTTGGACCATGAGCACCTTTGGCCCCACCCGTTCGAAGCGCACGAGGGCTGACGCACCGATTTCTCCACGGTCGAGTCCGATATCGTTCGAGCCGACTCCGGCGGCGAGGGAGCGGATATACAGGAACTCAGTATCGAAGTCCGTAATCTCCATCCACAATCTGCCGGTCTGGTTGTCCCAGTAGAGCGGGGCGAATCCTGGACGCGACTCCATGCCGGCGGTCCATTCGGCAATGCTCGGGCGAACTTGCGCACTGACCGGTGACGTAATGCCTGCTGGCAACGAGAGGAGCAGTGCGCTTAGCAGGGTCTCAATGATGCGGGACCGAGCCGTGGATGGTGATGGTGCATGCATGGCAAACCTCGTATGGATACTTGGTGATGCATCTCCGTTGCGGTGACGGTCGCTCAGAAGTAGAGACTATATCTTCTCTTCACGGACTTCCGGTGGTCTGCGCACCGCACGAGAAAGCCGCGGTGTAACCAACAGATATCCGGCTTCATTGGTTACTTCGAAGGATCCCCGGTTCGCGACTTTGCGATCGAGATGTCCCATGATGACGTCGGCGACGTCCGCTTCTGCGTCCGGAAGGGCGCGAGGATCTCCATGGAAGCCGCGTCGTTGCGACCAGGATGAACCAGCATCGGAGCGCACGTTCGTGGCTGGTCGCTCAGGGGGTGGGTGGGGGCAACGCGGGCACGCCGTAGGGGGCGCGAGGGCGTCGTGGATGGACTTGAGGGCTGAGTCTCGCGGCGTCGGCGTCCGCGGAGAGCGTTGGCTTGAGCAACGCTCGTACTCGGCCCGCCATGGACCCAATACGAAACGTTGCTCAAGTGTGGTCAGTGATCAGTCAGCGGCAAAGCAGTAGAAGCGGCCGGCTCCGCCGGTTGCAATCAGGTTGTCCTGGGAGCAGCCGCGTGATGGGTGGGCGGCATTCCAGGGGGAGCCAGGCGTCGTGAAGGAGTACCGGTCACCGTGACCCAGCATCGCACTGCCTTCGTCACTGCTGCTCCAGTTTCCGCACGTTCGGTCATCGCCCTCTGGATACGCCGTGCCGACGATCTGTGTGCCGGTCAGGATGTCGTGTTCCGTGAAGTCCGGGTCGCCGTCGATGCGGGAGGGAAATTGATTGCCGTTCTCATCCAGCGAGAACTCCCAGTTAAAGTTGGAGTTGTCGTAGTGCAGGCTGGACACAGTCGTAGCCATGACGAGGCCATTCGCATTTGCCCAGGGGCCGTCACCGATCCGGTCCCGCGCGTCAACGGCGTTGGGGCCCTGCGTGCTCAAATAGGCGCGCCATCTACGGTTCCCCGAGCCGGCCGCCTCTGCGAGCGACTGGCAATGCGCGTCGGCACCGGCAAGGCCACCGAGGTTGGCGCCATCGCCGAGACCGACGCTGGTGACGAAGAAACCCATCGGGGGGGGATCGTCTTGCTGCGCCACGAGCGAGGGCCCGGCAAGCGCTAACGCACTCACAATCGCCGTAACTGCTACCAAGCGGTGTTGTCTTGTCATCGTCGTGTTTCTCCTGCGTGTGTGCCACGGAATTGCCTGACAGGCAACTCAACTCAGAGTTGTTGGAAAAAATGACTCTATCTCGGATTGACCGCCTTGTCCATGCTCTGCCCACGTGCCGAAATACGTGGTGTCATCGGGCACCTGGTGATGTGCCCGAACCGCCCTCGGGGTTGGTTATTCGGACGAACGTCAGGCGCGCTCGCCCTCGATCACGACAACAGGGGACGCGGTCGGAACAATGCGCGTCATCGTCAGCCCAGCCTGCTCGAAGAGTGCGCGGAACTCCACCGCGGTACGTTCGCGGCCGCCGTTGGTCATCACCAACATCTCCAGATCTAGCAGTTTGGCGAAAGTAGACTCCGGACCGTCGGTGACGAGTTGCTCGACCACGAGCACCTTACCGTCATCGTCCAGGCTGTCGCAGCAGTGTCGCAAGATCTGTATGCAGTGCTCGTCGCTCCAGTCATGAATGATGTGTTTCATGATGTAGCCGTTTGCTCCCTGGGGCACCCCATCGAAAAAGCTCCCGGCGACGGTGTCGATGCGAGACGCCAGGTCGCCGAGGGCAGTGGGTGCACCGGCGACCACCTCTGGCAAGTCATAGACGACTCCGGACAGGGTTGGATATTTCGTGAGGATTGTGGACAGAAGGGTCCCATGACCGCCACCGACGTCGACCAAGGTCTTCATAGTCCCGAAGTCGTAGGCCTCGGCTACCGCGTGGCCGGTCATCGTGCTGAAGCCGGTCATCGCATCGTTGAAGATGGCCGCGGTGTCGGTGTCGCTTTTCAAGTATTCGAACACGTGGGTGCCGTGCACCTTGTCGAAGGCCGGTGCGCCGGTGTTGACGCTATGGTCGAGGCGGCCCCAGGCGTCCCAGGCGGGCTTGGTGTTGATCCAACGGACCATGCCTCGGAGCGACTGTGGATGGTCGGTGCGCAGCAGTTCGGAGGCTGGCGTATGACTGAAGCGCGTGCCATTCTGCGCGAAGACCCCTACCGCGGCCAGACAGCGCAAGACCCGACCCAAGGCATCTGCATTGGTGTCAGTCTTCTGAGCCAGATCCACCGTTTCGACCGGGGATTCGGCGATGTAGTCGGCCACGCCGACATCGGCGGCAACGCTCAGGGCGCGAGACACGAACTTGGAGAGTACGTGTTGCATGAGAAGTTGATCTGGTGCGGAATGTGTGTCGGTGCCCATGTCGTGGTCCTTTCGCGAGGTGGAGCGTCGCGCAGAGTACTTACGGAAGAGCAGTCGAGGACCCGCGGGTCGGCGCTCTCCCTCAGAGGCGGAGCGGTGTGTCAATTCTCTCAGTCGGTGCTTGCCGTCTCTTGAGCACTCCGCCTGCCTGAACTAGGATTATTTCAAATCACACACTGATATGACGAGAGTGGAAGAGAGTGGCGCACCCAAGTGACCGTGCTCGGAGCGGGATGTCGCTGTGCGCGGTGGGATTCGTTGACGTGATGTGTTCGCGGTGGTGCCTGAGGCGCGCCGTGCGCTCGTATTGATGAGGAGCGGGTATCGATATGGAACGGAGAGCCTTCTTTGTTTCCACGGCGTTGGGCGTGACGGGATTGGGGATCGGGGATCTCGCGGCTGGGACCTCCGGGCGGCATGGTGTCGTACAGGAGGCGATCGCCCGGAAGATCTTGATCGCGGGGGGCGGGTTCAGGACACCGTTCATCCGGTATATGGCGGCCCTCACGGGCAAGGAACGGCCGAAGCTCTGTTACTTGCCCACGGCGTCAGCTGACCGTGAATCGGGAATCATCCGATGGTACGAGGATTGTGCTCCGCTGGATGTCGTTCCGTCTGTACAACGGAGTTTTATTAGCAGCAGTCGTATGGCCCGGTCGTTTGAGGAGGTCTTGTTGTCCGTGGACGGTATCGTCGTCTCTGGCGGCAATACGTTGAACCAGCAGGTGATCTGGAAGGCCCACGGTATTGATGAGGTGCTCCGCCAGGCCTGGGACCGTGGGATTGTTCTCGGTGGTGCCAGCGCGGGCTCGCTGTGTTGGTTCGAACATGGCACGACGGATTCGCGACCTCGGGAATTGTCGACCGTCGACTGCCTGGGCTTTCTGGAGGGCAGCCATTCACCGCATTACGACGCGGAAGAGGATCGGCGGCCGACCTATCACGACCTGATTCGCTCGGGAGAATTGAAGCCGGGCTATGCCTGCGACAACGACGCGGGAATCTACTTTCTGGATAACGACGTACGGAGAGTGGTGCACACGCGGGAAGACGCAAAGGTCTACTACGTGCGACGGCAGGGGGAAGAGATCGTCGAGGAGGAACTGGCCGCGGAACTGATTGAGTGACTGAGGTGAGGCACGCCGATTGCGGTTGAGGTTGCTTGGTACTGCCGTTGAGTTGTCTCTTCGCCGGAGAGGTCTTGTCGAAGACGGTCGCTAGCTACGTTCTGGGGTCACTCGGGCTGACTGTGATCCTCTGGCGGAGGTGACCGATGACGCCGGGCGAAGGGCGCCCTGCGCGGCATCGGCCAGCGGAAGACCTTCGAGGGTCATCTCGCGGTATGCGGCGATCCGCTCAGGGTTGGGGGGGAGCCCGAGGGTACGTCGAAGTCGTGTGAGGGTCTTGCGCTCTGCCATGACGTTGGTCCCATCGAAAGATGTGAGCAATGCGACGAATTCGACGACTCGACATCCATCGATCGGAGAAAGATGGGCAAGGGCGTTGGCGAGATCGGGCGGCCCGTTGGAGAGGTTGAGCCGATCGAGGTGGGATCGGAGAGCGGCGATGAGCAAGAGTAGGGTAGGGCTGAAGTAGCCGACGCTGATTACCTGTTCGCGGATGGCCAAGAAAAAGGCACGCTGGAGACTTGGGGACAGGGCCTCGAAGCCATCGGGGAAGACCTCATTGAGCACTTCATCGACCAGAAGTGGGCCAAGCGCGCGCAAGCGCACCTGGACCATGATTTTCCTGGCGAGATAAGCATTCCAGAAGGCAAAACGGAGACGGCGACGAGTGCAATCGTCGATCGTCAGAGCGTGCGACCGGTGAGCTGAAATGGGATCCGGCG
>CAZPZZ010000214.1:0-5605 GCA_964591245.1 uncultured Vicinamibacteraceae bacterium | reverse complement strand
TGGGCTGGCTTTCGGCGGATCCTGCGGCTGACGGAGGGGGCCCGGTCACCGTGAGCGGCTTGACTGACGGCCGGGATGCCCCCCATTTTGTGAATGGGTCCGACCGGATCCACCTGTTTCGACGCCCGGATAGCCTCGTGTCGATTCGCTGGGATGGAACCGACGAAAGAATCCACCTGACCGTGCGGGGAGCGACTCCGCCTGGGGCTGAGGAAGGACTCCCACCGTCAACGATTCGCATGGCTCCCGTGGGTGATCAGGCGTTCGTGGAGCTACGTCGGCACATCTACGTGCTGACAGTACCTCGTATTGGTGTGACCCCGACTGTCAGTCTTGCGGATGCGGACAATGCAGTGGTTCCCGCGCGGCGACTCACCGATATCGGTGGTGAGTTCCCCACATGGGAGGCTGACGGTCGAGCCGTGCATTGGTCGCTCGGGAATGCGCACTTCGTCTACGACCTGGATGCTGCCGCCGAGCAGGGCGGGGGAGACGAGGACCCCTATCGAGCTCCCGAATACCGCGTCGAGATCTCGGCCGCCCGGGACCTGCCAGGTGGTGTTACCGTGCTTCGTGGCGCGCGGGTGATTTCGATGCGCGCCGACGAGGTGATCGAGGACGCTGACGTCGTCGTGCGCGGCCACCGGATCATGGCGGTTGGCCCCCGGGGGGTGGTCGAAATTCCGGATGCTGCCGTTGTACTCGATATCGCCGGGCGGACGGTGATTCCGGGCTTTGTCGATACCCATGCGCATCTGCGCGCGCGGGATCAGCTCCATCGAACGGATGTCTGGCCGTATCTTGCGAACCTGGCCTACGGCGTTACGACGACACGTGATCCACAGACGGGTAATACGGAAGTTCTCTCCTACGCGGACATGGTGCGGACCGGCGCTGTCCTTGGGCCCCGGGTGTACTCAACGGGTCCGGGGCTGTTCTGGGAGGATGGCATCGATACGGCTGAGGAGGCACGGGATAATCTGTCGCGTTACGCCGATTACTACGACACAAAGACCATCAAGATGTATGTATCCGCGACTCGTCAAGGCCGCCAGCACATCATCATGGCGGCCCGAGAGCTCGGGCTTATGCCGACCACGGAGGGGGCGCTCAACTTTAAACAAAACCTCACCGAGACCCTGGACGGGTATCCGGGCCTCGAACATTCGTTGCCCATCTTTCCGCTCTACGGCGATCTCGTGCGGTTGTTTGCGGAAACCGCACGGGCCTACACCCCCACGCTGTTGGTGTCCTATGGCGGTCCGTGGGCAGAGAACTATTTTTACAGCAGGGAGAATCCTCACGATGACGCCAAATTGCGGCGTTTCGTGCCGCACGACGAGATCGATGCGCGGACGCTTCGGCGAGGGCAGTGGTTTCGTGCGGATCAACATGTATTCGCGCGTCATGCCGAATTCGTGAAAGACCTCGTAGAGGCCGGAGGACGAGCCGGTGTGGGTAGTCACGGGCAGATCCAGGGCATCGGTTTCCACTGGGAGTTGTGGGCGATGGCATCCGCGGGACTGGGCGAACACGATGCGCTTCGGATGGCGACGATACTGGGCGCAGAGGCTATTGGGCTCGATGGCGATATTGGCTCAATCGACCAAGGTAAGCTCGCTGATCTCGTGATCCTCCGTCGCAATCCACTCGAGGATCTCCGCCACACGAACACCATTGAGTCAATCATGCTCAATGGGCGACTCTATGATGGCGACACGCTCGACGAGACACACCCGAGGCAGCAGACTCTGGCCCCGCTCTGGTGGTGGGATGACGAGCCAGAGGGAGTGCCTGGTCTGACCCGCTGACGATGGGCTGGGCGCTCAGCGCAGGAGGGCATAGACTTCCAGCACTACTTGAGGCGTTGTCTGGAAGGCGGTCCCAGCTTGCTGACTCCGCGCAAAATACAGGCGATCGTCGCTGATCGCGATCGTGGGGTGGATATGGCTCGCGCCGAGACTACCGTCTCCAACGGCTTCGTCGTAGAGAACGTTCTGTAAGTCACTGGAGAGCACTTTGAGACGCGGGCGGTATGGGTTCGCTCCTAGCGATAGATCACCGCCTCGTACGCGAAAGATTGAACCGGTGAACACAAGGTCGTCTGAGACGACGACGCCGGTTGGGAACGTCTGTTCGATCGCGGCATCGTAGAAAGTCACGATCTCGGTTTGCGGCGCAAAGTCGGCGTTCAAGCGCGAAGCCTGAAGCTGGGCGCTCGAATGGGGACCGGTGCTTCCGAGCATCCGCAGACTCTCGTCTCCCGGTTCAAGAAAACTGTTCCCAATGTCCGACGGTAAGGTTGTTTCGTCGAACACGAGATCATGGACAGGTGGAGTGGGCATCGCGCCCCGATAGCAGTTGAAGGGGGCGGCGTGGTTCAGGAAGATATCGGCGTCGCTGGCATCAGGGAGCCCGGGGCGGATGGTGGTGGCGGTGTGGGTCACGCTGAGCAGCGCGGGGCCGAAGGGGAGGCCGAAGACGTCGGAAGTGAAGGCGACGCTAGACCGACCATCGAAGGCCCGAGGGCGGTGGGTCGGATCCAGCCGGGCGGCGAAGTGTAGGGGCGTGGACGCGAGTGCCGTACTCCAGGCGAGCAGGCTCTCTCGAGCGCATGCCTCCCACGTAGGGGCGTCATGCCGCCGCGTAGCGGTGGTCTCCACCGCGAGAGGTCCAGGAGGATTTGATCGGGGGGCCAGCCTTGATGGGCTTGCCCGGCGGCCAGAGAGAGGAGACTTGCCGTGGCCCAGATCGCGAGGATGATGGCGACTTGAAGAAAGTGTTTCATCGACTTTCTCGGAGCTGCCCTACGTGGTCGCTGCCGTACTTCCTCAGAGCGGTAATTGATTATAGGGGTGGTTCACGGTTCGGGTGTCCAGACTCCTGTCAGATGTTCGGCCTGAGCAATCTGTTGAGGGGTCATGTGTTGCGCGAGTACGGCTTTGTTGTGTGCCGCCTGCTCGCGGATGTCACCGGAGGCTCGCGCTGACGCGAGATTGAACCAGAGATATGCATCCACGTAGTTTTGTGTGAGACCTCGGCCGTTGGCATACATGAATCCGAGGTTGTACTGTGCGACGGCGAACCCTTGGTCGGCCGCACTCCGGTACCACCGCATCGCTTCCGCGGCATCCTGCGAGATACCGCGGCCGTAGTCGTAGAGAAGTCCGAGGTTGTTCTGCGCAGCGGCATGTCCTTGGTCAGCGGCAGCCCGGTACCACCGAATGGCCTCGGCGGGATTTTGCCGAACTCCTCGACCGGTGTCATACAAGAGTCCGAGTTGAAATTGGGCCTCCGCGGTCCCCCGATCGGCGGCCTCGCGGAAGACGGAGTTTGTATCCAGGACGTCGCCTGCTATGACGTCGTCGGAATCGCGGCCAAACCTGGACGAGGGCTGGAACTCGGGGTCACCATGTTCCGCGAGCGCACGCATGTCAGGGAGCGGCTGTATCGTTTCTGGAGTCGATCCGCTCTCACAGACCACGCCATCGCGATTCGCGTCGTCCATGTATTGATACGCCGGATGCCGAAGTGTGACTGGGGTGATCCCGTGGCGTTTCGCTTCCACACAGGTGATCCGACCGTCGCCATCATGGTCGTATTGCTGGAGTGTGGGTGAATTGGCGCCAGACTGGACCCGCGTTCGACTGCCGGTACATGCCGCGAGCGGAACTAGCGCGATGGTCAGCACGGCGGCACGCGTGAGGTTGGAGGCATGGGGAACCTTCATGGTCTATGCCGTAACCGTATCCTCGACAGCAAGTGGACGTGGCGGCTCTGTGACGGTGTGGTTGTCGAGGTGGACGTTCGCATTGTAGCGTAGCGGGGAGCCGAGTAGCCCTGTTGTTCCGTACCCGCGAATTGCTGGTTCGCACGACAAGATGCCGCGTCGTCGTCAGAGGTGAACAAAGCAGAGGAAAGAACTGATGGGGCCAGCGAAGGGAAGATGCAGGCTGTGGTGACTTCGCCGGTTTAGAGTGGAGATAGATGGAGTACTTACCGATGTACGCAGTCTGGGAAGGCGTTGTGCTGTCGGATTGTTCGGTCTGTGTCACACGTTCAACAGCGGCTGTTTCGTGTGCGGCATGCCCGGCGAGGGCGACCTGTGCGCTCGTGTTGTCTCCGTACTTGGTTGTAGGATCGTTGAGGTAATGACCTGGTTCGAATGCACCGTGCAAGAAGGTTGTATCGACGAACGTTTCAGACCTGGATTCGAGTCCGCGCTGGAGACCATCTGTGTTGACATGCTTGGCCCGGACGCAGGGCCTGTGGACGTGTCCTGGGTGGTGATCAAGCGTGGGTTTGGTTTTCGTGCGGGTGAGCCTTCGACAACGTCGCTTGTTCGTGGCCGTATCCCAGACGGTTGTGATGCGAAAACGCGTGCGCAGTTGCTGAGAGCGATCGGCGATGCGTGGTGTCGTCTCACGGGTGCGCGTGAACACGAGTTGGTTGTCTCAGCCCGTGACCAGAGCTGGGCGGGGTGATGTCGTTCTGAGTGAAGTAAGGGGAAAACCATGCCTTTATATCGATGTGTGACTCCTGAGGGGGCCCTGACACACGAGCAGCGCGCTGAGGTTGCAAAGGCCTTTACTGATGTGCATTGCGGACTGTCTGGAGCGCCACGTAAATTTGTTCAGGTCATGTTTTTGGAACGAAACGGCGGGTCGGAGATCACGGATTCTCACGGCAACGGCATGATGGCGTACGGCACGCCGTACTTCATCGCGGGTGGGAATCGCGGCGGGCGTCCGCCCGAGTTGAAGGCGCGAATTCTTGACGCCTTGTTGGAGACATTCTGCAAAATTACCTCTGTGTCTTCCCTGGAGGTGAGTGGACGTATCAGCGAAGCGCCCGCATCGTGGACGATGGAGGGCGGGAAGGTGCTCCCAGAGCCTGGTCAGGAATCGGAAGAATGGTACGGGCAGGTGGCGGCGTCAGGGTGATGTAACCCGTTTTGTTCGGGCTGTTGTGGCGCTGGGGGTTTTAGCCACTAGCATTCGTGTGGTGGCATGATCCGGCAAAGCAACCGTGGCGCATTCTTACCGGGCAGGAGAGAGGAGACCGGCGATAGCGCTCGTCTCGCTCGCAGTCTCAGGTAACCACGTGTTCTGAGTTCGAACGCCAGTGGAACAATCACGGGCGCCTTCCCAGTAGCCGTCACCATATTGGGAAATACCGTCCAGAGGTCGAAGGGCTCTACCTTTCCCCGTGTCGCGGGTTCGGCGCTGACAGAGGGGCCCGGGTTATGACAGACTCCGAGAGACGCCCTGCCGAAGGTTGATGGCCAGACTAGTCGTGTCGACTGACGGCCCAAGGCGAGAGGCGGGTTCGGGGTGCGCACCGAGAATGCGTGGAATCGGGAGGTGACCTGGCGATGCATTGTGCTCCAGAGCGTCGAGCGGTCATCCAGGTCTCTGGTTTGGAGAGAATAAGGAGAGAGCCATGAAACAAGCGTTATTTGCCATCGTCATGCTATTCGGATTCAGTAGTGCGGGTTTCGCACAAGACTTGCCGGCGCACTGCGGTCCGGCCGGGCAACTGTCGGACGATTATTCCGGGAACGTGGCCTCGGACTCCCGGTGCTTTGAATTGCGGATGTACACGG
>CAZPZZ010000213.1:0-5615 GCA_964591245.1 uncultured Vicinamibacteraceae bacterium | reverse complement strand
ACCGCTCGAAGACGATGGCCCCGCCAAGAACGGTCATCTCGACCTCGGTATCCAGGATCCGATCAGGCTCAATGGTCAGCAGGTCCTGAGACAACACCACCATATCGGCCAGCTTCCCGACCTCGAGACTGCCCTTCTCTTCCTCCTCGAAGGTGAGATGCGCGGCCAAGCGGGTATAGCCGACGATCGCCTCCGGCATCGTCAACGCCTCTCCCGGTCCCACCACTGCCCCGCTCATTCCCTTGCGGGTAACGGCAGCGTACAGTCCGACCATCGGCCCAATCGGCAAGATATCGCTGCCCAGCGCAACAAACACACCGTGACTCATGGGCGACCGAAGCGGATTGTTGGTCTGATAGCGCTCGCCGTCGAGGTGCTCGGAATAGCGACCTTCCAGCGTATAGGTAAAGTTGGGTTGCTGGGCAATATGGATGTTGTACGTCGCCATCTGCTGCATGGTCTCAACCGGCGGTCGGACGGTGAAGTGGTTCAAGTAGTGACGATGGTCAATACGGGAGGATTCCTCGATGACGCGGGACCAGACGTCGACGGTCATCTTGATCGCAGCGTCGCCGATCGTGTGAAAGCCCATCTGCCACCCACGGTCGTGCGACGCTTTTGAAATCTCGTAGAGCCCGGCCTCATCTATCAATCCACCGGTCCCGAAATACCCCGGTTGTCCCTTGTAGGGCTCGAGCGTCCAAGCGGCAGCCCCTGTGTACCCGCCGTCCACAAAGAATTTCACTGGTCCGACGCGCAACCACTCGTTCCCGTCTCCAGTCCTCCGCCCGAACCGATCCAGCATGGTGACAGCCCGCTGCGGATCCGGTGGCACGCGGAACTGCACGGCAGCCCGGGGCAATTCTCCAGCAAACTCCTGATATACCGACTCCCACTCTTGGTACCCACGTGGACCAACCCCTGCCTGGATAATTCCCGTAATCCCGAGTCGCAGTAACCCACGCAGATTCCCCACAAAGCTTTCGCGCAGTTCTTCCGGAGTCGCGTCTGGTACCAGTCGTCGGACTATCCCTTGCGCACCTTCCCGCAAGATTCCGTTCATCTGTCCCTGGTCATCAACTTCGATGATGCCCCCTGGCGGTGTCTCGCTACCCGGGGCCAACCCGGCAGCCTCGAGTGCAAGCGAATTGGCCACCGAACTATGACCACCAGCTCTGGTCAGCACCACCGGGTTCACTGGTGCCGCGTCATCCAGATCTTCGCGCAGTGGACGACGCTGCTCGACGAGTTCATCCTCCGACCAGCCGTAACCGGTGATCCACTCGCCAGATCCGAGTTGTTCCGCCTTCCGTGTCACACGCGCCTTCAATGCGGACATTGTCTTGAGACCAGACAGATCAACCCAGCGTTCCGGATCGCCACTCATGTGAATATGAGTGTCAATGAACCCGGGCACGACCAATTTGCCGCCAAGGTCGACAAGCCGTTCGGCGCGGTATTGATCGCGCAGAGCATCCCAGCCGAGCGCTACAATTCGACCGTCACGCAACGCAACGGTGGAAAAGGTCGAGAGACGCTCGTCGGCAGTAAAGATCTTGCCGCTGTGTAACAGAAGATCCACTGACTCCTGGGCGCAGGCCAACCGGCCGGGCATAGCGAGTGCGCTGAGGAGGGACACCACAACTACAAGTCGTTTCATTCGGGGTCTCTCCCCCTTGCTGCCGCCAGCGCCTTGATTGCGAAGGTCGTTCCCGTATGGGTCAGAAAATTCGGTGTCTCGAGATTGTTGCGCAGTGATTGAGTCCACCAATACCCTCGCTCACGCTGGTTTTCTCGAAGCCACTGCAGCCCACGGCTAATAGCCGAGTCGCTCACCGGGATTCCGGCCTCGAGCAGAACGAAGGTCACAAAGCCCGTGCCGTAGCCATCACTCTCCACCTGGACCCAGGGTTGGGTCTCGGCACCGTCTCTCTGGCGCCATGCACCCAATGCACCCGAGGCCCAGCCGCCATCGTCGCGCTGCAGGCCACGAAGTTCGTCGATCCAGGCATCTCGCTGGTCGGCCGTGATGAGGTCTTCCACGTACCGGCTCACCCAGAGCAACATACCCCGCTGGTGCGTATGTTCTGGTGGGTTCGCGGAAAGGAAGCGACGAAGCCGGGCCATACCCTCGCGCGCGGGAGCCGAACGCCGGTACATCTCCGGAGCCATTCCCACCGCCAGAGCCATCAGCGACACCCCGAAGTGATGGTCACTTTCAAAGGGAGGCCAATTACACACGATCCAATTTTCCCAATGGCCATCCAGATCCTGCAGTGCCCAAGCGCGGTTCAAACTCTCTATCGCTACATCGCTCAAATTTCCGGTCGTTTGCAACTCGCTGATGGACAAGAAGGCCGCTGTTGCCACCACGTAGGTGTCCTCCAGGAACGCTTTTTCCGAGCGTACCTCGGCGAGATCCGGCCACGACTCGACATAGGCTCTCGCCTGCGCCTGTGCTCTCTCGAAGTCAGGTCGTCCCGCGACCAATTCCGGCGGTACGGTGAGGTAAAAGCCGTTCGTGTGGCAGGTAACACACTCATAACGGTTACCCCAGCTGACGGCAACGCCATCCATAAACGACATCGCTCGCTCAATGGAGAACGTATCGGCGCGCGGATCTTCACGCGCATAAATTCCCAATCCTGCCGCCGCCAGTTCGGCGAGATACTGGGAGGTTTCCGGGTCACCACCTTCCGGCGTTTCTGATTCCTGTCCCTGCGCAACCGCCACCGCGCTCGACTCTCCGCCCCACACGCCGAAAAAAACGACTCCAGCGAGCACCAACACCGTGCGCC
Source organism: uncultured Vicinamibacteraceae bacterium (assembly GCA_964591245.1). GTDB lineage: Bacteria > Acidobacteriota > Vicinamibacteria > Vicinamibacterales > UBA8438 > CAZPZZ01. The sequence continues at coordinate 2,817 of CAZPZZ010000213.1, read as the reverse complement.
ACGTCGACACGACTACCTCCCGGAAGCACGCCTGACACAGCCGAACAATCAGGTGGTCGGAATTTGAACACCGCTCCATTGAGTTCCTCCTCGAGCTCACAACCTGCTGGGGCCACTCTATTACGCCGGCTCGACAGATTTCCAGTACACACAAAACCCTCGATGTACGAAGCGCCGATACCGTCCCCGGCAGCGAGCACGATCGCTAGAGTACACACTCGAGCGCCAGCATGGCTGAATGCACATGCACCCATGACGTCCAAGACCACAGACTCCGAACGGGAAACATCGATTTCGTCCAGCTTCTTAGCAGAGTCGCACCCCAAATCCACACATCACCGCGGAACGCAGACCCATTTACCCGTGCGTTGTGCGAGATCGTGTTCAGACATGGTGCCGCAGAGGAAACGCCCCGCGAGTGCAATGTCCGCCTGCGCAATGTCCTCGAGTCCACCGGTTCTCGCACCCGCCACCACGCGTTCCCTGGCCTGGCCACTATCCTCTTGACCAGCCGTGTGTGCATTGAAGAGAGCCTCCATGAACGTGTGATGTCGGTTGCGGTGTTTTCGCCAACTGCCCGAAGCAATAGTCGGCCGACCGATCCCTGCATCAGCCAGAACGTAGATCCAGACTGACCGGGACCGACCGTCACCGACCTGGGCAACGCCAGGAACGCGGTGATACAGCGATCCGGCGTGGTATCCCTCGAAACCTTCGATAGGATCAAGCAGGTCGAGTACCGCAGGCAAATTCCGAAAACACATGAACTCACCGTCAACAGAGCCGTCTGCATCTCGGACCACTGCAGGGTACGCACCCAAATCAAGTAAACGTCCTTTCGTGGTTGCGAGCAGAGCACATTCGAATTCCGCCACCTGTGCGAGCGTGCGGAAACGCTCCTCGCCACGCATGAGCGTGCCGTACACAAACACGCCGTCCAAAACGAGGGGCGCACTGATATCTACGGCAGCGGCCTCGAGTTGTCTGGTGCAGAGCCCAAACTTTTCCAATCCTCTACGCACGACTTGCAGATAGGCCATGGTGGGTTTGACGAATCCCCCACACCGCACTGAAGGCACCCGGTAGGTGAAGGCATCAATGGTCCTTCCCTCGCCGTCAAACACATGCACAGGCACGCGCTCGTAGCAGGAAGGCACTCCCTCCTTTCGGTCGAGCGCATTACGCTCGCACGCATCGACCTCGAACAATACGCCTTCGACAATTTGCCCTACCCGGGGACGCAGGTTCAGAACACCTCCCCGACGGCGCTCCGAGTAATAGTCAAAATGCAATTCGGCATCCGCAAGTCGGACCACGCCACGACAGGCGCGCAAGAGCGTACCGGGTAGACCATGGGCGGCACACCACCTCCGAAAGTCATCCACATTGAGATTCGCGCCATAGGCAAAGTAGCAGCCACCTGGATACCCTGTGCCGGCATCCTTCCATTGGTTCGTGTCCCTCGCTGTCATCCGTTACTCTCTTCTCGACACCACAATGCCAGTCCTGTTTCACCCTGCACCGTGAAAAAATATGCGGACCAACCTCCCGGTCCACTCCTCTCAGCGGTCGCGTAGAACAGCACGCGCCTTCTCCTTCCGTCGGATTGCAATACGGTGAACTGCCAATTATAGTGAATCAGTTTCTTCAGCGCGTCGACTGCTCGGCCGGGATGCCTGGCTCGATTGGCCGCATGCTCGGCAAGGGCGTTTCAACGTCTCGTGCGCGATCTCGGGTTGCGAGTTGGAAGGCGTGTCTCACTCCTGACTTGTCAGCTCAACACATGGACGTCGGTTTCTCTGGATGCTCGGGTAACGGAACATTCCCACGACGACATGCACCCGGATACTGCCGACAAGCTTGTCAGGAAAGCGGGATTCGCCGACAAGGTTGTAGGAAATAGCTAGAATACCGTCGCTGGTTTAGGGCTGACAAAACCACCTACGATTTCCAAAACACGCTACGACCATTAGGGTGGACCCGATTCTCCTTGTCTCGACACATTATTGGTACGCGGTTTGCTTCGAAACCTCTGTCGCGATAGATCGAGGAGGCCTGGTCGCCTTTCCCGTATGGATGCCAAGAAACATCGTCGGCATGATTGTGAGGTTGTGGGTCCTCGCGTAAGAAAGAAGATCCGGCTCGTAACCAGAGTCAGGCATCAACCGTGAGCGCTGAACTAAAGACCGAGAGAATATTTCAGTTCTCTCACATTCAACGAAGGAGTCCTTAGAAAGATGCTAGCCAAGCTAGAGTACATTTGGTTGGATGGTTACAAGCCAACACAAAGCCTCCGGTCAAAAACCACCGTCGAGAGAGATTTTGATGGCACGTTGGAAGGATGTCCGATGTGGTCATTCGACGGGAGTTCGACCGAGCAAGCGGCTGGAAATGATTCGGACTGCTTATTGAAGCCGGTTGCCTTGTTCCCCGACCCGTGCCGTAAGAATGCCTGGCTCGTCATGACCGAGGTGTTGAACGCGGACGGAACGCCTCATGCGTCGAATGGCCGAGCAACCATCGACGATGATGATGACGACTTTTGGTTTGGCTTCGAACAAGAGTATTTCCTATGGGACGTGAGCAGTCAGCTACCACCAGGATTTCCCGATCGCGGCTACCCAGGTCCCCAGGGTCCATACTATTGTTCAGTTGGTGCCAAGAATGCTCATGGACGTGCGTGCGTGGATGAACATTTGGACGCCTGTCTTGACGCTGGCATCAACGTCGAAGGTATCAACGCCGAGGTCGCTTCCGGCCAGTGGGAATTTCAAGTATTCGCCAAAGGCGCCAAGCGTGCCGGAGACGAAACCTGGG
>CAZPZZ010000212.1:0-5651 GCA_964591245.1 uncultured Vicinamibacteraceae bacterium | reverse complement strand
TTGTCCAGAAGTGCCTGGTTCGTGGGCATCGTGTGGGGCTTCCAATTGTGAGCGTCTTGGCCGAACGCCGCGCTCGTCACGAGCGGACGGTCGATTGGGTGAGCGGTGCCTGTTTGCTTGTTCGCCGTAGAGAGGCTGAAGCGGTTGGCCTGCTCGACGAGCGGTTTTTTCTCTATACCGAAGATGTGGACTTTTGCGCCGCGCTTCGGGGACTCGGCCGAGGAGTGCTGTTTACTCCTGCCGTCGAGGTCGTACATGCACGGGGCCGCTCTCGTCGCCATGAGCCGGAGAGAGCCCAGACGGCGTATCGCCGTAGTCATCTTGCGTTCTACGCCAAACATCACCCGGCATGGTATCCGCTGCTGCGGGGGTATTTGTGGCTGCGTGGACAACTCCCCTTCCCGGAATCGCCTGAGATCGCGGCGCCGGGGGGCGACGGTGAGAGGTAAGATCGTTCAGATGCGGGTCGCCATCGACGTGCGAAAATTGCACGACTTCGGGATCGGTACCTACGTTAGAAACCTGGTCCAGTGGTTGTCGCGCTTGGATCGAGAGAGCGAGTTTGTACTTTTTTGTCAGCGGGAGGACTGCGACCAGATTGAATCATTGGGACCCAATTTCAAGCCGGTGCCGAACCGGTCTGCGAATTATTCCCTCCGCGAGCAATTTACCGTGCCTTTCGGGTTGGCGCGCATGCGTCCCGATCTATTCCACGCTCCACATTACGTGCTTCCGGCCCTTACCCCGTGTCGCTCGCTCGTGACGATTCACGATTGTATCCACCTGATGTTCCCGCAATATTTGCCGGGCAGACTGGCTTATGCATATGCTCGGATCTTCTTCCGGGTGGCGGCCACGCGATCGGCGAGGATCTTGACCGTGTCCGAAGCGTCGAAGCGAGACATCCTTCGATTTTTTCCGATGCCTTCGGAGAAGGTGGATGTGATCTATAACGCGATCGATGATCGGTTCCGTACCCCGCCCGACGAGATGCAGATGCAACGGGTTCGGGAGCGATATCAACTGCACGACCGCTTCCTGCTGTACTCGGGCAACGTCAAACCGCACAAGAATCTCGAGCGGCTCATCGATGCGTTTCATCGTTTGCGATTGAATGGATTCGCTGATATCAAGCTGCTGATCACGGGCAGTGAAATTTCACGGTACTCTACGTTGCGTCGAGCAGTACATCGCTACAACCTTCACAAACACGTGCGTTTTCTCGGTTATCAGAGTGCCAATACCTTGGCGAGCCTCTACCGCCTGGCCGATGCGTTCGTGTTTCCCTCTCTCTATGAAGGGTTCGGCTTGCCGCCGCTCGAGGCGCTGGCGAGTGGGACGCCAGTATTGACCTCGAATGTCTCTTCGTTGCCGGAGGTCATGAACGGCGCTGCGCTGCTCATCGACCCCTACGATCCAGAATCCATTGCCGAGGGACTCGCAGAGATCTTGTCAAACGACGTACTGCGGTCGACGCTCATCGAGCGGGGGTTGGCCCGTGCGGCGATGTTCTCCTGGGAGGAGTCGGTGCGACGTGTGCTCGCCATTTACCGCGAAGTGACGGTATCCTGATGGCCGAGGCGACAAAATCTCAGTGTTGGCTGGGACCAGAAACCCAGGTGGCGCTCGTTCACGACTGGATGACTGGTATGCGTGGGGGGGAGCGAGCGCTCGAAACTATTTGCGAGCTGTTTCCAGCGGCGACACGGCACGTATTGCTCCATGTCCCCGGTTCGGTGTCTCCGACTATCGAGGCCGCCCGGATTCGGACATCGTTCCTGCAGCATCTGCCTGGGGCGTCCCGATACTATCGTCAATTACTTCCCTTATTTCCTCTTGCGATTGAACAATTTGATCTTGATGATTGCGATCTAATTATCAGTACCAGTCACTGTGCAGCTAAGGCGGTCGTGCCTCCCGGACGGGCCCGCCATTTGTCGTATTGCTTCACCCCTATGCGCTATGCCTGGGATCAGTTCACGGCCTATTTCGGTCCGGATCGCGTTGGCGCCCGGGCCAGCTGGTTTTTTCGCCACGCCATGCGGGCTATGGCCCGCTGGGATGCCTCGACGGCGGGGCGTGTCGATCAGTTCGTCGCGATCTCCAAATACGTAGCGACGAGAATTCGCCGGTACTACAACCGACGCGCGAGCGTGGTCTATCCTCCCGTAAATACAGCGTTTTTCAGACCAGACTCGGACCAGGTGGATCGCAGTGCGTTGGTCGTGTCGGCGCTTGTGCCCTATAAGCGCGTTGATTTGGCCATCCGTGCCTGTGCTCGAGCCCGTGTGCCGCTCCGGGTCGTGGGTGGTGGGCCTGACTTTGATCGGCTTCGCGAGATGGCCGGCCCGTCGGTCGAGTTTCTCGGTACGGTCTCGGACGAGGACGTGCGGAAGGCGTATCGACAGGCTGGGGTTGTTCTGTTACCCGGAATTGAAGATTTTGGTATTGCTCCGGTGGAGGCGCAGGCCTGCGGCCGACCAGTGGTCGCTCTGGCCACCGGGGGCGCCTGTGAAACGGTTCTGGATGGAACGACCGGGTTGCTGGTCGAGCAACCGTCGGAGGATGCCTTTGCCGAGGCAATTCTCAGAGCACTGGATACGCCCTTCGACCCAGGAATCATTCGCGAACATGCACTCCAATTTTCACCGGAGCGTTTTCAGGCGGCGTTGCGAGATGAGGTTAACGCGCTTATGAGTCGATCGTTGCAGCGAGGCGCCTCCTAATGCGCCGCGGTCGCACGTTAGTGCTGGTGCAGGTGTTTCTCGATGCGTTGGTTGGCATCGGCATGTTCATCGTGGCGTACCTGTTGCGCTTCGAGACGGGGTTTATTGCGGCACCAAAGGGGCAGCCCGAGCTGATGCATTACCTGCAGCTTGCTCCATTTATCGGTTCGCTGTTGCCCTTTAGTCTCTGGGCGCAAGGAGCGTATCGCCCAGGGCGTGTGCGATCGCGGGTAGACGAGCTCTTTGCTGTCTTCGTCGGGAGTTTGCTGGCAGGTGTCCTTGGCATTACGGGGTCTTTGGTCTATCAAACTTATTTTGTGCCACTGGCGGTCAAAGAGCAGGGAATCTACGAGGTTTCGCGGGCCGCATGGGCCATCTACCTTATCTTGTGTGTCGTGGGCGGCTACGGCTCGCGTAGCCTTCTGCGCACCGTCCTTGAGCGCCGCTGGCGTACCGGTATCGGACTGAAGCGGATTCTGATTGCGGGCACCAGTGATGTCGCGCGACACGTCGTGGATAAGATGTTGCAACACGGCGAACTTGGCTATTCCGTTCTGGGATTCATTGATGATCGCGCCGGTGGTGACCATATGGGGTATCGGGGGCTGCCGCTTTAGGGCACACTGTCTGAGGTGTCGGATATCTTGAGAAGTGAACGCGTTAACCAGATGTATGTGGCATTGCCGCTCGACGAGCACGTCAAGATGTTGGAATTAATTGAGATTGCAAATCGCGAATGCGTTGAGGTCAAGGTCGTACCGGATCTGTTGCAAGTGATGGCCCTGCGTGCCCGTCTCGAGGATCTGGAAGGGGTGCCTATCATCAACATCAATGACGTCTCGCTGCAGGGCGTTCCCAGCATTATCAAACGCGTCATGGACGTCATGATTTCGGCCGTGGGGTTGGTGATTCTCAGTCTTCCGTTGGCGATCATTGCGATCCTTGTTCGGACCACTTCCCCGGGTTCGGTGTTTTATCGGCAGGAGCGCATGGGGTTGGATGGACGTCCGTTCAGTGTGTACAAATTCCGGTCCATGTTGGAGGATGCGGAACGAGAGACGGGCCCGGTGTGGACGCGGAAAGACGATCCACGACGCACCCCGTTCGGACGGGTGCTGCGACGGTTCAGTCTGGATGAGTTGCCGCAACTCTGGAATGTGTTGCGCGGTGACATGTCCCTGGTGGGCCCACGACCCGAGCGGCCGTTTTTTGTTGAACGGTTCAAGCACCACATCCCCCAGTACATGCTGCGACATAAGGTAAAGTCTGGCATCACTGGGTGGGCCCAGGTACACGGGTGGCGTGGGGACACGTCAATCGAGAAACGTATCGAGTACGACCTGTACTACATTGAACATTGGTCGATTGGACTTGACGTCAAGATTCTCTGGCTGACGTTGGTGCGTGGGTTCTTCCATCGTCACGCGTATTGAACTGCTGCAGGCTTCCTGCCGGACAACAAGAAAACACTATGAGTGCACGTATCGTTATTACCGGTGCCGCTGGATTTATCGGCTCTCACCTTGCAGAGACGTTACTCGACCGTGGTCATACGGTGATCGGCATCGATAATTTATTGACCGGCGACATCTCGAATATCGCGCATCTCGTGAATCGGGATTTCCAGTTTATTCGGCACGACGTGACCGACTATATCTATCTTGACGGTCCGATCGACTACGTGCTGCACTGGGCGAGCCCCGCAAGTCCGATTGACTATCTGGAGTTGCCGATTCCAACCTTGAAGGTCGGCGCCTTGGGGACACACAAGGCCCTGGGTTTGGCGAAGGCCAAGAAGGCTACCTTTGTGTTGGCGTCGACGTCTGAGGTCTATGGTGACCCGCTAGAGCATCCACAGCAGGAGCAGTATTGGGGGAACGTGAACCCTATTGGACCGCGTGGCGTGTACGACGAAGCGAAGCGTTTCGCGGAGGCCCTGGCGATGGCATACCATCGCTACCACGAATTGGACATCAAGATCGTACGGATCTTTAACACCTACGGGCCTCGGATGCGCGTGCGCGATGGACGCGCCGTCCCGAACTTCATCGCGCAGGCACTTCGCGGTGATGACATCACCGTGTATGGGGATGGAAGTCAGACCCGCAGCTTTTGTTACGTCAGTGATCTGGTGGCCGGCATCATGCGGTTAATGGAGGCCGACACGAACGAGCCGGTCAATATCGGCAATCCAAAAGAAATGACGATTCTCGAGATCGCGGAGGCAATCATCCGTTTGACCGGTTCGTCGAGTCGCATCGTCCATGGAGAACTTCCCGTTGACGATCCGAAGGTGCGGCAACCGGACATCACGCGCGCTCGCAAGCTTCTCGAGTGGCAACCGACGGTCAATCTGACCGATGGCCTGACCAAGACGATCGAGTACTTTCGAGAGAAATTGGCGTAATCCATCTGGCTGCACGCTGTTGGGTGTTACCGCCATGCACCCCTGAGGCGTACCTGAGAAGGAACGCCGTCCCCGGATCTACACCCGGTAATAGTCCCCCTGCCAATCCTTGATTTCTTTCTTGAGTGAAGTGGAATTGGTCATGTTGTCGTCAAGCACCTTACGGGCCAGCGCCGGAAGCTCGGCATCGCTTGCAAAGCGAAGGGCGACCATCTGCGACGGGGTAAAGTCAGTGATCCGGTTCTGTATGTCCGCGGGCAAGAGTTCCTTCATTCGAAGTCGCATCTCGAGTCTGATGACGCGGTCCTGGGCACCGAGTGCGAAGAGTCGTGCGAAGAGGAACACAATGATCAGTGCGACGGCAACCAATGCATTCATGATTGAGTGCAGGGTGCCAAGCGTGATCACACTGTAAAACCCATACACGGCGTTCAGTAACAATATTGGTCCGGCAATGAAGTGATAGGGGGCTACGACTCGGCTGTGATTGGCGAAATTCTGTCCTGAATGCGTGTCGG
>CAZPZZ010000211.1:0-5656 GCA_964591245.1 uncultured Vicinamibacteraceae bacterium | reverse complement strand
AACCGAACTTGGGTTTTGGTTTTGTGAGAAATATGAATAGCTGTGATAACTTCTAGCGCTTTTAGACCATCGCGGCCTGTCGAAACACCCTCACGATCCTCAAGTAAGCAATCAACCGCCTCTCGGGTCGCACTATAGAAATAATCATCCAATTCAAAGGTTTGAGGCATATCAGGTATCGGGGAAAAGTCATAGCGTGTACCATACATATCACTTGCATCAGCTAAGGGGCCATACTCCCAAATCCCCCGACTTTCACAGAATCGAATCTGTCCTTGAGTACCAGCAATAACAGTGTCACTCAGAGATTCTCTACGGGTTGGAATACAATTTATGAAAACAACCACTCCATCTTCGCAAACAACCATCCCTCCACCACCTGGATCAGAAACTGGTTCTTGGTTAAGAAATCCAGAAAACCACTGTGGTTCTGCATCTGTAAAATAGAAAGCATAGTCCACTGTATGCGTACCATTGTGCAGTAAAGGCCGTGCACCAGAGTAGGTAATAGTTTTGATTTCTCCGACTGCTCCCTCATTAACCATTCGTTTCAGCTTGCGGTAGTGAGGGAGGAAACGACGAGTATGATCAACGAGTAACCGACTACCGCGTGTTTCACACGCCTCCACCATCTTGCGTCCTAATTCCACACTAACAGCCAGCGGCTTTTCGACTAGAATTATCTTGACGCTGGCTTCTGCTGCTTCGATAACAGGTTGATGATGATGAAAATTGTGAGTAGTAACACTAACAATATCCAAGTTGGCATTTTCATACATCGCCTGTGCAGTATTGTATCGATGATTAACTGGAATCTCCCACTCATCCCCAAACTGTTGCAACCTTTGAAAATCAATATCAGCCACAGCAACCAAATCAGCTTCCGGACAACGGCTATACCCTCCAGCATGGGAATTTTCTCGACCACCCAATCCGCCAACGCTACCTGCTCCAACGATACCAACACGCAATGCCGTTTCTAACATTTTAGATATCTCCTAATTTAGTGTTTTCAATACCCTAATATGTTGACAAAATAAAGATTATAGGTATCTGGATAAATCTCTGAATTAGAATCCCATGTACCAATACCAGTTGCATAAGCAGTTATAACAGATATAAGATGCATTATCATATATCATTCTCCAGTAACCAAATATTCGGAACTCATTATCATCTCAAAATTAGAATAATCTTGTATATCGTCACTTATTCATCCAATATTGAAACTATTTGTCTCAAATAGAAGTTAACACTTTGTGTTATGATGTTATTGAATTATATCAGGTAGTTAATCACCCGTCGAGTACACCTATCATGTAGCCTACTAGACCTTTATAAAAACCCTGAAAAATTGACAATTGATAGGTAACTAATCATATTATATTATAATCACGTTGCTCTTTGCGAGCACACACTGAAGCTTAAACTCAACGTCGTGATTACTTACTACGGCATCTTGCCACTAGCCCTAGATTGGAATACCTAAACATGAAACACCATCCTTTTTTGAAAGGAATTGCTGTTTGTCTATCTACACTACTGGCCGGGTTGTTTGTCTTTTTTTACACAACTAGTCGTGGACTACATCGTAAGTATAAAATTGACTATACCATCCCAACTATTAACAATTGGCCCAGTGTAGGTAACCTTCAGGTTGGCATCGGTGTCCGTCAAATAACACCCTTGATGGAACACTACGATACTTGGACAGACATTAACGGCAATGGTGCCTATGAACCAGAGATTGACACTTATGAGGATGTCAATGGCAATGATACTTTCGACTTAGTTTGGATGGCGGGCTTTGATAGTAACCGACCTGCACAAGGTGTTAACGATCCTCTTTGGTCTCGCGCTATCGCCTTCCGAAATAACGGCTTAACCATTGTTTTAGTCAGCATTGACAGTATTGGCCTTACCTACGATCAGTATATTTCTATTCGCCACATGGTTAAACAAATCAGGTCGGATATTGATCACATCACTTTTGCTGCCACTCATACCCATAATGCCCCTGACACAATTGGTCTCTGGAGTTACCGACTGCTATTGAATTCACGCTTTGACGAAGAATACATCAAATTTCTTCAGCAATGTACCTGTGATGCCATTCTAGAAGCAGTCGAAAACCTAGTACCTACCGATACAATAATTGCTAACGCATATGTACCCAAAGAAAATTTCAGCCGCGATTCACGTCAACCTATCATGGTCGACCACCAACTACCAGTGGCTTGGTTCAGGAAGAAGATAAATGGACAAAGTATTGGCACACTGGCTTCATGGGGCATGCATCCCGAAGCCTTTGGAAGCAAAAATACATTTATCTCCTCGGATTTCGTGCACTATTATCGACAAGCCATGGAAAACGGCCTGACTGGAACCAATGGATTTGCAGGATTCGGTGGTAGATCAGTTTTCTTTACCGGACCAGTTGGCGGCTTAATGACACAACTTGGCCTGAAGATCACTGATCGTTTTGGTCAACAACAAAGCCATGATGGACGAGACAAAGCGCAAGCACAAGGAGAAAACCTAGCTATTTTGGCATCACAAGCCTTACGCGGTTCCACAGCAAAAAAAATGGAAGATCAATATGTTGCCTTATCAGCCAAGACCTTTTATTCCCCAGTTGGTTGGCCGATGAAAATCTTGGTTGCTTTAGGCACAGTGCACCCAGGTCTTTATGGCAACATATTTGCAACCAAAGTCCGGAGTGAAATCAACGCTATTCGTGTTGGTGAGATTGAGTTACTGACAACTCCAGGGGAAATCTTCCCTGAAATTGTCGATGGAGGAATTGAAACGCCAGATGGAGCGGATATTCCAATTCCACCAGTCGAGGTCCCACCGTTACGGCATTGTATGACAGGATGGCTTAACCTGAATATCAATTTAGGGATGGATGAGGTAGGTTATATTATCCCAATATCACAATGGGACCGGAAACCACCATATACATATGAAAACAAAAAAGCGCCCTATGGAGAAGTGTATATAGGAACTCCGAAGGCGTCGCGTATCATTTATCAAACCAGCATAGAACTATTGGATCATCTCCACACCACATTGAGAAATGCACCAGAAAGAACTGCCCTGCCAGAGCCTATACCAGATTCCAATTAAAGAAACTGATTTCCGTCGTATTTCTTCTATCAGACCTCTCACATAAATAGTAAAATTCATCAAAATTCTATAGTTGGTTGTAGCCAAGCAGATTCAAATTCCCCTTCATGGTAAGGATTTTCCTTTTCTTTTGAAGAAATAACTTTGGCTCGAACATAGATCTCATCACCCTTGAAATCGTATTGAACCTTGAATCCTGATTCCTCAGCTAAAATCAGCCCATTTACCCCTTCTTTCGAGTTTCGACGCTGACTATCCATTGATTCAGAATCAATCGTATTACTTTTCATTTTGCCTATAAATTGAGTGATGTAAGTTATTCCATCTTCTGGTTCAATTTCAATTTTGAAAGATTGCCAATTCTTTTCAAATGATTTGATGATTACACCCGTAGAGGAATAAAAATCACCTTTCTCCATCGCCCTAATGATTAACTCTGGCGTAAGAAAAGCTGCCTTCACCATTATCCAACCACGTCCGGGGTTACTTCGATTTGACTGATATTGATGATAGTTATGAGCATCATCAGTTGCAATACCATATATTATTTCACCTGAACCATTGGTCAATTGTTTGATTAAGATTTGATCCCACATCTCTTCTGTGCTTACATGGGCAGCATCCCCATAGTTTCTGACAGAAGGGTGACCATTGTAGACTTCGAAGAATTTTTCGTTTTCTACCTCAGCAATATCTTCAGCTGTCAAGGCCCAATCAAAATTTGGATGATTGACGTGCACCAAAATCGGCCGACCAATCTGTCGTCGCTGCTCCATTACAGCATTAACATTATTTTGAATTACTTCACGAACTGATCTCCCACTCTTAGGTGTAATCAAAGTTGCAAGATTCGATGCATTGAGATGAATAGGTTTGTTAATAAAACGGGCTGTAATTTCTTCTCCTTGAATCAACAAGAATTGTCCTGGTGTCTCAAAAAGTGAGCGAAATTCATCAAGTGGTTTTAAACGAACTGTCAGTCCTAATTCCGGATATACCTCAGTTTCACCCCATTCCTTTCCAAATTTAGCCAAATAGTACAGGTAAGTTTTTTCAACTGCTTCACCACCTGCAGCTGGAAAAATCCATTTGTCTCCTTCCTGTAGGATGTTATGGTCAGATAAGGCCAGAAAATTGTAACCATTCTCCACATACCAGCTAACAATCATCTCCGGAAAATCGTCACCATCACTCCAGAAAGAATGCGTATGAAGATTACCTTTCCACCATTTGGAATTCGATGTTTTTTGATCGGGGTTTATTTTTGCTCCAACTCCATTATGGAAATTTATTGCTATTAGAATAACAAAAAAAACATATTGAATAACGCATCGACAAGACATAAAATTGGCCTCAAATTATTTTACTAAGGGGTTTAGTCAACTCTCCGATATTCCACACAGGATCAATGCAGAAAGACACAAAATATTAAAACAGGAAAAATTCACAATCTAGCAATTGCACTTAAGGTTAAAAACTTAAGTACAAGGTTTTTTTGTAAGAGAGGCAAACATTTTTCTGAAACCCCCAGATTACTTTTGCATTTGCTAGGACTCATAATATATACAGGTTAAGACATATATGAACAAAGATTGGAAAGAGATATTCTTCAAAATCACGGACCCAAATTTAAGGCAAACTCTGTTAACCGAACTCTGTTGATTATAACTAGATTGTATCACTACTTAACTGGTATAATGAGCTAGAATAGTTTATTAAGCCGAATATGTCTAACATCACTCAGCCCCAAAAATAGAGTGGGGAACTATTCTTGCCAGCATTTTTGCTATGGAGTCTAGCCAGAACCCAATACATAGGATCAAACAGTTTGATTTTGATTATCCTAACGAACGGTTAGCATGTGAACATCCCCAATGGCAAATCTATCTTTCTCAGTTTGAAATTGGTATTTACCTAGTAACCAACCATCAGTTTGGGTTTTCTATTGATAATGCTGGTTATCAAACTGGCCGGAAACTTGACGGATTAGGAAAGTCAGTCTGATATAAACAGACAGATCAGCTATTTTAGAAAAAATGGTACCATCCAGCGGTTTGTGTAATCTATACAGACGTCTTAGTGCATTGCCATTGGCTTAGCCAAGAGACAAATGACAAGATCAAATTATCCTCCGAAGCACAATGGGAAAAAGCAGCCTGTGGAGATGATGCCCGTCTCTGACCATGGAGGAACCAGTTTAAAGAAACTAAATGCAACATTTCTGGTAAAGAGACAGCCATATGTCGAATTATCCACAAGGCATGTCCCTTCATGGTGTAGAAATTGGTCCACCACTGACTATTACTGACAAGAGCCAAGCCAGGATCCAATAAGTCCTAAAAACAATCAATATGTATGCAGTTCAGGGTGGATCATGGTATCGCAGCAGACGAAGCTCTGTCCGTGTTAGATTAGCAGCACGATTTCGACATTTTGTGGTCTGCTATACTTTTGGCTTTCGTCTGGCACACAAACTTTAATCTGAAAGGAATCATAATGAACGTTAGAATTGGTATTATTGGCATCG
>CAZPZZ010000210.1:0-5665 GCA_964591245.1 uncultured Vicinamibacteraceae bacterium | reverse complement strand
CGGACCATCCTCTTCGTACCACCCGGTCGCGAGTTTTTTGCCCTGGTCTTCGCACTCTTCAAGATTGGCGCGGTCCCCGTCCTGATCGACCCGGGTATGGGGCTGCGACAGATGCGACACTGCCTTGCGACGGTACGCGGGGACGCCTTCATTGGTGTGTCGCGCGCGCACCTCTTGCGCATCATCTATCCGGGCTCGTTCCGCTCGGTCCGCGTCGCCATCACGGTGGGACGCCGATGGGGGTGGGGCGGCCTACGACTCGAGGACGTACGGGCTGAGTCCGGCGCGCCCTATACGCCGGCGCCTACGGAGGCGACCGACCCAGCTGCGATTCTCTTCACCAGTGGCAGTACCGGACCCGCGAAAGGCGTCCTGTACGAGCACGGCATCTTCGATGCCCAGGTCCGCTACCTTCGTTCCCATTTCGGCTACTCGACGACCGAGATCGATCTACCAACCTTCCCACTCTTCGCGCTATTCGATGCCGCACTCGGCATGACCGCCGTCATACCCGACATGGACTTCACTCATCCGGGCTCAGTCATCCCGGAGAGCATCATCGCGCCGATTCGCGACCACCAGGTCACGCATATGTTCGGATCCCCGGCCTTACTGGACCGTGTGAGTCGCTACGGCGAGGCACACGGAACCTCTTTGCCGACCCTCAAACGCGTCATTTCCGCCGGCGCCCCGGTGCCACCCGCGGTGCTCGAGCGCATGCATCGCCTCCTCGGGCCAGATGCGACAGTGCACACACCCTACGGCGCCACGGAAGCACTCCCTGTCTCCTCGCTCGACAGCCTGGAGATCCTGCGTGGCACAGCCGCGAGGACCGCACGCGGAGCGGGTACGTGCGTCGGCAGACCGATGCAGGGCCTCGACCTCCGCATCATCAAGATCGACGACCGCCCAATCCGTCAGTGGTCAGACGACCTCGAGCTTTCCAGGGGAGAGATCGGCGAAATCACGGTCACCGGCCCCATTGTCACGGGGGCATACTACGAGAACCCGGATGCCAACGACCTGGCCAAGATCCTTCACGGCACCGCCACGCGGCACCGGATGGGCGACGTCGGCTACCTCGACGGGTCGGGCCGACTTTGGTTTTGCGGGCGAAAAGCGCACCGCGTGATCACAGCGACGGGAACCCTGTTCACCGTCCCCTGCGAGGCGATCTTCAACCAACATCCCCAGGTATTTCGGAGTGCACTCGTGGGCGTGGGGACATCTGGACAGCAGCAACCGGTGCTCTGTATCCAACGAGAACACCGGGGCACCCGACGGGAGGACAAGAAGCTAAGGGAGGCCCTCCTGCAACTCGCGGCCACCAATCCGCGAACCCGTGGCATCACCACGATTCTCTTTCATCCCGGCTTCCCGGTGGATGCACGGCACAACTCGAAGATTCGTCGAGAAGACCTCGCCACCTGGGCCGCTGGAAAAGTTTGAGGACGGACCCGTGACAGACTACTGGCCGCAGAAACGACACGCCCCCCTCACCGTCCTTGTCACCGGAGGCGGGGGCTTCGTCGGTCGAGCCGTCGTCACCCAGTTGCTGGCCCGTGGTGACCACGTCCGGAGTCTGGCTCGCGGTGCCTATCCGGAGTTAACCGCATCCGGTGTCGAGGTACTCAGGGGTGACCTCACCGACCCTGCGACGGTCAGCCACGCGTGTGTCGGATGCGACGTGGTCTTCCACGTCGCCGCGAAAGCTGGGATCTGGGGAGACTACAGAGCGTATTACGACATCAACGTGCTCGGCACCGACCACATCCTTGCCGCGTGCGTCCAGCAGGGAGTCGGACGCTTGGTCTTCACCAGTTCGCCCAGCGTCGTGTTCGACGGCCGCTCGATGGCGGGCGTGGATGAGTCAGCCCCCTACCCCCGGCGGTACCATTCACACTACGCGGAGACCAAAGCATTGGCCGAGCAGGCGGTGCTGGCCGCCAACGACCCGGCCCTTCGCACCGTCGCGCTACGGCCCCATCTCATCTGGGGCCCCGGCGACAACCACATCCTGCCCCGACTTGTCGATCAGGCGCGCGCCGGCACGCTCCGTCGCGTCGGCGACGGCTCCAACCGCGTCGACACGACCTACATCGACGATGCGGCCCGCGCTCATTTGCTCGCCGCCGACGCGCTCCAGACGAACCCCGCCGCCGCCGGACGGCCCTACTTCATCAGTCAAGGAGAGCCAACGCCACTGTGGGCACTCGTCGACGGCCTTCTCATCGCCGCCGGCTGCCGCCCGATCACCCGTGGGGTTCCCCGCCCCGTCGCCTGGATGGCCGGTGCCATCTTGGAAGCCACCTACAGCGCTTTTCATCTCGAAGGCGAACCTCGCATGACCAGATTTGTCGCCAACGAGCTCGCCACGACCCACTGGTTCGACATCTCTGCGGCCCGACGGGAACTCGGTTACGAACCTAGCCTCTCTATCCCTGAAGGCCTGAGACGACTCGAACTCTGGTGGCAGGCGCAGGACCAGTAACGGCGTCACGAGTCGAGCACGTCCTCATCGCCACACGCGTCCCCACCGATACAGTTCTTTTCAGTCCTCCAAATCACCTGCGCCTTTCATCCAGCAAGCAGGCCAGCGTGCCCGGGCGGTCGCCGGAAAACACTCGACGACCGCCCTTCACTCCACAGGTCCTTACAGATTCCACTTCTTCCGGAGCATACTTCTACACTCCTCATCGTCCGCAACGGGCGTGACATCGACTTCCAACACCCCATTCCAGTTCAGGGCCCACGCCTGAACCGCCGAGACATCATCACTCTCACAAATCGCCACACCGCCACCCGAGACAACATCATGCCAACGTCCGATCAGCGTTACTCCAACGTGATCGGCTGCATCATCCGCTTCGCTCATACGAGCAAAGCCCTTGTATGCGTCATGTCGGGTTTCCGGCGCGCTACTCCACTGAATCAGAAACTTCATGGTTTTACCTGCCTTTCTCTTTCAATCGCCGAGGCATTACCGGATCTCCTCTGTGAATCCAGCCACCTAGCTGTGTTTGTCTACACCGAATAACACCATTCCGGCAACTTCCCCAGTGATTTTCTCGCCCATCTATGCGCCCTGTGGATATTTACTTCACTATCAAGCAAACAGACCTTCTACTTATTGACAGGCGTAATTTCAACGCTATACCCTCAGAATCACTCTTACGTAATTGATTGCACAGTCAGGGGCGCCCTGTTCGGTTGTATCCGACCACGTGGACCGCTCCTTGCGCCGTGTCTCGGCATCGTCGAAGCGGCGCGTCCATCACGTCGCTTCCGTGCTACTGGAAACCGAAACGAAGGACACGAACCCTGAAGGGAACAGACATGGCAGATCAGAGTGAATTCTCGTACTCGATGACGGGATTGCGCTACAGCGCGAACGAGAAGGAGGAGGTCACGGCGTCGACGGACTGGGAAGGAACCGCCACTGGCTTTGGCGCCGTCTTCGGGACGCTCATCGCGACGTTTCCGTTGGCCGATGCCAACGCGACGAGTGGCACCTGCCGTTGGGTGGGCGGTGCTACCCCGGACGACGGCTCCCTGCTTGCAGGGATCGGCGAAGGCACGTGGCAACGCCCCGCAGGCGAACACCGATGGAACATTGCGATGACCGTGAAACTCTCGAATGGCGACCAAGTCAAGGGGGTAGGCGTCCTGGACCTCGGGTCGCGAAGCTTCACCGGCACCTTCGCCATGCTGTGATTCACGGCGGCGTGTCCGGCCTCCGTTGCCGGAACCGGAGAGAAGCGTTTTCGGGACGAACGGCCCGACGTGTCGTCAGAGGCGTCGGGCCACTCTGCTGCACGACGGTTTCTCCCGACCACACTGGAGGCGACCAGGGTCAGGGTGAGGGCCTGCCCCGCGGCAGAGCTAACGCGACCCATTCCGGGATCTGATCCCGGGCGCCGACCGCCACAACCAGGTATTGGCGCCCTTCGTGCTCATACGTCATCGGCCCGCCCGTGGTCCCGGCAGGAAGTTCCGTTTCCCAGACCACTGCTCCGGTCGTCTTATCGTAGGCCCGAAACCGGTTCCCCCAGCGCCAGGACTGGTCCTGCTCTGGATCCGCCGGGTCGCCCTCTCCGCGGAGCGTACCGATGATGGCATCACTCCCCTCTCCGATAAATAGGAGTGTTTTCGTGACCAGGGGCGCAGGACGATTGGGAATCCCGAGTGGGGGCAGATCCAGATCCCTCAGAAGCGGATGATTCCTCGGACCATCGCCATTCGCAACCATCCAGGCCAGTTCACCCCGATTCAGGTCTAGCGCCGTGATCCTCCCGTAGGGAGGCTTCGTGATTGGCAATCCATGCGGCCTGGGTGTCGCCACCTCGCGTGACGTAGTCCAGGCGAGCGTCGCATCGTCCCCCTCCGTCGGTTCAACGCTCCATACCGTCGGCATCGTATGCGAGACAGCAAAGTACACCCCCGTGTCAGGATCAAACGCGCCCGTATGCCAATTGCCCGCACCCCACCCGCCCGGTGCCACCAGCGTCCCCTGTTTCCCTTCGGGGTCGTCGCTGCGTGGCCAAGGTGGCGTAAAGAGCGGACCGAGCACCAGCCCGGCCACTGCCTCACGCGCTTCCGCCCGCAACGCGGGCGTAAAATCAATCAAATCATTCTCGGTGATTCCCTGACGGTCGAATGGCGGTGGCTTGGTGGGAAACGGTTGCGTCGGCGAACTCCGCTCGCCAGGCACGGTCGATTGTGGCACTGGACGTTCTTCAATCGGCCATACCGGCGCCCCGGTCTCACGGTCAAAGACGTACAGAAATGCCGTCTTACTCGGCTGCATCACGGCCTTGATCCTGCGACCCTCGACCGTGATTTCACCGAGTGTGGGGGGGCCCACCGTGTCGTATTCCCAGAGGTCGTGATGCACCATTTGGAAATGCCACACCCGCTTTCCGGTACTCGCCTCGAGAGCCACAAGGCTATCCGAAAATAAATTATCGCCAGGCCGATGACCACCGTAGACCATGCCCGTCGGCGCCGAGAGCGGCACATACACATGCCCGAGTGCCGGATCGGCGCTCAAACAACACCACGAGCCCAGGTCGCCGGAGTATTCCCCTGAGCCCTCTCCCCATGTCCCGGCGCCGTACTCGCCAGCACGCGGCACGACGTGAAACGTCCAGAGCAATTCCCCTGTGCGAACATCGAACCCACGAATGTCCTCTGGTGCCGCTTCCCGGACGACACCGCCGTCCCCGGCTCCGCCGGTGGTTCCGGCGACAATCACGACATCCCCGACGACAAGCGGCCCACTCGACCAGCCGAATCGGTCGGCCAGAGGGCGATCCCAATGCAAAGAGACACGGCCCTGATCGGCCAACCCGAAGCCGGGCACGCGACGCCCGCTGGCGGGATCGACCGCGTAGAGATATTCGCCACGGACCAACAGCAGCCGCTGTTCAGTCCCATCTGTCCAGTACGAGACACCTCGTGTACTGCGTCCAGCCACCTCCTCCAACGTGGATCCGAGAGGAGTCTGTCGCCAAATGGTCTCGCCCGTCGCCGGGTCGAATGCCTCGACAAATCCCAGCGCATCGGGCGCATACAGCACCCCATCCACCATGATCGGAGTCGACCGCAGGTAGGCATTTGGCTGGAGATCCGGAAACGCCGCCAGCAGTGCCGGGTCCGCCGCGGG
>CAZPZZ010000209.1:0-5680 GCA_964591245.1 uncultured Vicinamibacteraceae bacterium | reverse complement strand
ACAGCCCACCCGTCTCCCTCACTCTCCAAGCGCGCACATTGCTCCCGTTAGCCAGCCTCTGTGATTCGCGTCATGGTGTATCGGCTAGCGTCGATCTACACTGCCCTCTGTTTACTATGGAAGATCTTTCAGGACGGTCGTTTGGCGTCTATCGCATCGTCGAGCCACTTGGCGCCGGGGGAATGGCGGCGGTCTACAAGGCGTATCAACCCTCAGTTGACCGACACGTCGCGCTGAAGATCCTCCCTCGCCATTTGGCGCAGGATCCGGAATTTGTCAGGCGGTTCAAGCAGGAAGCCAAGGTACTGGCCCATCTGCAGCATCCTCACATTCTCGCTGTCCATGACTTCGGCGAGACAGATGGCTTCACATACATTGTCATGCCGTTCATCAAGACCGGCACCCTTGCCATGGCGCTTCAGGGCCGCCCTCTACCGTTTCAGCAGATCAAACGAGTGATGGCGCAAGTCGGCGACGCGCTCGACTGTGCACATGCGCAGGGCGTCGTACACCGAGACGTCAAACCGAGCAATATTCTGTTGGACGAACGCGGTCATTGCCTACTGGCTGACTTTGGTATCGCTAAAATGCTGGAGGAGCACACCTCCTTGACGGCAACGGGAGGACTCGTTGGCACCCCCAAGTACATGTCGCCGGAACAAGGAACCGGTGAGGCTCTCGACGGCCGTAGCGATATCTATTCGCTCGGCGTCGTACTGTACGAAATGGCTACCGGCAGGACACCGTTCAATGCCGAAACTCCGGTCGGAATAGTCGTCAAGCACATCCACGACCCGCTGCCGATTCCACGCCAGATCAACCCTGACATCCCTGACGACCTGGAGCGCGTGATCTTCCGGGCAATGCATAAAGAGCCGTCGGAGCGATTCAGGACAGCCGGCGCCATGGTCGACGCTATGGCCTCGACGTCCGCCACGCCGAACCTGGCCGCCGGCCTACCGCCCGACACGGGTAACACCACGGCGTCCCTGACCGTCGCGGGTACCACCGGTGCACCGGCCTCACTTCACTCCAACTCCATGGACGCCGAGGCTCCCACCACGCCGGCCACCAGACAGCGCCGCCTTGCTGGAATCGTCACCGCTTCGTGCATGGTGATCGCGCTACTCTTCTTCGTGTGGGGTGAGGTCAGCGAACCGGAAGTCGATAGAGCACCGGCGCCCAGTCGCGCGGAAAACAATTCCCTCCCGACCAACACGATCTCCCCCCTGGCCCAACCGCGCAGCGCAGAGGGGAACGTGTTGAAGACCGCAACGCCGGAATCGACCGCCGAGCAGGTCCCCCTGGAGGCCGAGACAGCCGATCTTGGCGCCCCCAGCAGCACACCACCAGCGCCGGTCAGTACCGTCTCCGAAGAGGTTCCCCCATTTGCACCACCGCTCGATACAGCGCCCTCGGCCAACGGTAACCTACTGCTTTCCGTCGATACACCGAGTGTGATCGCGATCGACGGCAATGTCATAGAATCACTTGCCCCCGGAGAAACTAGAATCGTCACGTTGCCGCTTGGCGAGCATCTCATCGTCGCCACCGCTCACGATGGTGTCACGCGCGCGCAGACAATTGTGGACCTCGACAGCAACGGCCAACAGGTCGTAGCATTCGACCTTGCCGACCAAGTCGCCCGGCGGAACGCAATGACCCTGCGGGATCCCTTTCCTGACCAAGGCGACGGAACATTTCTCGACCGTCAAACAGGACAGCACTGGACAATCGAGAGCGCATCGCCCACTCCTGCGACGGGCTACCTCTGGTCCGACGCCAACACCCACTGTGCACGACTGCGACTCGCCAACGGAGAGTGGAGGCTTCCAACCCAACCGGAACTCGACTCAATCCTCCAAAGGCTCGATCCAGAGCGCTATCGCTGGGGCCTGACCCTCTGGAGCGCCGATCGTCCCTTCGGTGAGTCAAACCGGCTGTGGGTCAGAAACTCAACCGTCTACGCACCGGAATGGTCAACGGCCGTACGCAATGGGCAAGCCCGGCGGCTTACTCACCACACGGTTTGCATCGCAGACCTGTGAGTCGACGGGTCTCCACATCACCACCCGAGACGTGCGCGACGGGATCGAAACCATCATCAACGCCTCGGCCTTCTCCTGACCGACCATCACCGTACTGCGCTCGATACGCGTGACCAGACATTCGCGGACCCGCCCCTCAGACTCCGGCTCACGCTCGAGCGCGGCGACACGCTGTTTCTCAATGATTGGGTTGACCGAGCCACATGCCCGGAGACTCCAAACGCGCGACACCATCTGTCGCACCTGTGGCTGAACGAAAAGCCACTCAATCCTGAAGGTGCCCGCAGACCTCTCCGGTGATCACCGCTATCACGTCATCCAGGACTTCTTGTTGTCCCTCTTGGTCGCAGCACGAACTCCGACCAATCGTTCTCGCTCTCGTCCAACCGTGCGTAGCCGCGATCGGCCATCTCTTCCAGAAGCGCATTTAACGCATCCTTCTGCGCCAGATGGTCACGCTCAAGGTCTCGAGACAAAAGAAACCTCTCCGATTGCCCCGCAACATACCCCCCAGTTCCGTATGCCTCGAAACGGAAGTATGCCCTGTGCAGCAACTTATCCAGGTAAGACGAGTCGGTCACCGCCCGAATTCTCAAGGTATCGTCATCCTCGACGCGTATCTCCGGCTCCGTATCCGCGTGATCCGGAAGAATTGGGTCCGCGGGCCGCTGAGGTCGTATGGTCTGTCCCGCCAGGCTGGAGGGTGAGTCCTCCTGCAAGATCGGCTGTCGCCTGGAAGGAGCGGCACGCTGTCCGGCACCGATCCGAATGGAACTTCTCTTCTCCTTCCGACGAGACCTTTTCTTTTCGACGTCCTGGCTTGGAGGACTTTCCGGAGCGATCGCCGCCGGCGCGCGTGTTCTGCCTCGAGCAGCCACGACTTTTCCGACTCCACTGACCGATAAACCAACATCACCAACAAGAACGTCAAACGTGCCCATCTTCCTCGCCAGCTGTGCTGGTGCCGCAAAGGCAAAATCGACCCAGGGAATAAGCGGCGAACCGAGCAAGCGTAGCAGGTGCCTCAAACCATCGTCGTCGGACCGTAGATCACGAGACATCAAACCTTCAACGTGCGGCATCCGGAGCCATTCCCGCGTGGTCGCCGGCGCCTTTGCACGCAAATCGTCAAGCACGACCGCCTGGGTCGCTGCTCTATTCTTGATCTGATCCGTAGCCGCCTCTCCCAGATCGACTGGGACCGCCAGACATTCTTCCCCTAGTGCCACGAGGTACGGCAACGCTGCAGCAAATTCTTTCTTCTCTTCATGCCGTGCGAGTAACCCACTCAGTGCAAAGATTCTTCTACCAAGAGCGTCTTCATATTTTGTCGGACCACATCGACACAACACGCCGAATCCACAAACGCTCTTCCCGAAAAGTAGAGTCCCTTCGCTGTCTGCATTCAACCCCTTGCTACGATCGTACAGGTCATATTCCTCGTTGAGTTGCCCTAGAAGATCCCTGATATTCTCCTGCTCCCCAGACGATTGCGCCGCTGGAGCCATGATCCACCTGTAATCCTTGGAGAATGAACGAGAGTAGAGCAATCGATGCAGAATCATAATTCCCGAACTACCGATCGCGTGTGTCTGAACATCGGGTCAATGTTTGAAGCAATTGCCTCCAGAGCCGCCTGTTCTTCTAATTTTTTCGTGGCCATTTCCTCCGCAATATCTTTGATTCCCTCCTTTCCCGAGGCCCACGCCCAAAAATCTTTCAATCTTCCCGATCCCTTCAAAATGGAATTGATTTCCATCTCTGAGTAACGCACTTTACGAGCCTGAACAGCGCGGGCAACATCGAGTTCTCTACCGAGAGCAAAAAACAGTGGGTGGTAGGCATTGACCGGTTCAGGAAAACCAACTATTTGCGTCTTCACGGTCGGCGGGTTCGCAAAGTGATCGGGTGGAGTAAGCTGACTCTGGACTGCCCCCTCACCAACGGAGCCCACGGCCACAATTCCACCGGCCCACCCCTCGTTCCTGCCACTACGAACAACCGCTGCCACCTCGTTGAACGCGTCTATCCCCACATCAGTCAACTTGGCGTAGTTATCATCTTTCCATTCAGGATCGATAAGATCTGAATCCGCTTTTGTCAGCACAATGACGACTGTCAGCGGGCGATCCGGATAATGCATGGAGTACTGCCGAATGAGATTGTTAATCGCGCGGGCACCTGACTGAATTCGACGCTGACGGGAGTTCTCATAATGCGTCAGGGTAATCGCATCGGCGAAAAGAAGAACGGCTGAACTTAACCGAAAATGACCGAGTAGTTCTTGACGGTCCTCTGTAGTTCTCTCATCTTCATCTTGGCTGAAAAGCTCATTCACGATCCCGCCGCGATAATCGATCCACTCGAAACCACAGACAAGGCGCTCCTTATGAAAAAAATCGAACGTCCAAAGCGTGGTTTGCTGCGTGCCGTCCGGAAACTGAAAATTTCTCTTGCCGAATGACACATCATCGAACCGGCCTTCTTCGGCGATTCCCTCTTCGAAGCTAGACGCGCGCGGCGTGATATAGAACGAGTCAGCCACCCGGTTGGCACCGAGCATCTCGTGAAGCGCGGCCATATAGGTCGTTTTTCCAGACCCAGACTGTCCGACCATCGTCACTTTCATAGAACCATGTTCTCCTATCTTGTGGCGAGTCGTGGCGCGACGCGGTCGGACCACCTGACCGACTCGGTACCCCTCTGTCTCGACACCCCGCGACCGGAGCACACAAGCGGCACCTGCCAGTCAACGGAATGGAAACTGACCAGACGAACCGGCTCCGCCGGTTGTGTAGCGTCTGACGGCTCACGTCATTTCTGGTCCAGCGCTGTGGGTAATACCCACAGCTACGCCGACGACACGTCCAATGATGTCAGCTTCCCCAGGGATGCTTCAACTGTTGCGCCAGCCATGTCTGACACGCGTGAAGCCGGTCGGCCGCGGCACGCATGGACACCGCCGGCTCCAGGATACCGTGACAATTCAGAGCGTACGTCACTGAATTATCGGTAGCCAGGCCGTGAACCGGCACGGGATGGACGAGCGAATCGATCACACCAGGCAGTGTGGCGGCCCAGCCAGGTCCCTGACCAGCTTGCAGACTGACACTACGCACAAGACAGGCACACACGAGAACAGCGCCACACTAGCCGTACTTGTGCCCTTTCCCAGTTGCGTCGGCCCACATTAGCCACATCGAAGCGTACCAACGCGCTACCTTGAAGGAGTGGAATTATGGCATTAGGTGAACTCGTCTTGAATGACACGGGACAGATCACGGGGACACGCGTTTTATCTTAAGACGCCTCTGGAACCACAGTCGAACTCAGTCTCATGCTCAGTGGCCCGAACCGTGGCGTCCCGCACCCGACAATGTGGACGTACACGACGCTGACCCAGTCGGACGGTTCCATGTATGGCCACGGCACCGCTGTGCTGACCACCGAGAGCGGTGATGTTGTCCACCTCATCGGGCACGGTTCCGGCAAGGCCAACCCAGGAGGCGCTGTCAAGTTCTTGACAATGCCTCATCCACACGGCGCAACCGGACAAAATGCCGACCTGAATGGCATCGGTCTCGTTGGTGAGTATGAAGTTTCGGCCGACGGAACCGCTACCAACAAGAACT
>CAZPZZ010000208.1:0-5680 GCA_964591245.1 uncultured Vicinamibacteraceae bacterium | reverse complement strand
GCCCGTCCCTTCTTGCGTGGGGAGTTGCGTGCGCTGGGCCGAGACATCGTTTCTGCACTCGACCAGGTAGCCGATCGTGCGACGCGCTTGCATCTGGAAGACGTGCACGATCAAATCACGCAGGCCTTGACCCCGCCGGCTCGGACGGCGGCGGCGCGCAGCCGCTCATCGCGAGCGCTCGACGGTGTCCTGCTGGATGTTGCACCGGCCGATGCGTGGGTGTCTGAGGGGCTGCACAGTGGTCCGTTCGGCGTGCCGGAAATCTGCTGGCCGGACTACGGGATCAGTGCACGGCCGTAGCACCCCGGGGGAATTGGCCTGGCCCCGGCTCACCGGTTGACTGTCTCTGTCCTTGCCCCGTGGGTAGACGCTCGCGCCTGCATGATGTTGTTAGGTCTGATCTCCGCTCCTGGCGCTGAGGAATCAGGGCGACCGTCCTCGAGTGCCGCTGTACTTCTAAGGAAAGACCACGCGACACCTGCGTGTTAGACGAGTGCGTTGGTGAGCGTCCACGACGCGACTCCTACGCCAAGCCCGAGCAGCGTATCGAGGCTGTAGTGATAGCGGCCGACGACGGTTGCGACGGCGACCGTGAGCGCGAACGCGATCAGCCACGGAAGCAGTGTGGGCACAAAGCTCCCGGCCGCCAGGGCCGCGGCGAGGGTCGTGGCGGTGTGGCCACTGGGAACGGTGTTGACTTCCACGGACATGTAGCTCAGCACGCGATTGTTGACTCGTCGGAAGAGCAGGTGCCGTTGGTCGAGGGGCGGGAATGGCTCGAGGCTTCGAGGGGGGCGAGTCTGGATCCACGGAAGTACCCCGTAGCACCCGAACGAAGCTAACAACACACACGTCCAAAAACGATCGGTGTCGACCTCACCAGCAGTGCCGGCCAGGGTGACCAGGCCGTACGCGATCGGCACAAAGGGGTAGGCACAGAGATAGGCCAGTTCGAGGAGTTCCAGCAGCAGCCGCGGGCCGCGACGGATCAGGGACTCGAGGGCCGCCCGGCTGAGGAGCCATTGGTCCATACGGAGGAGGCGTTCCTCGAGGGCGAGCATCGGGGACCGGAAGAACAGCCCGCAGGTCCAGTATCCCTGTAGCAAGAGGACCGCCGGGATCCAGTCCCTTGTTACCCGCATGGAAAGTTGCAGCCTGAGCTGGGACAAGACGACGACGACACCGACGGAGACCATCCCGATCAGGAGTACACGGGTACGGTGGCGCGCCGACAGCGGTAGCATCCGTGCCAGCACGACGAGGTAGGCAAAGAAGCCGCTGACGATCCAGTCGGATACTCGCACCGGCCGATCTTTTCAGGCCGCTGCGTGACTTGCAAGCGGTGCGGGCTTCCACCCGGATAGTGGCGGAATGAACTGCAGTCGTTGCATTTGAACCAGACCCATCAGGGTTATTGAATCGGGTCAGCGCCGTCTGGGACTCCGGTTTGGGTGACTGCAACAGCCGTGAATGCGCTATAGATGGTGCCGGCTTGATTGGTGCCGAAGTGGCGGACGCTGATGGTCAGAGGTGGTGTGGCTGCGACGAAGTAGGTTTCAACACTGGCGCCCTGGGGCACGCCGTTGCACGAAGCCGGACCACCCGACGCAGCTAATCCTGGCGTCAGCGTGAAGGTGTAGGTGCTCTTGAAGGCTGGGTCGGTCCCGAGATCAGGACTCACGAAGGTGTCTCCTCCCCCGTTGGTGGGTGGAGTGGCGAGGCTAGTGAGACTGGGGGCGTAGAAGCCGGCGCCGCAACTGGAGGCGTAGGCGGATTGTGCCGCATTGATACTTCGTAGCGATCCCAGAGCCGATGCTTCGTACGAATACGCCCGAGCCCGCGTCAAGACGGGGATGGCGATTGCCGCGATCAGGACAATGATCGCGACGCCCACCAGTAGCTCGACCAGTGTGAATCCCCTATTCGATGGACTATACATTGTATTGTCAAATTATTGGCATATTTAGGATTGTTTAATGCATTGCAGGTCTATAAATCTTTATTTATATATTTATCTGTATTTGGTTAAGTTGCTGATGCTATAGATGAATAGATGGTCGCATGCCATTGACGCAAACCATCATGACAATTTTTGACTGCAATGACGGAAATAGCGCGCCAGTTCGGGCGCGCGGTTCTAACCGATCCTGAAGTTGGTAGCCGCGGAGGAGACTAGGAATCGGGAGCCGTTGCTGCCCCGGAACCCGCGGCGTCCATCGGGCGGTTGCCCGGGCTTTCGTCCGGTAGTCGGCGGAACAGACGGAGCACGACGACCAGGGATACGCCGAATAGGAGTGAACCGAGAAAGAACGGGGCGCCTGGTAACGTGATTGGAGCCGTTGCGGAGGTGAAAAAACTGAAGAGCCCGGCTGTGAAGATTAATGGTGAGAATATAGCCGTCAAACTGGTAATGGCGGTCAATGCACCTTGAATCTTGCCTTGCTCGGAGGGGCTGACAGAACCGGCCACCAGTCCCTGGATCGCCGGCATTGCGACGCCGGCGATCGAGCCAAAGACGATCAGGACCCAGGTCATCCAACCTTGCGACGCCAGCCCATAACCCATGAAGGCGAGAACCGAGACCCCTAGGCCGAGCATGATCGCGCGGCGCTCACCGATTCGTGCGACTATCGGTTTGATCAGGAAACCCTGCACGAGCACTGCCATGACCCCGACCAGGGCGAGCGTCAGGCCGTTGGTCTGTGCATCCCATCCATAGCGATACCGGCCGTGAAGCACCCAGACGTTCTCAAGTCCGCGCTGCGCGAGCGACGAGAAGACGAAGGCAATGGCGAGTCCTGCCACAAGCGGATGGGCGCGCAACCGCCGGAGACTGCCGAGCGGGTTCATTTTTCGCCACGACACGGTACTCCGGTGTTCGACGGCCAGGGATTCGGGCAGCACGAAAAGCCCGTAGCACCAGTTGAGGAGCGACAGACCGGCCGCAGCGAAGAACGGCAGGCGGAGATCAATAGTTCCTAGCAGGCCGCCGAGAGCGGGCCCAAAGATGAAGCCCAGGCCAAACGCGGCCCCCACGAACCCGTAGTTTCTGGCGCGGGTCTCTGGCGTGGACACGTCCGCGATATACGCGTTGGCCGTGGTGATGCTGGCCCCCATGATGCCGGCGAGGAACCGTCCGAGAAAGAGCCATCCGATCGTGGGAGCCCAGGCTTGAATCAGATAATCCACCCCGAGCCCGAAGATGGACACGAGCAGGATCGGGCGGCGGCCGAAACGGTCGGACAGCGCGCCCAGCACGGGGGCGCACAGGAATTGCATGAACGCATAGACGGCGATGATGACGCCGTAGTAGCGGGCGGTTTGGGCGGCGTCTCCTGGCAGCAGGTGACCTACCAGTTCAGGCAGAATCGGGATGACGATGCCGATACCGAGAATATCGATGAACAAGGTCACGAAGATGAAAAGCATCCCCGCCTGCCGTGTGCGTCTGGTCGGTCCCATGGTGCGAAGTCGGACGAGTGATGCTTGTGCAGCCCTGTAAATTCACGCGCGCATTGTGATGCCGACGCGTGCGAAGGTCATCTGACAAACCATCAGTATGGCACGGACCCTCAAGATGTGATCAGTCGGTGGTGTTTCCCGGAGGCCGGGCGGGAGCTGCTGCTGGCTGGGTCGCCAGTGAGATGTTTGCCCAACCGTAGACGGCGGCGACGAGTGGATTGATGATGTTGAAGAAGCAGAATGGAGCATAGGTCAGGGTGGCCACGCCCAGGGTGCTGGCCATGTAGGCACCGCACGTATTCCACGGAATCAACACCGAAGTAATGGTGCCTCCGTCTTCGAGGGTCCGCGAAAGATTCTTGGGGTCGAGCCCCTGCCGCGCGTACTCGGAGCGAAACATGCGTCCCGGCAGCACGATACTGATGTATTGGTCTGACGCAAACACGTTGGTTGCGAATGAGGTGAGCAGGGTCGCGGAAATCAGGCTGCCGGCCCCCCGCACGAGGGCGAGGATGCGCCGGGCCAGAGTTTCAAGCAATCCCGTCGTCTCCATGACCGCACCGAACATCATGGCGGCCATGATGAGCCACACCGTCATGAGCATGCCGGCCATGCCTCCCCGGCTGAGCAGGTCGTCGAGCGCCGCATTGCCAGAGTTCAGCGAGAAGCCCCCGAATAATGCCATCCAGCAGCCTTTGATGATGGCGAGGGGGCGTGACAGATTGGCATCCCCGACAAACCGGATCACCGTATCGGGTTGAAAGAGGGCTGCAAAGGCGGCGCCGACGAGGGCGCCGATCAGTAGCGCGGGAAATGCGGGTACCCGCCGGATGACCAGTATCAGTACCAACCCCACGGGAATGAGCAGGTGCGGACCGATGTTGAACTGACGTTCCAGGGCCGCCACGATGATCTGGAGATCATCGGTGGAAGACGGTGTGGGCACCAGGAGGCCGGCTATACCGAAGAGCGTGAGTGCCACCGCAATACTGGGCCCCGTGGTCCAGATCATGTGCCGGATATGTGCGAACAGGTCAGTGCCGGCGATAGCCGGGGCGAGGTTGGTGGTATCAGAAAGCGCCGACATCTTGTCGCCGAAGTAAGCACCGGAGATGATGGCTCCCGCCGCGAGTCCGAGATGGAGCCCTTGCGCCGTAGCAATGCCGATGAGTGCGATACCGATCGTGCCGGCCGTGGTCCACGAACTCCCGGTGGCCAGCGAGACCAACGCGCAGATGATGCAGGCCGTCGCGTAGAACATCGATGGCGCGAGCACCGCGAGACCGTAGTAGATCATCGTCGGTACGATCCCCGCGAGAATCCATGTGCCGATGAGAGCCCCCACCATCAGGAGGATCAGCAGCGCGCTCATCGATACGGCAATGCCGGTGCTGATCCCCTGTTCTATGGCGCGCCAGGAATGTCCGTTGCGGATGCCGATTACCGCCGCCGCGGCGGCGGACAGGATGAGCGCGATCTGATTTGGTCCACTGGAGGATTCGTCACCGAAGAGCGAGACGGAAGCGGCCAGTAAGCCGACCAGCAAACCAATAGGGATGAGTGCCTGGCTGGCGGTGACGGGGCGAAGTGTGGCGTCCTGGTTGGGCATCGAGAGACGACGCAGGTCTGGTCAAGCGGTGCCCGATGGTAGCACGCGGGCACCGCCAGTGCGCCGGCCCGTCAACGCTCTGTGGCCGAACCGGTCCCGATGCCTAGGCGGCGACGTTTGAGGAACAAGCCTTTACGCGATAATCCTAGGCGATTTGCGGCGGCGCTGAGCCTGCCCTCCGTTTCATAAATTGCGTGGTTGATCATGGTGCGTTCCAGTTGTTCCATTGCTGATACCAGCGTTTGGTCGAGACGGATGGTCATGTGTTCGCGGCGGGCTGGCGTGTTCGCGATGGATTCCCGCTCTGAGTTTGTTTGTGGAGCCCGCTGGTTGTGAGCGACGAGAACCTCTGCAGATAGCTGATGAGGATGAATTATTTCTCCTGGTTCAGCCATGGCTACGATGCGCCGAATCTGGTTGCCGAGTTGACGGACGTTGCCTGGCCAATCGTAGACGAGCAGGCAGTTCTGTGTCTCAGGGGCAAGTTTCACATTCCTCCGGTTCATTTCGTCGCCGTAGCGCTGGAGGAAATGACGAATCAGTGCCGGTATTTCTTCGCGACGCACGGTCTTCTCTCTGGAGGGGTGAGCGAATTACGAGAACGTCGTT
>CAZPZZ010000207.1:0-5742 GCA_964591245.1 uncultured Vicinamibacteraceae bacterium | reverse complement strand
CTCACGATTAGAATTGGTGTTGGTTGATGCGCCATAATATGTTCTGTAGCAGCTAAACCATCCATCACAGGCATATTGATATCCATTGTTATTAGGTCAGGCCTGAGTTGCGTGGTGAAATCTATGGCCTCTTTTCCATTTTTAGCTACACCTATGACATCAATATCAGGATCATCATCCAAGAAATTCGAGATAATCCCCCGAGCTACAGCGCTATCATCAACAACTAATACCTGGACGCTCATGACCATTTTGTACTTAAGTTAATTTTCAAACCCTGTCTTTCCTTTTTCCAACTTGGTCAGAACTAGCACCGAGAATTTCGAACTCAAACTGACACACTTACTACTTCAGCGGTTTTATCCGTTTGGAAATAGTCTACACGCGCTCATTATACCCTAATTTTATCCCATATAGAAAAAAAACCCAAGCCACTATCTATTAGGATATTACTCAAAATTTCAAGTTTAAACCACTAACGAATTTAACTAATGAACTAATGGGATAAACCTATGATATTTTGGAGTAACAAGCGGCTTAGGCTACTTAATTAATAAATTAATTACTGCCAATCAAACTCTCAACAGCAGTTAACAATGTATCTTTATCAAATGCACTTTTTACAATGTACCTATCAGCACCTGCTTCAAAACCTTTACGTTTTTCTTCTTCCTGCGCTAAGGTACTAATAATTATCGCTGGAATATTTTTGTATTTTTCATCGTTCTTAAACTTACTAATGAATTCGTAACCATCCATACGTGGCATCTGTATATCAGAAACAACTAGGTCATACGTTTTTTGTCCCATCTTCTCAATACCTTCGACACCATCAATAGCAACGTCAACATGGTAACCAGCAGACTCTAGTATATTACGTTCTAGTTCCCTAACCATTACCGAGTCTTCAACCACTAAAATACTTTTCACCACTGGTTGCTCGAAAACAGGTAGCGTTCCTTTTTGAGCTAGAACTTCTCTCCTCACCGATCCAATTCTCGCATTATCCATTAAATTCGGGATATTGAGAACGAAGGCAACTTCACCATTCCCCATAATGCTTGTTCCTGCAACATTTGGAACTGTATCGAGGTGATTACTAAGAGGAATCATAACCATAACTTGAACCTCCCCAAACTCGTCAACGACAAAAGCAATTTTCCGGTTGCCCTGCTTTATCACCACAACAGGAGTCTTCTCTCGAGAGCGTTGGTGGGCTGATCCATTCATTTCTAACACATCATGCAGATAAACCATGGGAATGATTCTCTCCTCAATAACAATGGCCGGTTTGTTGGCAACAGACATTATCTCTTCAGGATTGATCAATTTAGTAGTGTCAATTGAGGTGGTTGGAAATGCAAAGTGGCTCTCTCCTACTCGCACCATACACAGTTGCTGGTTAGCAAGCGTCAATGGTAGCTGTAAAGTAAACGTCGTTCCGACGTTTACCTTTGAACTAATTGTAATATCACCCCTCAATGCGTCAATCTGTTCCTGGACAACATCCATTCCAACCCCGCGTCCAGAGGTATCTGTTACGACCTCTTTGGTACTGAAACCTGCTCTAAGGATGAGGTATGGAATGTCTTCGTCACTCATGGTCTCCGATTCAGCGTGGTCGATCACACCCTTTTGAAGAGCCACACTTCTAAGTTTCACCGGATCCATCCCTGCACCATCATCCTCGATAACAATATATACCCGATCTCCAGTCTGTTCCGCAGTCAAAGTTATTGTGCCTTGTCGAGGTTTGCCTAACTTTTCACGGACATCAGGCAACTCCACCCCATGGTCCACTGAGTTACGGATCAGGTGTAGAAACGGTGCTCGAAGGTCATCGACAATTGTTTTATCGAGATTGGTATCTTGGTCGTTAATTTCAAGATGAATATCTTTACCAAATTCTTGAGCTAAATCCCTAACAGGTCTCTTAAAACTGTTAAATAGGTTTGCCACAGGCAACACCCGTGTGTCTCTTACCGTATCCTGCAATTGATCAACTATTAAACTATGACTTGCTACTGATTCTGTATATTCAAGCGTAAATTCAGATAGAGTTCTTTCTAATTGGATATTTCTCTCATTAAGCGTTTCTACTAGCTCGTTCAGTGTGTTTAAGCTCTGCTTTAGTACTCCTGGGTTTTTCTGTAACGCTGAATTGGTAGACCCATTTTGCAGCGATTGCGTGAAGGAATCAAATTGTGTATTTAGGTTACCTAAGGTTGTACGCATATCGTTTCTATGGGTGGTTAAATTCGCCTGTTTAGTCAAAGTACTAATCTTTTCCAGATGGTTTTGGGCAGTAATTCGGTTCACGATCATTTCGCCAACAAGTGTGGAAAGGGTATTCAGCTTGGAAATTCCGACACGAATGGTTTCCTCTAACTGTCTTTGCCCAAGTTTCGCTAGTTCGGATTGCGCTCCAACCTTTTTCAGTTCCTGTTCTTTCGATGGTTGAAGATCAGCTGTGCTTTGTTCAGAAAGTAAATCTGATATAGTCTCTTGGGACGAGTTCGATTCAGCATCAGAAACATCCTCAAAGGATAACTCCCGTTTTTGTAAGACAGGTGCCTCTACAACATCTTCTTGTTCAATAGTTACATCATCTGCGCGGAGTTCAGTTGATGTAGGTAACTCCAGTGGCGTTTGTACCTTTTCCTCCACAGAGGCTGAATTTTCGATTTCTGCTAAATGCTCAGCCAACTCCGGGACTGTGTCACCAATAAGTTGATAGAAATCATCTGGGTTCCAATCACTTTCCTCACTGTTCTCAGCCGCGTTAATTGCCATTTCAATCAACCCCAGCCCTTGAAAAATGAGATCTAAGACACCCTCAGTAATCTCAATTTCCTCTTGGTGTGCAATTTGAAAAATTGTTTCCATCCGAAGCAGGATACCAGAAATATGCAATGACGTAAGTTGTGATCCTATATTTTGTACATGTACATACCCTCTGAATGACCGAACGATAGAAAGTGCTTGATTTAAAACAGGATTTTTTTCTTCTCCCATGTCCAGTTTTAAAAGCTGCTCATTCAACTCTTCAAGAACTTCCTTCGCTGATGACAAAAGCTCGGGTCTATCTACTATGTCTTCGTTGGAAGAATCAGCTTCTTCACCTCCAAGTACAGCAACTTGGGCGGGAGAATCTACACTGGCTTCGAGGGGAGAATCTACACTGGCTTCGGCATGTAGGGCTCGCTCAAGTCTACGACATAACGCATCAATTTCAATGTCTGATGTTTGACCAGCTACAGCAGCATCAACCAATGTACTGATAACATCAAGACCTTCAAAAAGGAGATTAAGAACCGCTCGCTCCAGGTGCATGCCTTCATCACGAGCAGCAATCAACAGATCTTCCATCTGGTGGGCGACAACATTAATGTCATCAAAACCCATTAACTTTGATGACCCCTTCAGGGTGTGAGCAGAACGAGCAATATCACGAATGATTTCTGGGTCCCCTGGATTATTCTCAAGCGCAAGTAACCCTAAATTAAGCTGTTCAATATGTTCCTCGGCTTCATCCCTAAATATGCCTAGGAATTGCTCATCCATTCCTTCTTGCATTGTTTCTCGACTATACGTAACCCTGTTTTTTTCGATAAACCTAACAATGAATTTCGAACCCAGTCCGCGAGAACTTTAATAGACACACTAAACTTAAAGGTTGACGAACTTTCCAAATCTTCTTATAAAACAGGCATTGCAAGAAAACGAATTCCTAATTAGCTAGGAGGTTCGGGTTGGATTGTCCCCATTTCCCTGCACTCTCAGCATACCCTGCAAGGTTTGACCAATCTCCACTAATTCTTCAGAAGTAATGAGCGTTTTCTGGGCTCCGGTTTCAACCCCTTTAGCAACACCATCAACGTCTCTCATAGCACTAACCACTTGCTCTGATGCAGACTGCTGCTGTTGTGTGCTACGATCAATAAGCGTGGCTGCTTCTGCCGTCTGTTGTACCATACTCAGGATTTTTTCCAAATGATCTCCAGTTTCTTCTGCCAATGTTACACCTTCTGTAACTTGAGTGGTACTCTCCTGAGAGGCGGTTACAGAATCGCCGATTGAACTGGTTATTTCCGTAGTGAGTGTCTTAATCTGCCCGGAAGCATCCAAGGTCTGCTCTGCAAGCCTTTTAATCTCTCCTGCTACCACCGTAAACCCTTTACCATCCTCCCCAGCATTAACAGCTTCGATACTTGCATTCAAAGCGATAAGGTCTGTCCGACGCGCAATGTCATCAATTTGGCCCAGAACATTTGTAATTTCTTCGGCTTTGTCCTCTAACCTAGAAATCCGTTCTGCACTTTCAGTCGTACTAGTTGAGATCATTTCCATTGCTTGAACTACCCGTTGAACAGTAATTTGTCCCGTCTGAACTGTGTCAAGGCTCGATTGGGCTAGTGCCGCAACCTCATTGGCGTTCTCTGAGATCTGAGCCGAAGTTTTTGCCGATTCTTCGACTGCAGCTACCGTTTGGGTAATCGCCGACGACTGTTGAGCTGCACCGCTAGCTTGATTCTGACTTGCTTGTACAATATCGGTTGATGTATTGTCTAAATCTGAGACAGCATCTTGTATCTTTTGAATGATGTTGTCAGTATGATCAACCATAGAATTGAAACCTTCAACCAGTTGTCCCAGCTCATCTTCCGAACCTTTTTCTGCACGGAGCGAGAAATCTTCATTCTCAGTAACTCCACGCATAATCTCAACTAGGTGCAAGATCGGCCGAGAAATTACGCCTTGGAAATAAGAAGCCACAAGCAATGCAACCATCGCAGAAATCAATAAAATAATGGCACTACGCCCCAAGATATTTGCGAAACGCCGCCCGAGTTCCTTTGTGTGTGCTTTGATCAGGATGCTACCTAAAACTGCACCATCATCTCCCTGGATATTTTGTACAATAACCAGATGCTTATTATCCGAAGTATAAGCTTGACGCGCTTCACCTGCTCGACGTGGAGCCTCCTCACCTGCAGACACCGAGGTTTTGCTAATATATTCTGAAAATAATACTGGTACAGCCCTAGCCTCGCCACCCATTTCTGCAGCATCGTAAAGCGCAGCCGCCACGACGTTTGTATTAGCTTCTAACGTTTGTAACATGTCCTTGGCAGTATCTGCATCATCAAATTCCAAAGCCGCCGTGCTATTCTTTCCGATAATATTGGCGAGGGTCGACAGGTTACTTTTATAATTTTCTTTGAAGGTACTTCTATCAAACATAGTGAAGGCCACACAGACCAAAACCACCGTAACAATAGATATAGCAATTGTAATCCCCATTAACTTATACTTAATCGGAAGATTTTTCAATCTAGTCAACATAAATTTTGCTCCTTATCTTCGCTAACCGGTATAGTATGCCTAACACTCCTTAAGACTCAGACGTTAAACCAAGGGAAGAAGTTTCAGCCATATCTCTAAATTTTGAGTAAGTTATTGTTTGTATCAATCTCTTTTGATCCTCAGGCAGAATATCATTTAATCCAACCAGCATTATCACATCCCCAATGCCATCATCAGTAACTGACAACATATCAGTTGACTTTGAAGCCTTTCCCATTCCCCACAACGATTCAACTTCCAGAAGATTTTCAACAACACTAGGAATAGAGTCAATATGCTCGATTTCAAGATCTATGATGGTGTCTATCTGATCCACCTGAATACCAAGATAGCCATACTCATTTTGTACCACAATAACCTCAGGACTTTTACCAG
>CAZPZZ010000206.1:0-5742 GCA_964591245.1 uncultured Vicinamibacteraceae bacterium | reverse complement strand
TGCCGCAATCGGCATCGGGTTTCTCGGATCACCACAGATTTTCACCCGTTTCATCGCAATCCGAGACCAGTCCCAAATTCGCACCGGGCGCTGGGTCGCCCTGGGATTCACCCTCGTCACGGACACCGGAGCTGTCCTCAGTGGGCTCTTTGGGCGAGCGTTGCTTGTCGGTGCCGATGGCGACCTCGGAAAGACGCTGGGAACGGGTGGTGAACAGCTCCTCCCGTTACTCGTCGAATACCTTTTTCCAACAGTGGTGGTCGGCATATTTGTCGCAGCCGTGCTGGCGGCGATCATGTCGACGATCGATTCGCTGCTTGTTGTCGCATCCAGTGCGATCACGCGGGACGTCTACCAGCAGACACTCCACCCAGAACTGACGGACGAGGGGCTTACGCATCTCTCTCGCCGCGTGACGCTGACACTCGCCGTCCTCGCCCTGACCATTGCTCTCACGGTGGCCGTGACGGTGCCAGGTCGCACTATTTTTTGGTATGTCATCTTCGGGTGGTCC
This sequence comes from uncultured Vicinamibacteraceae bacterium, assembly GCA_964591245.1. Taxonomy (GTDB): domain Bacteria; phylum Acidobacteriota; class Vicinamibacteria; order Vicinamibacterales; family UBA8438; genus CAZPZZ01. The sequence goes on along the minus strand of CAZPZZ010000206.1, from coordinate 5,228 downwards.
GGTATTGCCGCCACGTTCTGCCCGGTTATGGTGCTCGCACTTGTCTGGCGCCGTTACAACGCCAGTGGCGCGCTCGCGTCGATGCTCACTGGGCTCATTGCCGTCCCGATCTTCAGTTTCGTTGTTCCTCTTGTCCCCGGGTGGGGGCCTCTGGTCGGTCGTGCCGAAGAGTTAGCACCATCATTCTTCGCTGCGCTCGCCGCCGGCATCCTCGTAACATTCCTTAGCTCGCAACCGGAACGATCTGACGTATAGTGGCAATATTGCTCGCACCCGGGAGACCAGGGAGGACAAAACATCCATGAGTCTGCACAGACGACGTACATCCCACGCGCTCCCTGTAGTCGCCCGTGTGCTCGTAACCACCGCGGTCGGTATCGGCCTGGTTGGATTTGCAGCACCGGCATCTGCACAAGTTACCCAGCAGCAACTCTATCTGACGGTACTCGATGACGATGACGAACCGATCAGTGACTTACGCAGCCACGAAGTACGTGTGATGGAGAACGACACACCAGGTGAAGTGCTCTACTTGCGCCGGCCCGCCGACGTCGCCGACGTCACCATCCTTGTGGATACCAGCGCCGCCGTGGTGCCCGCGACCACGCAACTGCGGCAAGCACTGAGAAGTTTTGTCGACGAACTGGCTGGCTACGCCCGCATGTCGATCACAACCTTCGGCGACATCCCGGTTCAGCGTGTCGAGCCGACAACACGCGCATCTGCGCTGCACGAGGCAATCGATTTAGTCTTTCCCGAAGTTGACGCGATGCCTCGGTTTCAGGACGCGCTCGTGCAGGCGGCAGTCGATCTGGACAACCGCCGTCCGAACCGTCCGACGATCATGGTTGTGACTTCCGATCAGGCAGCCGAGGTATTCTCCGCATCGTCGCCCAACAGCACCGCACGCCCCGTCGAGCGGGTTATCGAAGCACTTCAGGCACTTGGTGCCCCCGTCCATATCGTCGCGCTCAGGAGTCGGGAGTCCTTCAACATCGTCGGAAGAGGCGCATTCGATCGCGCCTCCGTGCTAAGTGGGCGGGCGAACAACAACGCGCGGAACTCCTTCATCGCACGCACAACAGACAACTGGATGACCCTTCTCGAAACCGCCTCGCAACGAACCGGCGGACGCCTCTTCAACCTCTACGCGAGGGCCCGACTCGAACAGCCATTGCTCGAGGTAGCCAGGGAAATACTCAGCCAGTATGTCCTGACCTATGTGCGGCCGACAGAGCAACGTTACGCCGAGACCCTGGACATCGAGATCGAGGTGATGCGGGACGACGCCACAGTTCGAGCCACTCCGGTGCGATAAGACACCAGCGCACCGACCCGATGAAAGAATATCGTGAGGAGAACGACCTAACCGATACGAAACGGCCGACCGCGTTGATAGAGCGCCAGCCGGCGGCGTAATTCACTGACGGTGCCAGATGCGCCCGCGACTTCGGCCAATTCCACCGCCCGCTGCTGTGTTTCCACTGCCTCTTGAAAGCGACCTGCCGCTGCATACGAGGCGGCCAACGCATCAAGAACCATAGCGCTCTGTCGATTGGTCAGTGCTGTCGCGCGCTCCGCCAACTCGATGGCCTCCTCCGCCGCGCCTAGCGTGACTTCGTTATCAGTCGCCAGCAGCCAGGCCACCGCGGTCATGGACGCGACGGCCCCAGGAGCCAATTCAAGTGCACGCCTCTGGTGTCGAATCGCTCCACGCCGATCTCCAGTCACGGCCAAGGCATTGCCAAGATTCTGGTGGGCATCGACCATCTCAGGATCAATCTCTAGGGCCAGACCAAATTCCTCGACCGCAGCCGTAACCTGACCTGTCGACACCAACGCCTGGCCGAGATTGTTGTGGGCGGCGGCATTACTCCTCTCTAACGACACGGCCTGCCGGAGGTGCGGAATGGCCTCTTCCGTGGCCCCGAGCGACAACAGAATCGCTCCGAGATTGTTATGGGCCTCTCCATGGTCCGGTCGCAGTGCCACCGCACGCCGCAAATGCCTCCTCGCGTTTTCGAGCTGCCCCTGCTCTGCGAACAATATCCCCAGGTTATAGTGAGCCGTCTCCGATCCAGGATCGAGGGCCAGTGAACGCTCGTAGTGCTGAATGGCCGCGGCCGAACGATTGACACTCAAGTAGAGCACCGCCACGTCACGGTGCAACACCGCATTATCGGGGTCGACACTGATCATCGACTCGTATCCAACAATGTCCTCATTGATCACCTTCGGCATCACTGAACGAATCAGCAGTTGACGATCTGCCTCAGTCCGTGGCAACAGTTGCAGCCACAGATCACCCATTTCATCACTTGAGAGTTGACCAAACTTGACCCGGCGCGGTGGCCGATCCGGATTTCTCGGATTCGCTGCCGAGTTGTCGTAGGTGTACTCCATCGAGACGGTCGTTCCTTTCGGAAGTAAACGTCTCGCCTCGTACCGGTACACATCCTGCCAATCGAAGTCCCACTCTGGTATGTGAATCAGCCAATCATTGCGCCCATCCGGAAAGGTCACCACTCCCTTGATATCGGTAGCTCGAAAGTGGGCATGCGGCTGCACACCAATCAATTCAACGTCTACCGGTAACTGGAAGCGATCTCGAATCACGTACTGCGACTGGCCCGGTGGAATATCGATATTCTGACGTCCCAGCCGAAGCATCATCGGAAGCCGGTCAGGAGGATCGTCAGTAAAGTACAGGCCGACACTCGCCTGCAAAGATTCAACCTCTCCGCTCGGCTGCATGTGGAGTTGGATCACGAAGTCGCTGTTCGGCGCAAGCACCCAGGCCATCCCGGGCTCGGCGAGCGGCGGTAATTGGCCGGGGGTCCATCCAAGGAAATGCCCGCTCGGGTACCGGGCCTGGGCACTGAGTGGGCCCTCGTAGCCAGGCTCAGATTCCTGTGCATCGAGTTCACGCGAACGACGGGTTTGATCGATACGAATATTCGCATGGTGAGCGATGCGTGTATTACCGGGTCTGAACTCAAAACCAGACACGAACCGTGGCTGGTCCGTCGGAATCGGTAACACGAAGTTACGGAATCGATCCAAACCGTCCGCCGGCATCACATAGGGCTCCGGCATGGTGACAACCACATCGGGCACACCAAGGCGCCACCCCGACGGCCAGGTTGGCGGCGGGGGAACCTGGTTCGGATCTCCAAGAGGCGCTCCCGCGTCGGCCCATTGCCGAAAACGGAGCACGTCCACATCAGACAGCCGCCGGCTTCCGAGGAAGGGCCCCCCTTCACCGTCTATCGGCTTCCAGGGTGGCATGAGACGCTGTGCCGTGACTTCTGCGATCCGGTTCGCGCGTTGACGAACGTCGTCATACGACAAGAGGGAAAAGGGGGCCACTGCGTCCGGGCGATGACATGGCGCACAATGCGCAAAGACGATAGGCGCAATTTCGGCAAAGGTTGGCGCCGCGCTTCCGAGCGATGCGGGCTGACTCAGGGCCACCACCGGCACCGCAAGCAGGGCCCAACCGAAACACGCCCGACACAGGACCGCAAAGGCCCCAGCACGGCTACTGCTCCCAACGCTTGTCGAAGACTTTGACCAGATCACGGCTACCGCTCACCACGATAACAAACAGCCATCAGCCAGCGACGTCAATGGAACGGCCTCTGACGGACCAGGCTGACGTGTGACTTTATCCTACAAAGGGAGGACAGCCACGATGACGCCCGGTTCCAACCTCCCAGCCGGGAAAGGAACGCTTCCCAACGGACTGGCGTGAAACCCTACTAAAACTCAGCGCGATAGGGCCGAAAGCGAAGATAAAGCCGCATCCTCGACTCGATCACTGGGACAAGATCGGCAAAGTCAGGGGTTTGCCGAGCAGCCACAAGGGCACGGCCTGCAGTCTCCACCGCATTCTCAAACTCGCCCGCCGCCGCGTACGCAGCCGCCAGCGTGTCGAGCACTTCTGGGTGATCCTGCCCAACGATCTCCTCCGCACGTTCTGCTAGCGCCACTGCCTCAACTGCGTTGCGAAGCATCTCGTCCGCCGCCGTCGCTCGAACCCACGCCAAGCCGAGGAGTGGCGGCGCCAACTCTGGATTCAGCTCAACCGCCCGCGTAAACAGCGGCACAGCCTCCGACGCGGCCCCCTCGCCGACGAGCACTCGAGCCAGTGCATTCAGTACGTCGGTGTCCGTCGGTTCAGCCGCCAGCGCTTGTCGAAAGTGCGAAATTGCGTCATCAGTCGCACGACGTTGTAGCAGAAGATTCGCCAAATTGTAGTGCGCCCCCGAGTGCTGGCTATCGTAGAGCAGCGCCTGCCGATAGTGCCCCATGGCCTCGTCGACAGCCCCGGTGGCACCCAGAAGCGCTCCGAGGTTATTGTGTGCCTCAGGGTAGGCCGGCTGAAGCTCGACCGCCCTTCGGTAAGAGGCAATCGCTCCCACTACATCGCCCTCATTCAGAAGCACAACGCCCAGATTGAAGTGGGCATCCGCAAAATCTGGAACCGCACTCAACGCTTCTGTGAGGTGCTGCCGTGCCAGCGCGACCTCTCCCACATCAAGATACCGAACCGCCAGCGCGGTCTGATTCACATGATCCGTGGGGTCCACACTCAAGAGCGACTGATAGCCCAAGATATCGTCACGTACCTGCTTGAGTGACAAGCTTTGCTTGAGCTCGTTCGCATCCCCCACAGGAAGGAGCTGCAGCATCAGCTCCGCCATTTCGTCACTCGCCCTCGGGCCGAAACCAACCCCCACCGGCGGGTCATGGGGATTGCGTGGGTTGGCCGTGGAGTTATCGAAGGTAAACTCGACCGAGATCCGTGTACCCGCCGGCAATCGAACCGGCTCCAGATAGCGGTACTCGTCCTGCCAGTTGAAATCCCAGTCATCAATGCGCAGAAGACGAACTTCCGTCCCGTCCGGCTCTTCAGCGACAGCGACGACTCGTTTCCCGAGAAAATGCATGTGAGGCGTAATACCGAGGACATCGACCGCCACTGGCAGCCGATATCGATCAACAACAACATGGGACGCCTCATTCGGAGGAATACGAATAACCTTTGACGTCAGCAGCAAAGAAATCGGCGTCCGTGTGGCAGGCTCATCGCTGAAATACAAACCCACCAATGGGCGGACCTCGACATCAACTGCTTCCGGCAACAGATGGAGCTGAACCACGAGGTCGGTACCCGGTTCGAGCGGCCACGTAATGTCAGCCGAGAGTTCGGTCACCGTCTTCCC
>CAZPZZ010000205.1:0-5761 GCA_964591245.1 uncultured Vicinamibacteraceae bacterium | reverse complement strand
CCTCGTTACCCAGATACGGAGCGGTGAACACCCAGGCGGCGATACCCACCAGTAGTACCGCTCCAACCACTGTCCCTACGAGTGCCCGCTTCTCCATGCATATCCTCCGTCTCGATCCTCGTCGTGTGCCGTGCCCCAAGAGTCTGGCACGATTGCACGTTTCCCGGAAACAGGGCCTCACGCCAGAGGTCCCGAACGCGAGTCCCTCGCCGGATGATATTGCAACCGGACGCTTTCCCGAACCAGGTCAGCTTCCCCTCCCGAAGGTTCCCGCGACCCGAATAGGAGACCACTGCCGACCTTCAGCATCGCCGGCGTCTCGGTCGCCACACCGGCCTTGACCTCAGTCCCCAAGGCGGGCATTCTCCATACGACATGCCCGATTGGACGGGTCGCCTGCGCGCACCGGCGGAACAATCGCTAGATGCGGGTCTGGGACGCGAGGTCGAGCGTAGACGTGAACCGGTCCAGGAGAGCTGTGCACTCCCACCAGAGAAACATCCTCCGGCCGAACCCTCTCAATCCAAGGAGGACCCGTGGGTCATATCCGTCTCACCCTCGCGATGGCTGCCTGTTTACTCGCCCTCGGCGTTCTGATCCAGTCTCAGACCCAACCGCCGCCCGTCGATCCCCGGGACATGACCATGAGCATGCCGGGCACGTTCACGGTCGCGAGCGTGGGCGACCTGATTATCCGCCGCCCCGCCTCCCAGTCCGCCGACCCGGCGGTCCGCTCGGCGCTGCGTCATATCCGCGAGGCGGATCTCGCCGTGGGGAACCTGGAAGGATCACTCAGTCATTTGCGGCAGTTCGACGGTCCGATGAATAGCTTCATGGGTAGCCACGAGGTAGCCGCAGACCTCAAGGCCATGGGATTCGACATGGTGAACCGCGCGAACAACCACCTATTCGATTCCGAAGCGGCCGGCATGTTCGCGACGAACGCGTTACTCGACGAGGCGGGCGTCACCCATGCCGGCTCTGGCAAGAATCTCGATGAGGCCGCCGCGCCCGCGTTCCTTGATTTGCCGGCGGGCCGGGTGGCCATGGTGGGCATGCACACCCCGACGTTCGTCCTCCATCAGCGGCTCGCCGCGACCCACCGCAACGGCAATCTCGCCGGACGCGCCGGCCTCAACATGCTGCGTTACACCGAAACCATCCTTCTCAGCCCGAGGCAGCTCGCCGCACTCCGCCAGGTCCGCGACGAACTCTTGGACTACCAGGGACGCTACGACAACCCCCGACCGATGCCGGTTGACGAGCCTGCAGATCGGCTGCGATTCTTCGCCTCAAATTCTGGCCGCGAGGACCCAACCTACCGGGCAGCCGGACCGGGCGAGGTGCCAGGCACGGTGGACTATGCCATGAACGAGGCCGATGTGACACGTATCCTCCGCAGCATTCGCGCGGCCAAGACCTACGCCGACTTCGTGGTGGCGACCATGCACGCACACCAGGGGCAGTCCGTGCTCGAACGCATGCACTTCGGCACGCACCCGCCGGCGTTCTACGTCGACCTCGCGCACCAGGCGATTGACAATGGCGCCGACGTATTCGTCGGGCACGGGGTCCAGATGCTGCGTGGCATCGAGATCTACAAGGGGAAACCGATTTTCTATGGACTCGGCGAGTTCTTCCGCGAAGGCCAATGGGCCCTCGACGTGCAAACAGGGATGACGGATCCGACACCACAGTCGACCCGTCAGCGATTCGCACGGGCATTCGACGGCACGTCGCAGAGCCTCGAAAGCCTGGTGGCGGTCACCCGCTACGAAGCCGGTGCGCTGGCGGAAGTGCGACTCCACCCTGTCGAGCTGGGCGTGGATTTGCCAAACTCCAGACTGGGTATTCCACGCACTGCGTCACCCGAGTTGAGCCGAAAGATTCTCGAACGAATGCAGCGCCTGTCCCGTGAGTTGGGCACCACGATTGACATCAATGGCACCGAAGGCGTCATCAGATTCTGACACGCGAGTATCGTGCTGATCCAAGCCATCGTCATGCGAAAAACGGTATCCTCCGTAATCAGCCGGACCCGACCGTATCTGCATCGGGAGCACGCGTGGTCGCACGCTGATCACGCGCAGAGGAAACGCTGCTCGAGCAACAGTACCGTGGGCGTCCACGTGGAACCCAGCGAACCCCGAACGAGGACAAGATGATGAAATGGACCAGTCTCACGATGGTGGCCGCACTCGCGGCCTGGACGATGGCCTGCGGCGGGGCGCCGGAGGAACCACCAGAAGAACTCGAGGTCGGCGAGGCGGCAGGGGTGGGACGGATCCTGCGAGTGGATCCCCGCTTCGATTCCCTGGTCCCGCCCGGGGCCACAATCGAAAAACTGGCCGAGGGTTACGAGTTTACGGAGGGTCCGGTCTGGATCCGCGGAGAATCCCGACTCCTCTTCTCGGACGTCCGGGCGAACGCCATTCACCAGTGGACGGAAGCCGAGGGGGCGAGCCCGTTCATCGACCCGGTGTTCGAGGGGGATCGCGAGGGGCTCAGATCCATTTCCTCGAACGGGCTGGTTCTAGACAGTGAAGGGCGGCTCGTGATCTGCGAGCACGGGAATCGCCGCATCTCGCGGATCGAGGCGGACGGCAGCCGGACGGTGCTCGTCGACAACTACGAGGGCAATCGCCTCAACAGCCCGAACGACGCCACCTTTGGTGCGGACGGATCACTCTACTTCACGGACCCCTCGTACGGCCTGGAGGGGCTCGAGGAGTCACCACTCCGCGAACTCGACTTCAACGGCGTCTACCGCCTGCGCCCGGACGGTGAACTGGAGCTACTCGTCCGTGACCAGTCACGTCCCAACGGCATCGCCCTCTCCCCTGACGAAACGCAGCTCTTTGTGGCCAACTCCGATGAGAACGAGAAGATCTGGATGGTCTACGACCTTGACGAGAACGGGGCCTCGAACGGACGGGTCTTTTACGATGTCAACGACCAAACCGACGCCGGAGCCGCCGACGGCATGAAGGTCGACCTCGCGGGCAACCTCTTCGCGACTGGTCCGGGCGGCGTCTGGGTGCTGGGATGGGATGGCGTGCATCTGGGCACCATCATGCCGGGAGAGGTGGTCGCCAACGTCGCCTGGGCGGAAGACGGGCAGACGCTCTATATGACAGCGAGCACCGGGGTGTACCGTATCCGGCTCGCGACCGGGGGGACCGTGGCCGGCAACCCGACCGTCGTCATGCAGACGAATCACGGTGATGTCACGATGGAGCTCTTCCAGGATCGCTCCCCGATCTCCGTTGGGAACTTTCTGCAGTATGTCTACTCCGACTTCTATCCAGACACCATCTTCCATCGGGTCATCGACGGTTTCATGCTGCAGGGTGGTGGCTTCCAGGCCGACCTGACGCGTAAATTCGCCCGCGAGCCCATCCCGAACGAAGCCGACAACGGGATCAGCAATACCCGTGGAACCGTCGCCATGGCGCGTACGAACGCCATCAATAGCGCGACCTCGCAGTTCTTCATCAACGTCCGCGACAACGCGGGCCGCGGGCTCGATCACCGCGGCGATACACCGGAGGAGTTCGGATACGCCGTCTTTGGCCGGGTCACGGAGGGGATGGATGTCGTCGACGCCATCGCAGCCGTGGAGACGCGTCCCCAGGGCACTCACCAGGATGTGCCGATCGATCCCGTGATCATCAACGCGATCACCGTGCAAGCCCCCTAGGAGGGCCGTCGTACGCGAACCAGATGGGGCCAACGGTGTCGCGCCGTGGCCCCGTCCTCTTTCAATCGCACGTACGCCACCGGCGTGCGTCCTCTCTTCGCGCACCCGATACCCGCAAGGTATTGGTCTAGCGCCCGAGCACGCGGTCAACCAGAGCTGATCGCGCGTCAGTGTCGAGATAGGGGTCCAGCGTTACGAGTGCATCCATCGGAGCGGCCGTATTGATGACATAGGCCGCCGGCACACGGGTGACACCCGCGAGGGTCACTCCCCAGGGCGTCGCGTCAGCGCCTTGCGAGGTGGAAAAGAACACCAGCGTTTCCGTGTCCAGGTCTAACTCGATCCGGATCGACGGATAACTGTCGGTCATGATGCGCCGTGGAACATAATTGCCCTCCTCGAGCGCCGACTCCGCTAGCCCCCGTAGGAACCCTTCGACGGCCTCCACAGGAATGCTAATGTCCAACCGTGCCTCCTCTTGGCCGTTAGACGACGACGCTGCGGACAAGTTCCCGGACCCTTCGAACCCCTCTGACGCGCGTTCGAGTACATAGTCGCTCTGTGTGTGCGACAGTGCCCCAAACCCGCGCCACTCCTCCTCGATCCGGATCCCCTGAACCCTGGACACATCAGACATCTCCTCGAACGCGTCCGCGACCTCGCGCCGAAGCTCTGCGAGATCATCGCGTGGACCGCCTCTGCCCTCAGCCCACAACTCGGCGATTGCCGCCGCGGCAGCGCCATCGTGCTGGTCGGCCGCACGCTGATACCACCTGATTGCCTCGGCGTCATCTTGCGGAATGCCGTCCCCGCGGGCATACAACCGGGCAAGACTCGCCTGGCTGAACACATGTTCCTGCTCGGCGGCCCGGCGGTACCACACGACTGCCTCGGCAGCGTCGCGCTGCACCCCTTCACCTGAGGCATACGCCCACGCAACGGCCTGTTGCGCCTCGGCGTATCCCTGCTCTGCCGCCCTCATGAACCATGCGAACGCCCAGCGATCAAGAAGGGAACACTGCGCACACCTGCCATCATCCGCGGGCGGAACCGGACCCGACCACAGATTGGGAAATCCGAGAGACATCTTGAGCACGGTGTTGTCGATCAGGCGACCGAGCTCATACTGCGCCTCCGCATCCCCTGCCTCAGCTGCTCGCCGGAACGAGACCGCCGCACGTCGATACCACGCAACCGCCAGGGCAGCATCGTCCGGCACGCCTTCGCCCCGGGTATACCGCTCTCCGAGCTCGTACTGCGCCCGACCCTCGCCTCCCTCCGCGGCCCGACGGAACCCCTCGGCCGCCGAACGGTACAGTGCCTCGGATTGCGCAGGGTCCCTGGGGACGCCATCGCCCCTACTGTACGCGAGCGCAAGCTGCCGCTGCGCCCTCGGATGCCCCTGATCCGCCGCCAGGCGATACAACCGCCTCTCTTCGCCAAAGTCTTGTTCGATGTTTCTACCGGAACCAAACCTTCTTGCAGTTTCGTACAGCGCCTGGACATGACCCTGCTCCGCGGCCCGCCGATACCAGTCGACGGCCTCCGCAAGGTTCCCAGACACGCCTCGGCCCACCTCGTACATTTTTCCAAGACGGTACTGAGCCGTTGCATCTCCCCGCTCCGCGCGAGCACGCACGCCAGCGACGTCCTGTGGCGTTGGAGCCGCTTGCACGACTGTAATGGCTGCGTTTGGCGGCGCGATGCCATAGATGGCGCCCAGGTAATCAGGGCCCACTTCGCGCTGTGCATCGGTATGCCCCTGCTCGGCCGCACGTCCGTACCACGCCAACGCGTCCGCCTCGTCCTGCGCGACGCCCAGTCCTTCCGCATACATTCTTCCGAGCGCGAACTGCGCCTCGGCATTCCCCTGCTCCGCCAGGGCGCGAATGTCGGAGACCTCCTGTAGCGTCGGCTCCTGCCCCGCGTACAGCGGCGTCCTGCACACGGCAATGACGAAGAGCACGAATATGAAGCGTGGGTAGTTCTTGGCCATGTCGCATTCCCTGAACGCACGAAATTCGTTAGCCGCCACTTGGGCGTAACGACACCGTCCGCCGC
>CAZPZZ010000204.1:2587-5793 GCA_964591245.1 uncultured Vicinamibacteraceae bacterium | reverse complement strand
TCGCTGCGATACTGGTCATGCGTGGCATGTGGCTTGCGGACCCGGTTATCAGCGTAATCATCGCTGTTTTGGTGCTCTTCGGAGCCTGGGGCGTGCTCCGAGACAGCGGACGCGTCCTGCTGCAACTTCCGCCACCAACGACCAACGTCCCGGCCATGCGCACAGCCTTGAATGATCTAGATGGAGTGTGCTGCCTCCACGACCTGCACGTATGGACATTGGATGGGAACGCTCCCATCGTCACCGCGCACCTGATCGCCGATCAGCCGAATGTCCAAGCGGCAGCCCGCACACTGCTTCGTGAGAAGTTCCAGGTCCGGCACGCGACCCTCCAGGTGGAGTCCGAGCATTGCGGGGCTGCGCCCTTCACTCCAATAGACGCGGACGAACACGGCCACCGACAAGGGTGATCATGAGCCGTGACCCCCTCACGGAAACCACTGAAGCCCCGGGGTCTGTCTGAAGTGAAGGCTTCCGTTGAAGCAGTTGTCGCACCGCCGGTTCTCGCAGGTACGAGAAGGCCACGACCCCGTTGCGCTCACCAGCGCCAATCTACGTCGACTTTGTCGGCGACGTGGGGCATCAATGCACCGACTCCGGTGCGGAAGACTCAGAAACCTTGGTGGCCTCTCGCACTTCCGGCTCGTCCTCGAAGGGTAACGGTTCGGTCACCGGCGTCGGAGCAGCGAGCGCAGCCGGAACTTTCATTCCCAGTGCCTCGGCCATCTCTTCCACCTTGGGGAGATCATCAAGAGCACTCAGCCCAAAGCAGTTGAGGAACTCCGGGGTCGTCGCGTAGAGGAAAGGCCGGCCAACCACCCCTTTCCGCCCGACCACCTTCACCAACTGGCGCTCCAACAGGGTGCCGACCACGCCTGACGTATTGACGCCCCGGATCTCCGCCACCTCGGCTCCGGTGATGGGTTGCTTGTAGGCAATCACGGCCAGTGTCTCGAGTGCCTGGGCGGACAATCGCTGCTTCGACTTCTCGTTGAGCAACCGACGTACCCACTCGTGCACCTCGGGACGCGCACAGATTTGATACCCATCGGACACCTCCACCATCTGCAGGCCGCTGCGCTGCTCATAATCCGCACGCAACGCCAGAAGTGCCGCTTCCACGTCCTGTTCTGGTTTTCCCTTGAGTAGCCGGAGGAGCTTCTTGAGTGTCAGCGGTTCAGGAGACGCGAAAATGAGTGCTTCGATGATCGATGTCAATTCGTCGGATCGCGATGCCCGCTCTTCCTCGATCCCATCAGACGTGGTAGGCGCCGGAACCTCTACAACGACAGCTGCTTCGTCATTCAAGCGGACTACAGGGGCCATTTCGGCCGGCTCAATCCCCTCGGCCCCGGCAGAGACACCCTCTTCCCCTCCAGGAGCGTCTTGCCCCGAAGCCCAAGGCTTCTCCCCCGTTCCACGTAACGCGCCGCGATAGCGCCATAGCAGGTAGGCCCCCACGGCCAGCACGCCGGCCCCAAGCCAGCCTACCCACGCATCGCCCACGAGGAAGCTCCCCACTGCAGCAGGCTCTCACCTATTCCAGGAAATACAAGTACACAATCAAAAAAACCAACGAGCCCGGTGGCTTCGCCGAACACGTTCTCAACAATAGAATTGCGATGAAAACGCGATCAAATTGCCCTGGTGATGAACAGCATATTCCGTTTTCACTGACGCAAAATCCCGTTGCACGACAAATCAGGCAAAGGCACTCACGGCAGCAACATCCACAGAGTTCCAGGTCTCAAGCCACGCCGACTCTGAGCCCTAACACGACAGATGTCGATCCCCCGACCAGCCGCCTTCACGGTCGAGCGGGTCTGAACTCAATCCAGATCGCTCTCGGCTGTCCCGCTACATGTTCTTCTGAATGCGGTATCGCCATGGGAGACGTACTGGCAATCACATCTCCGAGACTTCTGGAGAACGGGGGATTCGGACCATTCGCATCGAGCGTGCGCAACGCGCCCCCATCCAGAAACACCGCCGCCGTCGGCACATAGTGAAAATGGTTCGCGATCCGGACTCCAGCTGACCAGGTCTGGTCCCAGACGCGAAATCCGTCTGTCTCGAAGAGCATTTCAGCCCCGAGACGCGGAAATTGCCCAGGTATACCATCCGTCATCGGCCACACTGAATCAGGACCCGCCTTCAACTGAAAGACGACAACACGGCTCGAGTTGCCACTGGTGACAGCGACGGACCGCGTCGCGCCGCGCGGTTCGAACCGCACAAACCCGAGAGGCTCATGCTCGATAGTCCAACTGCCATCCAACCTCGTGATCTTGACCGTTCCGGGTGTAAGAGTCACCGACACCTGATCAACGGCAAGCTCATGCATCGGTGCATTCGCATCTGATGCTCGCGTCACATCCCAGATCGTGACGAGATCGTTCTCGTTGACCAATCTGGCGCCATCGCTCGGGAACGGTGGACCGGTTGGCTGCGCACTTACCTGACTCGGCACCAACAACCAAACAAGCCAGACCAACGTGGACCATGGAAGTGCCGTCGCTTTGTTGGATGCCCACATCATCTTCATAATCATGCCTCACGCTCTTTCACTGGCCTGAGCAAAGAGCCAAGCGTTGCCCGGACGGTCGCGTCATACCCAGGTGTGAGCCGATCCACACCCGCTTCCACACCTTCCTGGTCAGCGAAGTGAAATGCCCCTGCCCCGGAGACATCGATGTCTCCTTTGTGGCGACCGCCTGCAATTACACGAGAGATTGGGGAGACCCGGTTTCACGGTCCGGTGGAGCATCAATCGACGTTGACGTATCTTACTCATTGAACAACAAACAATGAGGAGAGCCTCTCCGAAGAATCGCTATGCCCCAGACATCCTCGGCACCTCACCCGAAGACCCTCGCGCCCCCGCATCCCCGCCTCATTGGTATCGCGGGTGGGTCTGGCGCCGGGAAAACGACCCTCGCCCAGGCACTGAGCCTCGCCCTGGGCAATGCCGCGATACTTCCGATGGATGCCTACTACCATGATCTGACCCACCTCGATCCGAGCATTCGCCAACACCAGAACTTCGATGTCCCCGAGGCATTTGAGTGGGACCGATTCATTGCCGATCTGGTAGCACTACGCGGCGGACAGCCGATCCGTCGACCAGTCTACGACTTCACCACGCATACACGCCGTACCGAGGACGTGCCGGTCAAGCCAGGAAAGTATCTCATCGTCGAAGGGTT
>CAZPZZ010000204.1:0-2487 GCA_964591245.1 uncultured Vicinamibacteraceae bacterium | reverse complement strand
GGGTACGGACTCGCAAGACGATACTCTGGGTGCGTCTCAAGGTAGGTGGCGACCCGGTCTTTTCGGGTCGCGGCCTCGCCCAAGAAAGACATGGCCGCAGTCAAGCGATCATCCGGTTGGGCACAACTCAGTCGTAAGAATCCCGCACCAGCCGCCCCGAAACACTCGCCACCTAAACACGCCACACCACGTCGATCATCGGCTCCTTCCAGAAGATACATCGCAAACCCGTGTGACGTGATCTCAAGCCGGTTACAGATGCTCCCTACGGAAGGAAAGACATAAAAAGTGCCCCCCGGCATCAGACAACTGATACCGTCAATCCTGTTCAATCCCTTGACCAGGAGTTCAACTTTCACCCGAAACTCCTGCATCCGCTCGTCTCGATAGCGCCGCCCGCGCTGCAGTGCGGCAATGCCCGCCCGCTGAGTAAACGGCGGCACGCACGAAAGAGCAGTGTTGGTCAGTAGATCGAACACCGCAATTGTCTCAGGACTCGAGACCGCATAGCCGAGCCGCCAGCCGCTCATACTGAATGATTTACTGAACGTGTAGGCAGCCACGGGCTGCTCAAGCATGCCCGGTTGAGCCAACAATGACTGATGACGCCCCTCCCAGACCATGCAGTCATAGGGCTCATCGCTAAACACCGCCACATCTCGTCCGCGGATAAGATCAGCCAATCCGCGTAGATCCTCTTCAAGCGCCACGCCTCCCGTCGGATTGTGGGGACTATTCAGGAAAATGGCCTTGGGCCGAGCGTCCTCATCCAGGAACCGGCGAACATCATCGAGTTCCGGCCGGAAGGCTCTGGACGCACGCAAACTCGACAAAACCATCCTCGCCCCGCGACGGGCGATGTTCGCTGCGTACGTAGGAAAATACGGACTGAATACCAGAACACCGTCTCCCGTATCCAGAAACGTCTCACAAAACAACTGCTCGAATGTCTTCGCACCTGGCCCCGCAACGACATGGTCAGCCGTCACTGAAAGCCCGTGCTGTTCCTTGAGATAAACGGCTGCGGCACTACGAAACTCCGGGAGGCCAGCCGACGGCCCGTAGGTAGTTTGTCCGGCTCGTATCGCCTCAACTCCAGCCTCGATCGCTTCGTCTGGCGAGGGAAATGGACTATCGCCGATTTCAAGTTCGATGACCTCTTTGCCAACCGCACTCAGACGGCGTGCAGCGGCCAAAACGGTAAACGCACCTTCGGGTTGCACGTTAGACGAAAACTTCGTGTAGGACGGCGACATCACGAAACTCCTTTCACAACGCTGATCGTATCGCAACGAGCCTGCTGTCCGGGCACACACCCGCACCGTTCAGGCCAGGCCATGGCCATCCCCTCACTCGGAATACGTGAAAATAAACGCCTCCCCCTCTACCAGGAGCATGCCGATCTCCTCACCCCCTCCTGAAAAACAACGCGCTGACGCAGACTCACTTCGGGCTTTGTGTGAACGCCCGCCGGACGAGTCGTGACATGACCTCGCCCGTGCTCAACCCCTCGTCTTCCGCAATACAACGCACTGCTTCGAGCACATCATCGTCAATGAGCAACATCGTGGGTACGAATCGGACATAGCGCTGTACTGGTTCTGCACGTAGTTTCCGTGGTGTCATGGTGCTCCTCTTTGTCACATACGGCTCTACTCCCCCCTTCGAGCGTCCTCAAACTGGCGTGTCTCCCCGACACTCACGCCGGTTTCTGCCTGGGACCGAGAAGTGCAACTTCTGCAAACCGCAACCGCTGGCAAAACCAAAATCGGCACACACGTCAACGCGGGACGGAGCTACTCCGCAGACCCAACCGCACGTTGCACCACGCATGCCAGTTTGAACCGAGCAACTGGACCATTGAATCGGGCACCAACGCCATCCGCTGACGCGGTTGCTTCCACCGTGGTCGCCCCATGACGACGCAATTCTCGCGATACCACAGCTTGCAATCCATGCGCAGGCGATTCTGGCGGCCAACCGACGCCAGACTGAATGCATCAAGGGCGGACACACCAGCGTGGGGTGTTTCTGGCACACCCTGCAGCTCCACCACACTTTCGGACGTCCGATGTGGCAACCTGGACCGAGGCCCCCCTCACTACGCCAACCAATGGGTCGGTCGTTTTCGCGTCGCCGTCATGCTGACCAATGGACACGACAGCCTTGTACTGTTTCGTCGTCACCCGCGATACTTCGTGGAACGTGCGTCAGGTTCCACCCCTGACCAGCCAACTCCCTCCTGTGTGACGCCCTCCCCGGCACGATGGGCGTGTCCTGCCGTCGCCACCTGGCAGTTCCTGGAACCGGCTCCCCGACGAATCTATGGCAATCCGAACAGCACTCGAACGCGCAATCGAAGAAGAGCCAGCCCACGCGGATGCCAGGACCTGTCTATCCATGCTGTACGTGGAAGAGCATTGACTCTATTCCAATCCCAGGCCTGGCGCGCTCGACCGGGCGTTAGACGAGGCACAGCGTGCGGTC
>CAZPZZ010000203.1:0-5810 GCA_964591245.1 uncultured Vicinamibacteraceae bacterium | reverse complement strand
CACCAGGAGATCAACGCCAGCGACGACGAGCCGCTGTCCTGCGTGCTGGTGCGCTCCGACCAGGAGCCGGTGGTGGTCAACCTCAATATCGACCCGGTCGAAAAACCCGAGGCGGTCCACTGGATCGGCCCCAACCATCCGCACCCTATAGAATAGTGTGGTCCTCATAGTATATGGTCCACGGCACCCACAACGCCCATTGCAGCCCGCGTCTCAAGCTATCCATACATTAGATGCAGGAGTAAACCCTTGTTACCCGATATCGAAATCGCCCGCCAGACCGACCTCTTGCCCATCGGCGCTATCGCCGCCAAACTGGGCATCGACACCGACCACCTCGAGCACTACGGCCGCGATAAGGCCAAGATCTCGCTCGACTTCTGCCACGCGCAAAGGGACAAGGCCGTCGGCAAGCTGGTCCTGGTCTCGGCTATCAATCCCACGCCCGCCGGCGAGGGCAAAACCACCACCACCATCGGCCTCGGCGACGCGCTCAACCGCCTGGGCAAGCGCGCCACCGTCTGCCTGCGCGAGCCCTCTTTGGGCCCCTGCTTCGGCATGAAGGGCGGCGGCGCCGGCGGCGGCTACGCGCAGATCGCACCGATGGAGGACATCAACCTGCACTTCACCGGCGATATCCACGCCGTCTCCACCGCCCACAACCTGCTCGCCGCCGCGCTCGACAACTATATCCACCACGGCAACGCGCGCCGCATCGATCCGCGCCGCATCGCCTGGAACCGCGTCATCGACATGAACGACCGCGCACTGCGCGACATCGTCGTCGGCCTGGGCGGCACCGCCAACTCCTTCCCGCGCGAGGCCGGCTTCGACATCGCGGTCGCCTCGGAAGTGATGGCCATCCTCTGCCTCTCGCAGTCGCTGGCCGAGCTCAAGGAGCGCCTCGGCAAGATTGTCGTCGCCCAGACCCGCAGCCGCGAAACCATCCGCGCCGCAGACCTCAATGTCCACGGCGCCATGGCCGTGCTGCTCAAAGACGCCATCAAACCCAACCTGGTACAGACCCTCGAGGGCAACCCGGCGCTGGTGCACGGCGGTCCCTTCGCCAATATCGCCCACGGCTGCAACTCAATCACCGCCACCCGGCTATCGACGGCGCTGTCTGAATACACCGTCACCGAAGCGGGCTTCGGCGCCGATCTGGGCGCGGAGAAATTCTGCAATATCAAATGCCGCCAGGCCGGCCTCGCACCCGACCTCGTGGTGCTGGTGGCCACCGTGCGCGCGCTCAAATTCCACGGCGGCCAGTCGCTTAAAAAAATAGACCAGCCCAACGCCGACGCGGTCGCGGAAGGCACCGAAAACCTCAAAAAGCACATCGAAAATATCCGTCGTTTCGGTCTACCGGTGGTCGTCGCGGTCAATACTTTCGCCTCCGACACCGAGGCCGAAATCGCATGCATCCGCGATAAGTGCGAGCACCTCGGGGTCGAAATCGTAGCAGCCAGCCATCACGCCAATGGCGGCGCCGGCGCCGAGGATTTGGCCCGCGCCGTGGTCCAGGTCGCCGAAAATACCCACAGCGACTTCAAGCCGCTCTACCCCGACGACATGAAGCTATGGGACAAGGCGCGCACCGTCGCACAGGAGATCTACGGCGCCAACGACATCATGGGCGACAAGCTGTTGCGCGGCAAGTTCCGGCGTCTGGAGGAGGAGGGCTACGGGCATCTGCCCGTGTGCATGGCCAAGACCCAGTACTCGCTATCGACTGACCCCGGGCTCAAGGGCCGGCCGCACGGCTTCGACGTGCCGATCCGCGACGTCAAAGTCTCGGCCGGGGCGGGCTTTGCGGTGGTACTGACAGGGGATATTATGACGATGCCGGGATTGCCCAAAAAACCGTCGGCCGAGTCGATCGACTTCGACGCGGAGGGGCAGATTACCGGTCTGTTCTAGCGCACGCTCTGGTAACCGGCCACCGCCCCCGGCCACTTGCCGAAAACGATCTGCCACAGCTGTTTCTCGTTGGCGCGAAAGCTGCCGGCGCAGCTGAGGAAGTAGTACTCCCAGACGCGGAAGAAGGTCTCGTCGTAGCGCTCCTTGAGCCGGTCCCAGTTGGCACTCAGGTTCTTGTGCCAGGCCACCAACGTGGGGTCGTAATAGGCACCGAAGTTGTGCCAATCGTTGAGCGCAAACAAATCCTCGGCCGCCTCGCTCAACTGCATCGCCGAGGGCAACTGCCCGTTGCGGAAGATGTACTTGTCGATCCACGGGTCGGTCGCCAGGCCCGAATCATGGCGGGCGATAGTGTGCAACAGGAACAGCCCGTCGTCCTTCAAATTGCGGTGTGCGACCTCCATAAAAGGCCGATAGTTTTTATAGCCGACCGCCTCGATCATCCCGCAACAGAGGATTTTATCGTATTCGCCGCGGTGGTCGCGATAATCCGATTTGACAATCTCCACAGGCAGCCCCTCGCAAAATTCGCGCGCGTATTCGATCTGTGCGTCGGCGATCGAAATGCCGGTGACATGACAGCCGTAGCGCTCGCTGGCGAACTTGGCGAAGCCGCCCCAGCCGCAACCGATGTCGAGGACTTTGTCCTCGGGCTTGAGGTAGAGCTTGCGGCAGATCAGATCCAGCTTCTGCTCCTGCGCCACATTGAGGTCGTCGGTATCCTCGAAGTAGCCGCAGGTGTACTGGTTGTAGGGGTCGAGGAAGGCCATAAAGAGGTCGACGTCGAGCTCGTAGTGCAGATCGGCCACCTCCCGCGCCTTCTTTTTGCTCTGCTTGTTCAACACCCTCGATTTGAGCAGGAAGAGCTTCTTAGACAGCGGCATCCCCTTGGCGGCGATGCCGCCCCGCAGCAGCTTGTAGAAGAACTGGTCCAGCGACTCGGCAGTCCACCAGCCCTCCAAATAGGCCTCGCCCAACCCCAGCGACCACTCATTGATGACTCGCTGGTAGAGGTCGGTGTTGTGCACCTGTATATCCCAGGGCCGATCGCCGTTGATCTGGATATCGGTCGGGGCCAGTAATTCCTGGATGATGTCTTTCACGGCATTGCGCTCCATCACTTTGTTGCAACAAAGCGACAATATGCGAAAACAAAGTCTTCTTTGGCAAGCTAAAACTACGCGGGACCGGATGGTCTATTTTGCGTATATTCACGGTGCATAATCCTGCGAGGAACTACCCTATGAAGCGGATCACATCCGGCTATCTGGCAGGCCGCCGCCGCGACGATGCCTGCCGCGCCTATTCGGTTGCGGCGCGCACCGGCGCCGTACCCACCGCACTCAATTGCCTAGCCGCCGACCCGATAATGCCGGTACTCGACGCCATCGTGCTGATCGGGCTGCTGCCCTCGCGCTACGCGCTTGCTACGGGGACGCACCCATCGTGAGGCGACCCGTCGTCCTCGCCCACGGCATCGCCCCCTTTGACGCGCTGTGGCGCCCCATGCTACGGCCCGGCGTTCGCAGACATCTGGATCCCCATGATAAATTTGACTATTTCACGGGCATCGCCAGTTATTTGCAGGCCCACGGCTACAGGGTCTATTCGCCGCGCGTGCCCTGGGCCGCCACCGCCTCGGAGCGCGCCGCCGCGCTCAAAGTGCGCGTCGACGGAATACGCGCCCGCACCGGTGCCGACAAGGTCCACATTATCGCCCACAGTATGGGCGGCCTCGACGCGCGCCACATGATCGTCGATTTCGACATGGCCGACCACGTGGCGACCCTGACCACCGTCGGCACCCCGCACCGCGGTACTTCCTTCGCCAATATCGGGCTGGCCAAAATGGGCTGGCTGATCGGCGCCGCGAAGGCATGCGGCCTCGACATGGCGGGCTTCAGGAACTTCTCCACCGAAGCCGCCGCCGCCTTTAACGACCGCGCCCTCGACGCCGAGGCGCAAAACCCCGTCCACTACGCCACCTACGCCGCCCACCAGGACTACGCGCAGGTCTTCACCCCGCTGAAACCATCCTGGAGGATCATCGCCAAGCGCGAAGGCCCCAACGACGGCCTGGTGCCCATGACATCCGCCGCATGGACGGACCGGCTCAAGGACAAGGTCGTGCGCCAGGAGACCTTCCCCGTCCCCGCCGACCACCTCAACGAACTGGCCTGGTGGGACCTATCCGAACTGCGCCCACCGCGACAACCCCGCAAGCCCTTCAAAGCCGCGGTCCACGACGTCTATCTCAAAATGGCCCGTGATGCCTACCAGACCACCAACCCATCCACTTAAAGGAGATTTTCCATGGCCCTTCTAGACACCAACACCCAGGTCTCCGCCATTATCGGCGATTTTGGCAGCGGCCTCGACCACCCCGAGTGCATCGCCTGGGGCTGCGATGGCTACGCCTACGCCGGCGGCGAGGCCGGCCAAATCTACCGCATTGATCTAGCGGCGCGCACCTTCGAGGAATTTGCCAATGTTGGCGGCTTCGTCGGCGGCATCTGCCAGGACGCCCAGCGCCGCCTCTACGTCTGTGTCGGCGACGTTAAGCGCGTGGACCCCGACGGCACCGTCAGCACCTACTGCGACCGCGCCGGCGATACCCCACTCAAGGTCGCCAACTACCCGGTCTTCGACGCGCACGGCAATCTCTACGTTTCGGATTCGGGGGGCTGGTTCGAAAACAACGGCTGGATCTGCAAGATCGCCCCCGGTGGAACTGCCGAGGTGTGGAGCCGCGACCTGTCGGAATTCCCCAACGGCACGGCGATGGACGCGGCGGGCAGGTACCTCTACGTAGCTATGAGCACCGACCCCGGCATCGCGCGCATCGAGATCAACGACGACGGCTCGGCTGGCGCTGCAGAAATGCTGGTGTCCCTGCCCGAGACCGTCCCAGACGGCCTGGCCTTCGACTCCCAGGGCACGGTTTACTGTTCCTGCTACCGTCCGGACCGCATCTACCAGTACACCGCCAACGGCCAACTCGACGTCCTCGCCGACGATTACGCCGGCACCGCCATCGCCGCCCCGACCAATATCGCTTTCTGCGGCCCGGAGCTAGATTTGTTCCTGAGCGCTAACCTGGGGCGCTGGCATATTTCAAAGTACGAATTAGGGAAGATTGGCCAGCCGTTGAATTATCCGGAGGTGCCATAGGGCGTATCATCGGTGGGGTATGGTGGCGGCCCTGCGCCCGACCCCAAACCACAGCGTAAAACGCCCTGCCACCTACCCCACCATCACCACCTGCGCCGGATTAATCGCCTGATACTTCCCCTTATTTGCCGTAATCTCAAACGCCTCCGGCACCTTGTCGATCCCTTCCAGCACATGCCGAATCGTCGGCGCCATACTAATGCGTCCGGTCGCCACCAGCCGCACCGTGTACTCGAGGTGCGCCTGCGAGCTGATATCGGGAAAGAGATAGCGCAAACTGCGCTCGCGCAGTAGATCCACATCCAGTTGCAAGGGTGCGCCGAACCACGACACGCCCACCAGCTTGCCGCCCGAGCGCACTGCGTGCATCGCCTGTTTGAGCGCGCGATCTCCGGCCAGCCCCTGCTTAACGCTACCCCCTGCGCACTCGAAGATCACATCGGCGCCCTCGCCGCCGGTCAGGTCGCGTATCGCCGCGACCGGATCGTCCGCGCTGGCGTTGATCGCGTAGTCGGCGCCCAACTCCAACGACATCTGGCACGCCTCGTCGCGCACATCTACCGTAATCAACTGCCCCGCCCCACAGGCTCGCGCTGCCTGCATGCTCTCTATCCCCATACTGCCCTGGCCGAAAACCGCCACCGCATCCCCGGGCTGGATCTGCGCCGTCTCGACCCCGGCGAAGCAGTCGGACAAAGACTGCAAAGTCGCCGCCTCGC
>CAZPZZ010000202.1:0-5922 GCA_964591245.1 uncultured Vicinamibacteraceae bacterium | reverse complement strand
CCAGCTTAAACTCATCTCCAAGCTTAATCACTGATCTTTTCAATTGGTCCACCATGGCGAACTTGAAGTTGTTGCCAGATAACTCGGCTACAGGATTACTCACATCATCACTCCGGGATTCCATCAATACCAATCCTGTCAAGGCATCAGTCAACCTGAAGGTCATCGGTACATCCCTCTGCAGTTCTACCGGCAACTTACCTGCCAGCACAAAGGCCCAGGTAGACAGATCAAGCACTGAAGATGGTGCCGACAGCACACCACTACCGTCAGACGCAGGCGGTGCATCTACCCAAACCTTGCCTGTAAAAGCATGGCTCTTCGCCACCGTGGTATTGATAATATACCCTTCTCCACGATGAAGCGTAAAACCATCTCCATTCTCTATCGCCGGCACATACGCCTCAAAACGCTGCGTGGTCTTGTTCAGACGAATGATCAGTGTCACATCACCTATGGTTTCCGCCAGTGACCTGGCTGTATAAGGAACACGAGGCTTGTTCGGCAGAGACATCGTGTTTAACCCTTGCACAAAGTGCAGTGTATTCACAGTTTCCACCCGGCCTAAGACCAGCGCATCAGCCAAATCTCCAGAACTAACTCCCAGCACATCGGCAACAGCATTGAAGTTGGTTACACCTTCACTATTGGTATTGGTATGAAGCGCATCCTGCAAGTCTAATAAAGCTACCTTCAGCATACCAGATACAATATCCAAATCCACATCCTGGGCATCAGCATCAAAGTTACCTCCGCCAGTCAGCGCATCATTCAATTGAGAAACAGTCACTGATAAACGTTCTGCTACCGCACCCTTAAACGTTACACCTTCAGCATTCGTATAGGTATTCAACATCTGACGAAGATCGGAGGACGAAACCACACTTTTGTCCGGTGTAACCAGGCTCAGCAGAGCTGACGCCGCCACAAAATCAACACTGTCATCAGTGTAACTGCCGCCTCCAGAGGCCGCGACTACCGCCGCCTCCAGTAAAGACACGGGTTCAATCGACAGAGACACACTGGCTTCTGGCAAGGTATCGTTACTGGCCAACGCTATCCTTAATGAATTGAGGGGAACCAACTGATTCAACCACTCCAACTGTGTCAGTACCTGCGATGGTGTCACGCCTTCCGACAACAGGAGAACCCGACTGGAATCATTAATATTTATGGATGCTTGCAAGGTAGCTGAATTTACAGATACGCCCGAAGTATCCTTAAGAATTATCTCTTCCACACTCACCTGACCATCGCCATCCGTATCCTCAGCATTTGCCACGGCCGCAATCAACGTTTTCATCTCAACTATCTCATCAAGTTCTCCTAGTGTGCTAATCACAGCTGAGGCTGTTACATTACCAGCAAAAGGATATGGATGACCGCCGCCACCAGCCATATTAATCGCGCCGGAAAGAATGCCTGAGGTGAGTCCAGTAACTCCCAAATTATTCAACGCTGAAGTGACATCATCCAACGTATCCTCACTCGAAGCATTCGCTAAGGCTAACACCAACTGGTTCAGGGAAGGTCCGGTTAACCCTCCAAGTTCACTTAACAGAGGTTGGCTAAACTGATCAACCACACTTGGAGCTGTCACAGCCAAGGGCAAAGTATAACCAACGTGCCCTTCCGCCAGCTTGATAGCCGTTGACAGTTGCTCCAACGTCATACTTCCCGCTGTACCTTCCGCCAAATTGTCATACACCGACTTGACATCTCCAGAATTACCATTGGCTAACGCTATGATTAAATCTCCCGCCGTAAAGGTGAAGTCCGAAACCTCTAAGGAGGCTAAACCTCCGCCTTCTCCAAACTGGTCTATCACATCCTGGGCATCCGATGACTCCAGAGCGTAATCATCTCCTTCCGCCAGGTTGATGGCCGCTTCCAGTTGCTCCAACGTCATACTTCCCGCTGTACCTTCCGCCAAATTGTCATAGACCGACTTGACATCTCCAGAATTACCATTGGCTAACGCTATGATTAAATCTCCCGCCGTAAAGGTGAAGTCCGAAACCTCTAAGGAGGCTAAACCTCCGCCTTCTCCAAACTGGTCTATCACATCCTGGGCATCCGATGACTCCAGAGCGTAACCTGTGTGGCCCTCTGCCAATTTAATCGCCGTCTCCAATTGTCTAACTGTCATGTTGACAACTCTTTCCGCCAAATTGTCATAGACTGACTTAACATCCCCTGCATTACCATTGGCTAACGCAACAATCAATTCATCGGTCGTAAAGTCAGGAGTTACACCCAAGGCCAGTAGCGGAAGTTGTCCAAACTGGCTTCTCACATTCTGGGCTGTAGCCGGACCAGTCAGGGCATATCCATTTCCCCCCGCCAAATTAATGGCCGCTGACAACACCTCAACCGTTAAATCCGTCCCCTCATCCATAGCAACCAAAGACGCAATGACGCCATCAAGATCTGAGGCCCCGGAAGAAACCTGTACCAGTTGATCCAAAGTCCCTGAATAGCTTCTACCAACAGTCAAATCTGAGAGGGGCGCCTTGTTCAGCATACTCAACACAGAGGATGCACTAACACCACCATCAAAAGCAGTAACTGTCAGAGCCGCTATGGAAGGATTAGAAATATTCCCTGCTGCATCCACAATATACAAGACATAATCGCCTTCCAGAGAAGGCACAGCCAGAGAAGTACCAGATCCCGCAGCTCGGGTCATCATCTCACTCTCAGTAAAAGTGGTCGTACCTCCAGGAGCAAACCAAACTGCATCTTCATTCGAAACCCCATCCAGTTCGACCAAAGAACCAACCCTTGCTGTAGCTGAAGTAGAAAAGACAGCATTTACTACCTCATCTGAGGCTGGTGTGATATCCAATGTTAAACTGGAATCTGAAACTACAGGTCCTACATTCCCCGCAGCATCTGCCACCGTCACATCAATAGTCAAGGAACCGACAAGACCTGATAAATCAATACCACTAACCGCAACTACTGAAGAACTCACTTCACCAAGAGTTTCAACTTTCTTACCAAGATAGTCTGTCACCACCACGTTGTAACTGCCAGGTACCCCCTTATCAATAATACCTTTATCCAAAATATCAATAATACTAAAACCAGCTGTTTCAGATCCGGAATCACCCGATAAAACAGCATCAGCAATGACATAATTAGCCGGTGGAGTAACATCCAGAGCCGTAACGGTAACGGTAGCATCATCCGCCACCTGCAGTCCCGCTATATCAGAGATAGCACCATCCTTAGCGCCAATGGTAATCGTCTCCACACCCTCAGCTGCCCCTAAACCACTGAGACCAAAAGTTACCTTCGTATCTCCAGCAACACTGGTAACACCTGTAACTTCACCACTACCAGAGAATTTAATATCGAAATCAGCTTCTGTCAAAGCAGCTCCAGCAGCTCCATAGACCTTTTCGCTGAAAGTCAGTTCCATCGAGCTATTGTCCATATTAGTAACAATACCGCTAAGAATCGTAGGAGCAATCTGATCGTTTGCTATAGTCTCAGCGAGATCAGTAGCTGCTGAAAAAACTTCAAAACTAACCGCAGGATCATCTAATGCATATAACATACCCGCAATATCATCTGTTACTGCGTTAGCTTGGGCCAGAACCAAGTCATCCGCGCTAATTGCACCCGGCGCTGAACCCAAACCAGGTATCAGACCGGAAGTCAAGACCGAAGCGAGATCCGATAAAGTCACCAGAAGTTCACCTTCAATATCCCCCGGAGGCAATGAAAGTTTATGCCCTGGAATCGAAGGATCCGCAACGCTGATTGCCGCAGCTAAGACGTCTCCTCCTGTAGATGTTCTCAACCCCAACTTATCGGAAACAGTGGAAAGATCTTCGGCAGGTCCATTGACACCATCAGCATCCGCATTGGCTAAGGCCAGGACGATAGACTCCTCATTCACCATACCTACTTCAGGAACTGAAACCAAGGAATCCAAAGGAGATGAAGACAAGGCGCTAACGATTTCAGAAGGAGTCGTCTCGCTACCGTCACCCTTAAGTGGTAATACCAAGGCCCCTGTTTCCACCACATTAATGGCAGCAGCCAGGACATCACCAGCCTTCACAACCAAGCCAAGACTTTCAGCAACATCATTAATGGTCTCTCCACCATCAGCATCTGCCAAAGCTAAAGCTACTATCAACCCTTCAGCCGAAGGCACCTCGGCAGTCAAACGATTTTTGGTGAGAATTTTATGTTCTGCATCCGGTACTAACACCTTAGGAGAAATCAACTTCAAATCCAAGTAACTCAGAGGAGGACTGTTTAAAGCCTCCATAACAGCTTGCGGCGTTACACCATCCGGTAAAGAAAGAGCCCCTGTCTCGACCACATCAACCGCAACTTGCAGAAGATTATATCCTTCTATAGGACTCAACAAACCAAGGCTTTGAGCCACATCAAACAAGTTCTCTTCCCCTTCAACATCCACATTGGCCAAAGCCAACACCAATGCATCCACAGTCGGCGCAACCAAGTTAAGATAACTCAATGGTGCACTTCCGAAAGCTCCTATAACAGAAGCAGCATCAACTCCTTCCGGCAAGACGATGGTCCCTGTCGTTTCCGCACTGATAGCAGCAGCAAGAACCTCTACAGTCAGGTCACCCGAACCATCACCAGCATAATCCCCTAAGGCCTTAATAACATCAGCCGCATCAACTGAGCCGATGGAAGCCCGCATCAATTGGACAGGATCTGGTTTAACTTTTGTTCCCACCACCAATTCCGACAGAGGTGCAACATCTAACTTAGCCAAAACACCTCCCGGACCTTCAGAACCTAAATCAAACTTAACAGGACTGCTCAAGTAATCGACAACGACTTCAAGGATCTCTAAATCCACTGACAAATTCGAAGCAAAAAGAGTTGGTGAACTGTTAAGTTCCGAGCCGAGATTTGACGCGACAACTTCAGCAGACAATTCCATATTCCAGGTCTTTAACATCAATGCCAGATCTTCAGGACTGAATAACGCAGAACCTTCAACACTCGGTATCTCAAACGGATTGGCAAGATAATCCACTGCTCCAAGCAATTCGACCAAGTCCACTCCCAGAGTCGAAGCAAAGGCTTTGGCTGAAGTATTAGCCACCTGGTCTTCCATGGCAGCAATCACTGATTCTGTACTCAGGTCAACATCTACCACATCCACATTCAGCATCAGAGCCAGATCTTCAGGACCAAATAACGCAGAACCTTCCACGCTCGGTATCGCAAACGGACTGGTTAGGTAAGCGGAAGCTTTCATCAAATCGGTGAAGGTAACCCCCAAAGCACGGGCAAGATCCACAGAGGGAGAGGAAGTTTCACGATTCTCTATAACAGCAAATTCTTCATCAGTGGTAGATATTTGTGCAGAACGATTCAAGGACAAAACAAATTCCGGCAGATTAAACGCCTCCAATTCCACAGAATGTCCTTCAGAATCAAGCTGTACCTGTAAAGGAATAGTAAAAGGTTGAGTCAAGAGATCCAACGCTTCCTGTAAATCTGAGACATCCTCAAGTCCCAAGACAGAGGAGACCTCACCCGCAGCCAAGTCGTTAGCAAGTGCATCATCCAAGACTGCCTTAACCTCCCCACCGGTAAGCAATTGACCAGAACTGTACCCCAAACCAAAATGAAGGTAATTTAATGCCCCAGCCAAGTCATCAGCACCAAAAACTGGGGTCAGCCCATCTTCGTCTAGCGGTAACTCAAAAGCACCTCCCCGGAAGAAAGATATCCCAATTTCATAGTTCGTTTCCTGGTTCACAGACTCTTCCGTTAATGAGTTAACACTACGGCCATCAACACCAACAAACGCATCCAAATTACCGTCATTATCAATATCTGCAAAGGTTGGGAAAAGTCCTACCACGTAACTACGAAAATTATGTGCCGGTAGGGAGAAATTCATAAAGAGGACTT
>CAZPZZ010000201.1:0-6094 GCA_964591245.1 uncultured Vicinamibacteraceae bacterium | reverse complement strand
CGTGCGAAGCACGGGCCTTTACCAGCGGCGTTAGCCGCGTCCTTTACCACTGGCAATTGGGTCTTAAGGACAGGTTAAAGCAGATAGCAGAGATATGATGGTGATCCGTGCAGCGTAAGCGTAGCGGAGCTCAAATTTAGTAAGATGAAAAGATACGGCAATTTATATCCTCAACTGTGTTCTTTTGAAAATCTGTGGTTGGCAGCTAAAAAGGCAGAGAAAGGGAAACGTTCACGGCCGGAGGTGGCTCGCTTCAACTTACGGTTGGAATCAGAATTATTTGAGTTGCAACAGCAGCTGCGTCAACAGAGTTACCAGCCCGGTATCTATCGCCAGTTTGTGGTCCGTGAACCTAAGTTACGGTTGATCAGCGCCGCTCCCTATCGGGACCGGGTGGTGCATCACGCCTTATGCAATGTGGTGGAACCGATCTTTGAGGCCACCTTTGTGCACGATTCTTATGCCTGCCGACCAGGCAAAGGTACCCATGCGGCCATTGAACGGTTCAGTTACTTCAGCCGCCGTTATCGTTACTTGCTGAAGGCCGATATTGAGAAGTATTTCCCCTCTATCGATCACCAAATTATCAAGGCGTTGTTCCGCCGCAAGATCAAGGACCCGCAGGTGTTGTGGTTGATGGATAGCGTAGTGGATAGCAGTAATCAGCAGGAGTTTGTCGGCACTTACTTTGAGGGTGATGATTTGCTGACACCGTTAGAACGTCGGCTAGGTCTGCCGATCGGTAACTTGACCAGCCAGTTTATGGCCAATTTGTACCTGAATCCAATGGATCATTTCATCAAACAGGATTTAAAGGCTAAGGCCTACCTGCGTTACTGTGACGACTTTGCTGTTTTCAGTGATGATAAAGGGTGGTTAAAGCAGATCCAAGAGCGACTAGCCGCCTTTTTGGCTCAACAGCTGAGGCTGAAACTGCATCCAGTCAAGACTAGAGTCCGTCAGGTCAAGGAAGGCATTGGTTTCCTGGGCTTTGGTATTTTCCCTACCCATCGACGGGTTTTGAGACCCTCTGTTTTGCGCTTTCGACGACGTTGTGCGGGGTTTGACAAAAGGCAGTTGAGCACGGAATTCCGTCATAATTCAGTCCAGAGTTGGTTGGCCCATATTGCCTGGGCTGACAGTTATGGCCTGAGGCAACGATTGGCCCAGCAGATAGCTGAGGTGGCCGAGGTGGTGGAAAGGGCTAACTGAGAAGAACGTGACCTGGTGTCACGGGGCATCGGGCTGATAAACACCGGGTGTTGCGGGGTGGGTCTTGGAACAACAATACTAACAACCTGCGGGTAGCTAACCGCAACAACAACAATCCGAATAATAGGAACAACAACAACGGGTTTCGATGTGTGTCAGGACTCTTAAGACTTTTACTCAGAACTGATAGGTGAGAAGAAGATCCATCTATGGGGTGAAGTAAGAGAATCCAAGCCCAATGCCTGTGCTGGTGATAACTAGCCGAAGATAAAAAATAGACCGGCTGGCTGGTAGGGATAACCGAAGGTCAACCGGTCTTGATTAGAGTAAAATGTCTGAATTGCAAATCATGGCGGTGATGTACGAGGCCAGCAAATGGATTTGCCAAAAAGTAGAGAAACTGCCGCGCTCCTATCGCTTCACTCTAGGCGATCGATTGGTCAATACGGCTCTGGATCTTTACCTGTTGCTGGTGGAAGCGCAATATACTAGCAATCGAGGGTTGATCTTGAAGCGGGCCAATTTGGAGTTGGAGAAATTAAGACATCTGTTACGTTTAAGCCAGGAGTTAACCGATTTAAGCCTGAAAAGTTATGGCTACATCTGCGCGCAACTGGACCAGGTGGGCAAGATGATTGGCGGCTGGCAGAAAAGTGTTTAAAACGGGTTCGGCCACTAAAGTGGCATAAATCAAGAGTAGCATAATTGACCTCTGTAAATTTAGCCGCTCAAACATGATTGACTGTTGCAGACTATTTGACCGGAGTTTGAAATGAGGATACTACGATTTTTGTCGCCCCTACTGATTGTTGCCTTTCTGTGGACTAATTTAGCTAACGGTGCCGGCCAAGCTATTGGCAGCGCGGATACACCGCCTTTCACTCTGGACCGACGGATTCAACCGCTGCTGACCAGTATAGAACCCAGGGCTGGTGGCACGGCTGGCGGTACCTTGGTCACCGTCAGCGGAGATAAGTTTTTTAGCCAGCATAGCTGGATTAAGATTGGTGAGGTAGAGGTGAAGAATGTTACCGTCACCTCCGCCACCCAACTGACTTTCAAGACGCCCAAAGGGGTAGCCGGCAAAGTGGATATCCAGGTGATTAACACTGGCGGGTTGGCAGCCAGCTTGAGCCAAGCCTATAGATACGAAGCGCCGCTGGTCAAGAAGGTGGAGGTAACGGCGGCTGAGACCTCACTGGTAGCTAATGGCCAGGCCAGCACCCAGCTGACCATCAAACTGTTTGATCAGCACGGTCAAGCAGTGGCGGATGAAACGGTCAACTTAGTAGCTGATAAAGGGAAATTGGCCGAGACAGCCGACAATAATAGTGACGGCACCTACAGCGCTACTTACACCGCCGCTTCCAGCCCAGGAGAGGTCACTATCCAGGCCATTACCAGCACCTCCGGCCAATTGGGCAGTCTCAAACTAGACCTGACCCCACGGCAGTTGTCAGCCGAAAAATCCAAAGTATCGGCGGAAGAGGGTTGGTTTACCATTGGTCAGTCAGGAGCAGAGGTAACGGTGACGTTACTTGATCTGGACGGTTATCCACTGGCGGATAAAGAGGTGGAGGTGAAGGTGGAACCGGAAGCGGGGAGTCAACTGAGCCCGGTTGAGGCCACTGATGCCAAAGGAGTGACCCAGTTTAATTTGCAGGCCAGCAGCAGCGGCAGCCGGGTGGTTAGCGTCTGGTTGGGTGAGGTGGTATTGAGCCAGCAGGCAGTGGTTAAGTTCACCTCCGACCAGGTAACGGAGGCTATTGTCAGCGGCGGCGGTGTGCAGCAGGTAGGCCAGCTGGTGGCCATCGAGATCAGGTTGCAGAATGAGGATCAGCGGCCGGTGAGTGGGAAAAAGATTGAGCTGCTGGTGGAACCGGCCAGCGAGGTGGATCTGACCCAACCCAGCCAGGCCAGTGACCGTGAGGGCAAATTGAGTGCGCAACTGCTAGCTAAAACGACCGGCACCAAAAAGCTGAGTGTTAAGATCGGTCAGCAGGTGTTGGCCGATGTGGCGGCCATGATATTTCAACCTGGCCCAGCCGATAAAATCCAGTTGAGTACCGAAAAAAAGACAGTCAAGCCGGGCCAAACGGCCATCATTAAGGTTGAAGTGACGGACCAGTATGATAATCAGCTCAAGCAGGCGGAGGTGGTATTTGCTACCACCCTGGGGCAACTGGGGGCAAGCACGGTTAATGACAGTGGGGCTTACAGCGCTATCTTTACCGCCCCGGATCAGGAGGGGACGGCCATTATCACGGCTAAGGTGGGGCAGAAAGCGGGCACCTTGAGCCTGTCGGTCAGTAACCGTCCAGCCATTACTATCACGCCTCTAACGGCCAACCTAGGCTTGGGAGAGAGTCTGCAGTTTAAAGCTTCAGAAGCGGTCATCTGGGCGGTCAAAGGCGAGATCGGCAGTATCGACACCAAAGGCAACTTCAAGGCTGAACAGGAAGGCAGCGGTCAGGTGATCGCCATTTTGCTGGAGGATCCATCGGTGACAGCCAGCAGTGAAACCATAACCATAAGCGGGGCTAAACTGGATGCCACTACCCTGGTATCGGATTTGCCGCTAGAGTCTTTCTTTGGGGCCGACTTGGATGTCAGTGGACAGCTGGTGCTGGTGGACCAGCCAGAAGGCTATGCTACTAATCTGCCCTTAACCTTAACCTTCACTTCACCCACAGGTAAGGTGTTCAAGTTTGAACCAGTGACCGATGCCCAGGGCCGTTATGCGCTGAACACGGTGTTGCGTTTTGACCAGATTGGAGTTTGGCAGGTGGAGTTAGCCTTTGCCGGTAATGATAAACTGGCCGCCAGTCAAAAGAAGCAGCAGATTACAGTCAATAAAGCGGAAGGGCAGTTGGAGTTCCTGAGTGCGGAGAGTGCTGAACTAGGACAGGATTATCAACTGATCGGCGCTTTAAGCCCAGCCCTGGAGGGTGAAACCTTAAGCCTGAAAATACTGGGGCCGGATGCCAGTGTGCAGGAGGCGGAACTCAGCAGTCAAACCCAGGGTGGATTCAAGCATCAGTTCAAATTAAACCAGCAGGGCAGGTGGTCGGCTACCGTCAGTTGGGTCGGCAGTGACACCTTCCAGCAGGTCAGCCAAACTTTCCAGTTAAAGGTGGTCAAGAGGTTTGGTAAAGTGATTCTAGCTTTGGGCGGATTGGGGCCAGCTGAAGGCCGGGCTTGGACCAAGTTCAATTCAGTAGCTGAATCAGTCTATAAAACCTTTGTCCGTCGCAACTTCAGTCCGCAGAAGGATATCTACTTCCTGTCACCAGATCCTAATCAAACAGAAGGGGCACAGGCCGAGACCACGCTGAAGACGCTGGAATACGCTATCACTAGCTGGGCGGCCCAAGAGGTGAATCAGAACGTGCCGCTCTATATCTATCTGCTGTCGCACAATCTAAGGGATAAGTTTTTAGTGCAACGGCGGGGGATAGAGGATGATTATCTGACGCCAGAGCAGTTGGACCTGTGGCTGGATTTACTGCCGGCCGAGACCCCAGTCACTGTGATTATTGAAGCCTGTTATAGTGGTAACTTCATTAACAGCCGTCTATCAGCGCCCAACCGCACCATTATCACCAGCGCTAGTGCGGATAAGCAGGCCATGATCATGCGCTCCTCCTCCTTCTCACGTTACTTCTTTGACCGTATCGGGGGCAATCAGACCATGGCTGAGGCTTTCGAGCGGACACAGCAGCAGATGCAGAAGATGGCTACCCATAGAGCTCAGAACCCGCAGATAGATGTCAACGATAACGCAGTCAGCAACGAGTTGTTGGACCTGCGGGCCCTGGGCCAACGTCGTATCCCAGCCGATATCTCCAGTCTGTCACTACCGCCGGCCTTTGCCAGTCAACTGGCAGCTCAAACCATCAGTCAGGGAGAGAGTCCGACTTTGGAGGTGGAGCTGGTAGGCAGTAACCTGGACCAGGTGTTGGTAGAGATTGTGCCACCTAGCTTTGATGCCAATGTCATCTTCCAGGATTGGCAACAGGCCGAACAGAGAGTCAAGGAGGTGGACCTGACAGCAGTAGAGGGTAAGACGGGCCAAACCAAATACCAGCTAAAATATGACGGATTTGACCAAGTGGGAGAGTATCAACTAATCTTCCAGGCCAGTAATCTGGACGGCTTTGCCACCCCGATGCAGAGCACGGTGACAGTAACAGAAGCCGCTACCAAACCGGCCACCAAGCTGACGGGCGATGTCAACGGTGACGGCACGGTCAATATCTTTGATTTGGTGATTGCGGCTGGCTCATTTGGTAAAACAGGTGTTGGTATCATGGGAGATGTCAATGATGATGGTGGGGTTAATATCTTCGATTTGGTGATAGTGGCTGGCAACTTCGGTCAATCACTACTGGCGGCCCCCGCTATAGCGGCTAAGATCGATCTCAGCACAGAGCAGAAGCGTCATATTGCCACCGCTATTGACCAACTGGCGGCTAAGGCCAATCGATCTAGGGCCGAAGAAATGGCGCTTAGTGTGTTGAAAGCCATACTGCCAGACAGGTTACCCAGCCAAACCCAACTGCTAGCCAACTATCCCAATCCCTTCAATCCAGAAACCTGGATACCCTTCCAATTGAGTCAGGATGCGGAGGTGAGGCTGACCATTTATGATGTGGCAGGTAAAATCGTCAGGACAATGGAGTTGGGCCATCTAACAGCAGGCAGTTACTGCCAGACAGAGAAAGCCGTTTATTGGGATGGCCAGACAGAGACAGGAGAACCGGTGGGCTCAGGCACTTACTTCTATCAGTTACAGGCTGGTG
Organism: uncultured Vicinamibacteraceae bacterium; assembly: GCA_964591245.1. Lineage (GTDB taxonomy): Bacteria > Acidobacteriota > Vicinamibacteria > Vicinamibacterales > UBA8438 > CAZPZZ01. Next base: position 80 of record CAZPZZ010000201.1, on the reverse strand, counting down.
ATTATGCGGAAACGAGAAAGATGGTAATCCTGAAGTAAGCCCCACCCAACATCGTAATATAATCAGCCCTTTTGCTAGCC
>CAZPZZ010000200.1:0-6105 GCA_964591245.1 uncultured Vicinamibacteraceae bacterium | reverse complement strand
TCGCTCCACAGGGTCGCGGCGACCGCCTGCTCGACGAGGCGTTGAAAAAACAGCGGATCGAGCGCCGGGTCGCCCTGCGCGTGCCGCATATCCACAGCATCCCCCATATCCTGAGCAGGACGCCCCATATCGTGACCATTCCAGCCAAATTCGCCGCCACTCTCCATCGCGCCGTCGCGGACCCGGATGCCGCGCCTGGCGATGCAATGCACCTGCGGTTGCACGCCCCACCCGTGAAGCTGCCCACTCTCCAGGTGATGCAGTACTGGCACCGAGCCGTGCATCGAGACCCCGCCCACCAATGGCTGCGCCGCGTGGTGCGCGACATCACCCGGACGCTCGAGGATCTGCAGTGAAAATGACCCGGAAAAGCGCGTTCCGCATCAGCGGCAACCGCCAGACCACCGACACCGCGCCCAAAGCGCCGGGCCTGGGCTTCGCACTGAACGAGGATAAAATCGATAGACCAGAGGAGGTACCGCTGTGATCGCACTCGGCTCCCGACTGGAGCTCTTCACCGACGACTATCTCATCGAGCGCATCAAGGGCGATGCGCGTCTGCACCTGCACCAGCCCGTGCTGATGCCGCCGGAACATGGCCGCTCGCGGGTGTGCTACACCACCATCCTGCACGAGGACGGCCGCTACCGCCGCTACCAACGCACCGTGCGCAAGAGCTATCAGGGCGAACAATACGACGGCCATCCGGGAGAATTGACCGAATATCTCGAAAGCAACGACGGCATCCGCTGGCGCAAACCGCGGCTCGGTCTCTACCAGATCGACGGCTCGCGCCACAACAATATCGTGCTGGCCGGCACCTCGACTGGCAGCCACAACTTCACGCCCTTCCGCGACGAAAACCCTGCCGCCAGCCCGGCGCGCCGCTACAAGGCGCTCGGCGGCGTGCACCCGGGCGGCGGTGCCTACGCCTGGGGCTCGCCCGACGGCCTGCGCTGGCGCAAGCTGCAGGCCGGGCCGGTGCTGACCTCGCGCGACTTCGCCTTCGACTCGCAGAATGTGTCGTTCTGGTCCACGGTAGAAAAGCAATACGTCTGCTATTTCCGCACCTGGAACACCTCGCACGGCCGCCTGCGCACCATCAGCCGCACCACCTCCGCCGACTTCGTCCACTGGTCCAGGCCCGTGGCCATGGACCCCAACCTGCCCGGCGAGCACCTCTACACCAGCGGCACCCATCCCTATTTTCGCGCCCCGCATATCTACCTGGCCCTGCCGACGCGCTTCGTGCCCGAACGCGGCAGTTCCACCGACATCCTCTTTATGTCCAGCCGCGCCGGCGACCGGCACTACGCACGCCCCTTCACCGAGGCCTTTATCCGCCCCGGGCTCGACCCGCACCGTTGGGGGAATCGCGCCAACTACGCGGCCTGGCGCACGGTGCCGACTTCCGATTGTGAGTTGTCGATCTACGTCAACGACCGCCGCTACACCTTGCGCACCGACGGCTTTGTCTCGCTGCGCGGCGGCGCCAGAGGTGGGGAGCTGTTGACCAAACCCTTGCGCCTGGACGGCGGCGACCTCCGGCTCAACTTCTCAACCTCTGCCGCCGGCTCGCTCCGCGTCGAGATTCGCGGCATCGACTCCAGGGCCTTGCGCGGCTACCGCCTGCGCGATTGCGCGCCGCTGGTGGGCGACCACATCGAGCGCGTCTTGCGCTGGCAGGGGGACAAAAGCGCGGCGGCGCTGGCCGGCCAAAGCGTTCGTCTTCGCTTCGTTATCGAGGACGGCGATCTCTATTCGCTGCGCTTTGCCTAGGGTGCGGCTGAAAAATCGACCCTAGCGCGTCCACGTCCGCTGGTGCAATAGGGTCACTACCTCATCCGCAACCAGGGGATAGTCGCCCACGTGTAGCGCGTCGGCGGCCAATTGCGCGATCTCGTAGCCCGTCCCGCCGATCAGCGCCCAATGACTAAAGGCTCGCACTTCCTCCGCAACGGACTGCGCCAACTGCAACGTCCTGCCCGCTACCGCCGCGACGGGCAGGCGGGTGTGGCCAGCGGGCAGCGTGCACTCCATATCGCCGCAGACCAGGTGCGTGCCAGCAAGCAGATAGCCGCTGAGCGGCCGACCGTCGCCAGCAACCGAGACCAGGCCGAAGCGCCCGGCCAGCACCACGGGGCCGTAGGTCCGCTCCTCATCATCGGGCGCGGAAATTATATAATCGGTGCGATCCGCCAGCGACACCTCGACGGCCAGGGCACCATCCCCACAGTCGATCAGACGCACACCGTTTATGGGTGAATCCGCCCCCTCGTAGGGCACCATGACGGCGGCGTAAATACTGGCACCCCCGCTGCGCTCGGCCAGAATCTGCTGCACCGGCGGCGCGTTGAGCTGGCTGCCGTCGCAGCTGCGCCAGCCGGGCGCGTCGGCCACGAGCAGCCGCGCCCCGGCGCCGAGCAGGTGCAGGTCCATATGGACCCCTTCGTGCGCCCAGGTCGCCACGACCGGGCCCTCCCACCGCGCCGCGCGCGGCCGTTCGACCCACTGCGACCACTCCTCCAGCACCGCTCCCGCATCGGCCAGCGCGGCGAAGTCTGCGCCCTGAATGCCGACCAGTGCCCCATTGCAATGGAAGCCGTAGTGGTGCGTCTGGCCGCCCGCCAGCCGAAAAAAATCCACCGCATACGTCCCGCCGTCGGTCCGCTGCACCAGCGCGCAGGTTCGCCGATAGAGATCGCACTGCTCGTAGGCCAGCGCCGCCGCCTGCACAATCTCGACCCCCGGACCGCGCCCGAAGAGCTCGAGCATCGAGCGCCGGTCGCGGTGATTCTGCTTCTGCCCGTCGACGCTGGCGATATTGTGCGACAGAGTACCCTTAGTCCAGGCGCCGCGCGGATCGTCCCATATATAGCCGCGGTCGGCGGCCATCTCAACCCCGTGCGCGATATAGCTGATGCCCAGCGTATCGCTGTGGCGGTGCCCGCCCTGCGCATAGCCATTGAAGTAAAACGCGGTGTGCCCGTGTGCCTCCCCGCCGCGCAACACCCCCACCTGCCAGCCGGGAAACCACTCGCTGCGCAAAGGCAGCGGAGCGGCCTTATCGACTTGCAGGTCCGGGTCGCGGTGCCACAGTGCATATTCGCTGCCGGCTGCGGCCAGCGGAGCGCCCAGCGTCTTTTCCAACAGGCCGGCATACGCCGCGCCATAGTGCGCCGTCAGCACCTCGGCGTGGATCGGCTGCAGCCCCCCGCCGGCATGGGTGTCGCCGATGACCGGGTATTTTAGGTTGGGATCGAGCATGCGGATCATGCTCTCGAGCGCCAGCCGATAGCGCTCGAAGTGTGCGTAGGGGTCGAAATCGACGATGCGCTCGCCTTCCGCTGGAGCATAATTCTCCGGATCGGAATAACCGGCCAGCAAGTCGGGAATCTGTCGCATCAGATGGAGGAACATATCCGAATACGAAGGCGACTCCGTGCAGAAACCATCCAGGTGAAAACCCTTTTCCAACAACGCCGCAAAACCGTCGTTCGCCCGCCGCACGCTGGTCGGCCGGTCGAACAGCCGCCCCACCAGCGCGCTCAGCGCCCGCCCGGGACCGCACTTGTTGTTGATCTCGTCCCAGCACTCCATATCGTCGCAAGCGGCCAGGATCAGATCCTCGCGAACCCGGCGCTCCGCCTCGGCATCGATAGCGTCGCAGATCAGCTCGTAGGCCAGAGTCAATTCCAGTACAGTTCCGGCGTCGCCGCCGCTGCAGCCGAAGCGACCCGCACCCCAGAAGCCGTTAAACAGCGCCGTCCACTCGCCGCTCGGGTCGCGGTGGCGCCCCGCAAAAGCGGTGATAATGGTCTCCGGCGAAAACCGGCCCCCGCGCGGATGTCGGCCCAGTTCGACCGCGACCTCGCCGGGCGGGGCATCGGCATAGGTACCGTCGTAGGAGTGGAAGAGCCAGTGGGGATAGCGCCGCGCCGCGATCTCCAGTATCCAGATGGCGCGCTCCGCGCAGGCAATATCGCCGGTCAGCGCGTAGAGCTGCGCCAGGGGCAGCACCTGCTGCAAACACCAGCGGCCCTGCTTCGAGCGCAGCACACCGCTCCAGCTGGTGTGCACCGGGAAGGTCACCCAGCGATAGGCATGGGTGCCGCTGGTGTCCTCGGGATGAGCGCGCTCGGAGTCGTTGAGATAATAGCTGAAGGTCTGCCCCATCGCCGACGCGACGAGTTGGCCCGTCTCGGGGTAGTCAGCGTTGGGATATTCGGTTTTGCAGTATTTGCAGACTAGCCGCTCCGGGTCGCGCACATCCCATTCGTACAGCCCCGTCTCCCCCATCGCCGACAGCCGCCCCACGCAGGCGGGGCAATTCTGCCCGTATTCGGGCCACGGCGTCAGAATCGGGATCATCTGCTCGAAAAACGACCGCTCCTGCTGCAGGGCGTAGGCAACATCGCGCCGCCAGCCGTCAACTATTTCCCGCGCCCACGGGTAGCGGCGGGCGTTTTCGCGGGCGATGTGCACTTTCTGAATGGGCATGGCACCCCCTTGGCGAGTCCGGCCATCGGTAGACCGCATCCCGGTCCTGTTACGGCTGGTCCTGCCAGGTGCAGGCAGAAGCAGCAGCTTAAGAGCAAGCAGCAGGAAGACACAACGGACGGTTTACCTGTGGTTCAGACCACGGGCAATCTCGCCCGGCGGCGACTAGCACCGATCCCAGATCTCCCGCACCAGATCTTTCAAATAGATCGCCTCTTCCCACCGATCTGACAACTCCTGGCCGTCGGCGCCCTGTATCGCATAGGTCGGCGGCCCCAACTCCACCACAAAGGTCAGCACGTCGTCCTCGCCCGCCCGCGCTTTGAACTTTTTGAAGCCGTACTCCCACCAGCCCGCATAGAGATCCAGCCACACTTTGTTGTGCTCGAACAAAAACGGCACCTGGACCTGCTCGCGCGAGGCCACCCGGCCGTGGAAGGCGCCGCAGCGCTCCAGGATCTGCTCCATATAAGCCTGATTCGCTTCCGACAGCGGCGGACCCGTAAACTCGCGCCCGACCAGGAAGTGCGATAAATCGCCGCACAGCACCATATCCGGCACCGCCTCGATCAGATCCAGGGTGAAGTACATATCCGTCGTCATGCGGTCGCGGTGGGTCTCGATAAACAGTTCGTAACCGGCCTCTGCTGCCATATCGATCAAGCGCACGATGTAGGGCACCCCGTGCGCGACCGCCCGCGGCATCGGCATCGGCTGCAAATTGATGTGCGAGGCCCCACCGTCTTTGGCCGCCGCGATATCGTCGATAAACTCCTCCGGCGTCCACGGAAAGACGATATTCGAGCGCTTCAGACCCAAGCGGTCGCAAATCGGCACCATTTCCCTGCGCTGGTCTTCGTACTCCATTAGCCATTCCACCCCGTCGAAACCCGCCGCCGCGATCTTCTCGAGCTTCTCCTCTATGCTCCACTCTTCGTCGCTGCCGTAGGGCAAAGACGTCATGCCCCAGAACGATTGATAGACCTGAAATTTCATTTTTCCCTTCTCCTTATATTTTGGTGGAGTATAAATAACATTCGGTCGACTGCCGGTCAATTTTATCCGAGTGATATAAACCCTATCTTTATCTTATGCCCATCCTCCTCGCTCTTCTCGTCGGCCTGCTGCTCGCTTTCCAGTACTTCACCTTGACCAAATTGGCAGTCGAACCCGCGGGCGCCGGCCTAGTCTCCTTCGCTGCATTCGCTCGCAACCTCACCGCCCAAATCGAATTCTCTCGCCTCGATATTGCCTTGGGTTTCGCGCTCCTGACCGTTGTCGAACTCCTCGTCGCCGCCGAAATCTGGTTCCGTGCGCTGACCCGCTGCCTCGATCGCGCCCTCGCCACCGCACGAGGTGCCTTAGCCCTCTGCGCCATTACCTGCCTGATTCTGGTCCGATTCTACTTCGCTCCCGGCCAGCCTACCTGGGCCGGTGATGCCGGTACGCACATCGCCTACGCCAGAATCGCCTCAGAATCCATCGCAGCGGGGGAGTTCCCCGTCTGGACTAACGCCTTCACGGCAGGCGCGCCTTTCGCGCAGTTTTACGGCTTTCTCTTCTTCTACCTGGTCGGCTTAGGCCACTTGTTCGTCAGCGATCCCT
>CAZPZZ010000199.1:1658-6400 GCA_964591245.1 uncultured Vicinamibacteraceae bacterium | reverse complement strand
GTGCCCTGATAACATCGCCGGCGTGAAGACATCTCACTCGGTGGTCGAAGCCGTACCAAATGTCAGTGAAGGCTGCCGCAGCGAGGTCATCGATGAACTCGCCGCTACTATTCAAACGGTGAGTGACGTGAACCTTCTCGACATCCATACAGACCCCACCCACAACCGAAGCGTCTTCACGTTGATGGGTCCACCCAACGCCGTCAAGGACGCATTGATCGCACTTATTGGCTGCTCACTCGAACGAATCGACCTACGGAATCACACTGGCGTGCACCCACGGATCGGTGCTGTAGACGTAATACCTCTCGTCCCCGTGGGCACGACCGGCATGGCCATCTGTGTCACGCTCGCGACGGAATTAGGCCACGAGGTCGCGAGCCGCTTCGGTCTTCCGATATACCTGTACGGGGAGGCCGCGCGCGTACCGGAACGCCGACGACTCGAGCAGGTCAGACGAGGCGAATTCGAAGGCCTACCGGACAAAATGCGGGAGCCAGCGTGGAATCCGGACTTCGGGCCGTCACTCCCACATCCCTCAGGCGGAGCCACAGCAATCGGAGCCCGTCGAGTCCTCATCGCCTTCAACATCAACCTGAACACCGGCGATCTCGATATTGCCAGACGGATTGCCCACGTCATACGTGCATCAAGCGGCGGATTACCAGCAGTCAAGGCCATTGGTGTACCCACCGCGCGCGCGGACGTCGTCCAAGTCTCGATCAATCTCGTCGATCCCAAGCAGACCGCCCTGCACCATGTAGTCGAAACAGTAGCGCATGAAGCCCGTCGCTTTGGTGTCTCCATCCAGGGAAGCGAGCTTATCGGACTACTCCCGGCAGATTCCGTTCTCGACGCAGCCGCACACGCACTCCGCCTGGACCGCCTTACGGGAGTTCGGGTTCTAGAGTCGCACCTACCACGGTAGTCATACCGACCTCACGCACAACCTGCGGTCCGTATTCCCCGGGGTCTTTAGACTGCTCCAACAAACTCGATCCCATAAACACGGACAACGCGGTGACAAGAACCTCTTCTCAAATGTACGATGTCGAACTCAGGTATCAGTGTCTAGGAGATCGCGCAGTTCAGTCATGAACTCGCCGATATCGCGAAAATGTCGATACACGGAGGCAAAACGCACGTAGGCCACCTTGTCGAGCTGTTTCAACTCCTTCATGACAAAGGCACCCACTTCTCCAGTCGGTATCTCCTTTTCCGGACGGTCCTGTAGGATGGCCTCCACTCGGTCGGCAATCGCCTCGACAGCCGCCACCGTCACCGGACGCTTCTCACATGCCTTGAGCATGCCGGCTGTCACCTTCTGGCGCTCAAATCGCTCGCGGGTTCCATCCTTCTTGACAACCATGTACGGGATCTCGTCAATCCGCTCATAGCTGGTAAAGCGACGACCACACTCTTGGCACTCGCGTCGGCGCCGAATCACTTCCCCTTCACGGCTTTCGCGCGAATCGACGACTTTGTCGGCCAGATGACCGCAGAACGGACACTTCACGCTCACCCCCTTTGAGACAGGATCTCCGGCATTTGCTCTCGAGCCGATCCTTACGCAGACGTGGATATCTTGCCCACGACGTCACCCGACGTCCCCGCCTCAGCGAGATGGACAGCGCCACGCAGACTCAAGCCATCGTGCACCATCCAGCCAACCCCGACGGCTGCCACCGGCCCAAACGTCACCAGGTGAAGCACAAGCGCCGCGCCGATCGCCGCTTCCGGTGGCGCGCCGTAGAACCTTGTCGCGCCAATCTGAAAAGCGGCATGAAACGCACCCGTACCGGCCGGCGTGGGCACCGATACTCCTAGCACCATCAACCCCATCAACAGCAGCGAACCACTTGGTGGCAACGGAATACCAAATGCATAACAAATGCACCAGGCACCGGCTGCAACGCCCAGCCACATCGGTATCGACCACAGAAAGATCCGGAGCAATCGAACAGGTTGCCGGGCAACCTCAAATCCTGTCGTAAATGCCATCACCATCCCGAGTACCGCCTCGGCGATCCGATGCGGCAGCAAGCGCCCAACCAACGACACGAACTTAGCCATACGCGTAGGCGCCGCACTGACCATCACAATCAAAGCAAGTGCGACCACTGCCCCACCGCCGGCCAGCACCCCCGCCACTTTCAGCGTCGTCAGCATCTGCCCTTCGACATGGCGCATCCCTCCACTGAACCCGATCAGGAACACCGAGAACAGTAGTACCACCGCGATGAGATCCAGAAGTCGTTCCAATACGATCGTCGCCAACGCCGCACTGGCACTCAAATGCTCGCGGCGCGCCAACACGTAAGGTCGAAACACCTCGCCCAACCGACCGGGTAACAACGCATTCACGGCGAACCCCATCACGGTTGCTCGGAACGCTGAAAGAAACCCCACCGCCTTGATAGGAGCGAGTAACCCTTGCCAACGGATTACGCGAATTAAAAGGGACAGGACGGAAAGTGCCCCGGCCCAGAAAACAAGATCGACACGAGCTCGGCGAATTTCACTCCACACGGAGAGCAAATCAACGCGACGAAGCACTAACCACATGAGCACCCCGGTGAGGACGACAACGAGAATATTTCGTGCGTAACGGGGCATAAGTCGGCAGAGTGATTCCGAGCGAACGCACGAAACCGCCCAATGACGAGCAACCAATCACTCAAGGCGACTACACGCTACGAGACATCGCGTCGTCCGGCCCGCAAGGCACTAAACGCGTCATTGCGCTGGATGTGTCTCAAGCCCAACAAGTACGCAGAGCAGTAGTCTAGATCCACTCACGTTCCCACGCCGAGCGGAAGCGCATGCGACTCGTGCCAAGCTCAGAACTTTACGACACAGCAGTATCACGCGCTGACTCTACTACACCATCGGCATCACATAATCGATGCGAACGTGATTTCGGGCTTGCCGGCGTTCAACCGCTTCGGTAAGCTATCGGCTCCTGACTGACTTAAACGAGATTACACGTGACTTCTGTGACTCCCGTCTTCGAAACAGCACTCCACGGACTCACCCATCAACTCCGCGGTAAAGTTCGTGACCTCTACGCCGTTGATGACTGCCTGCTTATGGTCGCGACGGACCGAATTTCCGCCTATGATGTGGTGATTCCCTCGACCATTCCGGATAAAGGCAAGGTCCTGACACAGCTCTCCGCGTTCTGGTTCGCGCGCACCGCGGACATCATTCAGAATCATCTCATCTCGACGACACCAGAAGATTATCCAGCGGCTTGCCAGCCCCATGTCGAGGTTCTCAAAGGGCGCTCAATGCTGGTGCGTCGCACGGAGCCCATTCCAGTCGAATGTGTCGCTCGCGGGTATCTCACCGGTTCTGGGTGGAACGACTACCAGCGAACAGGCTCTGTCTGCGGAGTGCAACTACCGAGCGGCCTTGAGCAGTCGGTACAGCTGCCCGAACCAATCTTTACGCCAGCAACAAAGGCCACGAGTGGTCACGACGAAAACATCAGCGAAGCCGAAGCGGCGGAACGTGTGGGGCCTCGGTTGATGGCCCGTTTGCGCGAACTCACACTGGCGTTGTACTCGCATGGCGCCGCACATGCGGCGTCTCGTGGAATTATTGTCGCGGATACCAAATTTGAGTTCGGCATTATCCGCTCCCAGCCTGGCACTGCTAACCAAACGGATATTGGGGACGGTGATGAAATCGTGCTCATCGACGAGGTTCTCACGCCGGACTCATCGCGGTTCTGGCCTCAAGAGAGTTATCGTCCTGGAGTAAGTCAGCCCAGTTTCGACAAACAATTTGTCCGGGATCATCTCGATGCAGTGCAGTGGAACAGGAAAGAACCCGCGCCTGCTTTGCCCGACGATGTGATCACGCGAACACAAGGAAAATATCGCGAGGCATACCAACTGTTGACAGGCCGCGCACTGGACTAGCAATCGCGCCCCTAGAACGTCCAATGAAGAAGCAACTTAACGGAGTACGCCCTAACCGAGGATCACACCGTGCGCGATGAGCTCAATGGTCTGGTCGACGAAATGGTCGCGAGGGGAATTCGCTTTGAAGACGCCAAACAAGAGTTCGAACGACGCTTCATCAGTCGAGCCCTAGCCCGGGCTGACGGGAAAGTTGGCCGGGCCGCCAAGATGATAGGCATCCACCGCAATACTTTGAGTCGAAAGGTCTCAGAGTACAAACTGAAGCGAACCGGTTAGACGTTGCGTTTCGACCCGCTCCTGATCACAATCCCGTCTACACAAACAGTTTTCCACACCGGCTAGTTGACACCCATTCGGCCTAAATACTACAATTAGCACTCAATTGAACTGAGTGCTAACTCTCCTCGCTCTAACCTCATTTCCGAGGAGATATATCTATCCACAATTAAGGGAGTCGGATACACCATGGCTAGCAAGGTACGACCACTTCACGACCGCCTCATCGTCCAGCGTCTCGAAGACGAGGAGCAACAGGTTGGCGGCATCATCATCCCCGATACCGCCAAAGAAAAGCCGCAGCAGGGCAAGGTAGTCGCCGCCGGCAAGGGCAAACTGAAAGAGGACGGGGGCGTGCAGCCAATGGACGTGAAAGAGGGCGATACCATCCTGTTTGGGAAATATTCTGGGCAGGAAATCAAGCTAGACGGGGAAGAACTACTGATTATGCGTGAAGACGAGGTCCTAGGGGTCGTGCAATAGACATATATGCTGCCTCCGGGCGTTCCCTGCCCCGGTAAGAGGCACACCGGTCAC
>CAZPZZ010000199.1:0-1558 GCA_964591245.1 uncultured Vicinamibacteraceae bacterium | reverse complement strand
GACATATATGCTGCCTCCGGGCGTTCCCTGCCCCGGTAAGAGGCACACCGGTCACCACGTCAAATCGATATTGAACAAAATTGGAGTACATCAATCATGGCGAAGCAGATTGTCTATAGTGAAGGAGCGAGGCAGAACATCCTTGCCGGTGTGGACCAGCTGGCTAACTGCGTCAAGGTCACGCTGGGACCCAAGGGTCGCAATGTTGTTCTTGACAAGAAATTTGGCTCCCCCACGATCACCAAGGATGGCGTGACCGTCGCCAAGGAGATCGAGCTTAAGGACTCGCTTGAGAACATGGGCGCACAGATGGTGCGTGAAGTCGCCAGTAAGACGTCAGACATCGCAGGCGACGGCACGACCACGGCAACCGTCCTGGCTCAATCGATCTACCGAGAAGGCGCCAAGAATGTCGTGGCTGGTGCCAACCCGATGGCGGTAAAGCGCGGTATCGAAGCCGCCGTCGAGGCCGTCGTAAACCACCTGACAAAGTTGTCCCGCGCCGTCACTGGCGACATGATCGCCCAAGTCGGACAAATTTCCGCCAACAACGATGAGACCATCGGCCGAATCATCGCGGAAGCCATGGACAAAGTCGGAAAGGACGGAGTCATTACCGTCGAAGAAGCACGCACGCTTGAGACCTCCCTGGATGTTGTCGAGGGCATGCAGTTCGACCGTGGATATCTCTCTCCCTACTTCGTGACGGATCCGGAACGGATGGAGGTCGTGCTTGAGAACCCCATCATCCTGATTCATGAGAAAAAGATCAGCTCCATGAAAGATCTCCTCCCGCTGCTCGAACAAGTAGCGAGACTGAATCGTCCACTCCTTATCGTGGCCGAGGACGTAGAAGGTGAGGCTCTCGCAACGCTCGTCGTCAATAAGCTACGGGGAACACTGCAAGGCGCAGCCGTGAAAGCGCCGGGATTCGGTGACCGGCGGAAGGCCATGCTCGAAGACATTGCAACACTCACGGGTGGCAAGGCCATCACGGAGGACCTTGGACTGAAGCTTGAGAACATCGGCGTCGACGACCTTGGCAAGGCAAAGAAGGTCACGATCGACAAAGACAATACGACCATCGTCGAAGGCGAGGGCACGCACGCGGCCATCGAGGGTCGAGTGAAGCAGATTCGCACCCAAATCGATGAAACGACATCGGACTACGACCGCGAGAAGCTACAAGAACGGCTGGCAAAGCTCGTCGGCGGAGTCGCGGTTATCAAAGTTGGCGCTGCGACCGAGACCGAAATGAAGGAAAAGAAGGCGCGGGTCGAAGACGCCATGCACGCCACGAAGGCGGCCGTCGAAGAGGGCATCGTCCCGGGTGGCGGCGTTGCACTACTTCGCAGCCAAAACGCTCTCTCCGACATGAAATTGCCGGACGAGCAGCAGATCGGCGTCAACATTATCCGCCGCGCGCTCGAAGAACCGATGCGGTGGATCTCCACCAATGCGGGTCAAGAGGGCTCGATCGTCGTCCAGAAGGTACGCGAACAGACAAACGTTGAGGAAGGTTTCAACGCGCAGACCGAAACCTACGAGAACCTCATTA
>CAZPZZ010000198.1:0-6458 GCA_964591245.1 uncultured Vicinamibacteraceae bacterium | reverse complement strand
TGGCCCTGGTCGACCGGCTTGAGCAGGAACTCGATGTGTCAGCTGCCGCGTCGCCTGACCCTGGTCGCCGTACGTTTCAGCGTTTGAACCGCGCGGAATATGCCAGCGCAATCAAGGATCTCCTTGCGTTGGATATCGATGCGGGAGACTGGTTGCCACTCGATCCCGTCAGCGCGAACTTCGACAACATTGCCGATGCTCAACTCCTGTCTCCAACCTTGCTCGAAGCGTACTTGAATGCCGCGAGTGCCGTCAGTCGACTTGCGTTGGGGGAGAGTGGAGGGACGACGGCGGATCATACGTACTCCAACTCAGAGTACATCTCGCAACATCCGTGGGACCATGTCGAGGGAGCGCCGTACGGTACCCGTGGCGGTCTTGTTGTGGATCATGTCTTTCCCACTGACGCGGAGTATGTGTTCGGCGTAACGTTCACATCTGGTGCGAATACGAGAGTCGAAGACGTCGATGTGTCGATCGATGGTCAGCGGGTGTCCCTGTTGCACTACAACACGGACCGTCGGGTCGGGGCCGATGGTCGCGGTGGGGTCCCCACGGAGACCGAACCGGTCTTTGTACGGGGTGGACAGCACCGGGTGGCCGTTGCGTTCATCCGGCGGTCTGATGGTCCCTACGAAGATCTCATTCGGCCCCACGACTGGTCGTTCGCTGGCGGCGGGTCTGGCGGGGCGGGCATCACCACGTTGCCGCATGTGAGGGACTTCATCATCACCGGACCCTACAACGTGACCGGGGTATCAGACACGCCCAGCCGTCAGCGCGTGTTCAGTTGCCGGCCGACCAGTGCGGATGAAATACGTCCCTGCGCTCGTGACATCATCACCCGGCTTGGGCGGGAAGCCTATCGGCGATCGCTGACGTCTCAGGATCTTGAAGGCTTGATGATGTTCTATGACGAAGGTGCCGGCAAGCAGGGATTTGAAGCCGGTATTCGCATGGCACTCGAAGCGATGCTGGCGAGTCCGCATTTTGTATTGCGACTGGAGCGTGAGCCGGTAGACGCGCCACGAGACGGATATCGCATTGCTGATGTCGACCTGGCGTCTCGTCTCTCGTTTTTTCTGTGGGGCACGGCGCCCGACGACGAGCTGCAGACGCTGGCCGATGAGGGGCGGTTGTCGCCGGAGGAACTTGAGCGACAGACCTTGCGTATGCTTGCCGACCCGCGGGCCGACGCGCTTGGTCGTCGTTTCGCGGCTCAATGGCTTCGTCTGCAGGATATGGATAAAGTCCGTCCAGATCCGAACTTTTATCCCAATTACGACGAGAATCTTGCCCGCGCTATGCGGTATGAGACAGAGTTGTTTTTTGCAGACCTGGTGCGAGAGAACCGGAGCCTGCTTGATCTCTATCGAGCCGATTACACCTTCGTGAACGAGCGGCTTGCGCGTCACTATGGCATTGCCGGCGTGGCAGGTCAGCAGTTCCGGCGGGTGCCCTATCCTGATGAGACACGTCGGGGGGTGCTCGGTCATGGGAGTGTGCTGGTACTCACCTCCCTGGCAAATCGGACGTCTCCGGTATTGCGCGGGAAGTGGGTGATGGAGGTGTTGCTCGGGACGCCGCCGCCGCCACCACCACCCGATATTCCTGCTCTCGAAGATACGGAGGGCACTGACGCGGGGCGTCGGTTGACGACGCGCGAGCGGATGGAACGGCATCGATCGAATCCGAGTTGTAGCTCATGCCATCGGCTGATTGATCCCATCGGGCTTGCGCTGGATAATTTTGACGTTACGGCGAAGTGGCGTATTCGGGAGAATGGGGCGCCCCTTGATACACGGGGAGAGTTCTATGATGGAACCGCCGTGTCGACTCCTGCTGAACTGATTGACGCATTACTCACGCGCCCGATCCCATTAGTACGCACGTTTACCGAGAACCTCTTGGCGTTCGCGACCGGTCGTCGGGTTGAGCACTACGATCAGCCTACGGTGCGGGCCATTACGCGGTCTGCCCGGTCGGCCGAGTATCGGATGGCGTCGTTTGTGCTGGGGGTTGTGCAGAGCGACGCATTTCAGCGGAAGCGGACGGAGTAGACGATTCGGTCTTGCTCGGCGGAGCGCAACAGGCAAGGAGACGGGATGGCGATCCTTAGCGGAAAGCATTTACCTAGACGAACGTTTCTGCGCGGTATGGGGGCGACCGTGGCCTTACCGCTGCTTGACGCAATGGTGCCGGCGGGTCGCCTGGGCACGAAGGTGCTGGCGGCGACCGAGACAACCCGGCTGGTATGTATCGAAGAGGTACACGGACTGCCTGGGTGTAATGAATGGGGGGCGAGCCGGCATCTCTTTGCGCCGGCGACCACCGGACCGGATTTCGAGCTGGTGGACGATAATGCGCTCAAATCGCTCGAACCATTTCGTGATTACTTAACTATCGTCAGTAACACGGACGTGGCCATGGCTGAGGCGTTCAGTCCGCCTGAGGTCGGTGGTGATCACTTTCGGTCCTCTGCTGTATTTTTGACCCAGTCCCATCCGAAACAGACGCAGGGCTCCGACCTCTTCGTTGGTACGTCGCTCGACCAGCTCTACGCACGGCAGTTTGGACAGGCAACACCGATGCCCTCGATGCAATTTTGCATCGAGAACCTCGATCAGGCCGGAGGGTGCACGTACAACTACTCATGCGCCTACACGGACTCGATCAGCTGGGCGTCGCCGAGTGAGCCCTTGCCGATGATTCGAGATCCGCGGGTCGCCTTTGATCTGCTCTTCGGGGCGGGGGGCACGCCCGAAGAGCGAGCCGAACGCCGGGCCACGCGACGCAGTATTCTCGACTGGATCTTGAGCGATGTGACCGCCGTGCGGCAGGAACTCGGTCAGATTGATCGTCGAAGGATGGACCACTATCTTGATCATGTGCGAGAGGTTGAGCGTCGGATTCAGATGGTGGAGGGACGAAACGACGGAGCTGAGCCGCGTGAACTGCCGGACGCACCGCCCGGAGTACCGGACTCGTTCACCGAGCACATGCAGCTGTTATTCGATCTGCAAGTACTGGCGATGGAGACCGATATGACTCGCGTAATCTCTTTCAAGACTGGCCGGGACGCGCAGAATCGAGTGTTTCCTGAAAGCGGTACGAACCGGCCTTTCCATCCCGCGTCGCACCATGGGAACAACGAAGCGCGGATCATGGACTTCAATACGATTTGTCAGTATCGCGTGGGGCAGCTGCCGTATTTCCTGGAGCGGCTTCAGCAGACAATGGAGGCGGGAGACTCGCTGCTCGATAAAACCGCGATCATCTGGGGGTCACCGATGGCCGACGGGAATATCCATAACCACCGACGATGTCCGCTCGTCTTGCTCGGCGGCGCGAATGGGCATCTACAAGGAAATCGGCATCTGCAGGCGCTCGATGGGACACCTATGGCGAACGTGATGCTCACCTTGATGCAGTCGTTGGGACTCGAGTTGGAGCGTTTCGGCGATAGCACCGGGACCTTCTCGCTGAGCGAGCAGGCGCCGATACCGTCCGCATGAAGATGAGAGGTACGTGGTGATAGGCAACCTGTGGCAGCGACGGGCTGTGGCTGTGGCGGTCGTGGGATTTGCGATAGGCGTTGCGCTGACGGCGGCACCGACTACATCTCCGGTGGCAGACGCCGCTCGAGATGCCGATGTCGAGCGGGTGCGCGAGCTTCTTCGTGGCGGCGCCGACGTGAACGCATCACACGGTGATGGGATGTCGCCCCTGCATTGGGCCGCCCAGCGCGGTGATGCCGTACTGGCGACGGTGTTGCTACATGCGGGCGCGGCAGTGGACGCCGGGACCCGTATTGGGCGGTATACCCCACTGCATGTCGCAAGCGCGGGAGGGCACGCTGATGTGCTTGCCGTGCTCGCGAGGGCCGGCGCCGATGTGGCTGTCGCGACAACCACGACAGGCGTAACACCGTTGCATCTGGCTGCAGCCTCAGGCAATCCTGCCGCGGTGAGCACATTGCTCGATCACGGGGTTGACGTGGATGCGGGGGAGACGGCGTGGGGGCAGACGCCGCTGATGTTTGCGGCCGCCCGGGACCGTGTTGAGACCGTCGAGATCTTGCTCGCCAGAGGTGCTGATCCCTTCGTCACCTCCGCCCTGGTCGATGTTGTGGCCGATCGACGGTTGGCGGATGCGGCGCGAGATCGACAGCGTGAATTGTTGTCAGCCTTCGAGGATGACGACGCCACGCCGACGTCGCGACAGGTACAGGCCGCTGTCCTGGCTTCGCGAAAGCGGTACCTGGTCGGTGAGGTTCCAGAGGCTGAAGAGGCTCCAGACGCGCGACCTCCGGCGATCGAGACACAGGGAGGCCTGACAGCCCTGTTGCATGCGGTTCGCCAGGGACATTTCGCTGCGGCCGTTGCGTTGTTGGATGGAGGAGCCGATATCAATCAGGTGAGTGCTGGCGACGGAACGAGTCCCTTACTCATGGCCGCCATCAATGCCCACTTTGACTTGGCGCTGGAACTGATTGGTCGCGGGGCTGATCCAAATCTCGCATCGAGTCTCAACGGTGTGGCGCCGCTCTGGGCGACGGTGAACGCGGAGTGGCAGCCGAGGACACGGTTTCCGCAGCCGCAACAGCATGGATTTCAGCAGGCAACCTATCTGGATGTGATGGTGGCGTTGCTTGAAGCGGGCGCCACGCCAGATACACGGTTGACCCGGCACCCCTGGTACATGGTGTATAGCGGATGCGGTAATCGAAATTGCGGCCTTGTCGACACCAATGGCTCGACGGCGTTCTGGCGGGCGGCGTATGCCACAGATGTACCGGCAATGCGAATGCTTGTCGAATATGGGGCCGATCCGCATATGCCGACGACCGCTCCTCCGCCACGTCCGGTTCGCCGCGGCACGCTCGCCGAGAACGAGCAAGACACGGCGTCGGTGCCGGTGTTGACGGCGGCGCCAGGGTTGTGGATGGCGACTGAACTCGAGTCGCTGGGGCCTGACCCATCGGGGTTACCGCTCTTCAAGGCAGGAGATCCCGGTGTCTATCCCATCCATGCCGCGTCCGGGGTGGGGTATGGAGAAGGCTTTGCCGGTAATGCACATCGACATGCACCGGATGCGTGGTTCGCTACGGTGGCCTACCTCGTCGAATTGGGAGCCGATGTGAACCGTCGAGACCACAACGGGTATAACGCCATCCACCACGCAGCTGCTCGTGGAGACAACGAGTTGATCCTGTACCTTGTTGAGCAGGGGGGCGATGTGACAGCCGTGAGTCGGCGTGGGCAGACGACGGCCGATATGGCGAATGGTCCCGTCCAACGCGTCTCGCCTATTCCCGAAACCGTTGCCCTACTTGAGCAGCTGGGAGCGAAGAACAACCATAACTGCGTTTCTTGCTGATCAGGCGCCGCCGCGTCTGGCCGTTGCTGACACGAACCGCCGTGCGTCAAACCGGACGCCGATTCGAAACCCCTGTTCGACAACTCGGAGCTGAAAAGTCGATGACGCGACGGATGAAAAAGACCGCCGAGCGTTGGGTGCGTGGGCTATTCATCCTGGCGATGGTGTCGGTTGTACCTGGTCGGGGTCTGGCGGCTGAACTGCCCTGGCTGGAGATGACGATTGTCCGGGTTGTTCCGACTGGCGTTGCCGAGTTCCTGGCTGCGCAAACCGAACTTTCGGCCCTGGAGCAGGAGGCTGGTCTGCCGTGGCGCAGTGTGAGCCGGACTGCGATCTTTGGGGATACCTACCGTTTTGTCATCATGAGGCCCCTTGCCAACCTCGGAGCCTTTGACGACGATCCGAATGCCGATCCTGTGAGGGCGGCGATCATTGGCCGTATTCGCGGAGTCATTGCCAGTCGGGAGACGTATGCCCTGCGTGCCACGCCAACGTTGAACCATGCATTGCCGGATGATCAGGAACCGGGATTGATGATCATGCAGGTCGTCTCGGTAGCGACCGGGCGTGAATCGGAGTACCTCACGGTGATGGCGAACGACGTTCTTCCGCATTTCGTGGACGCCGAGATGCACCACTTCAGCGGTGCCCTGACGTTTGGCGGTGAGGGCGGGTATGTCCACGTGTTTCATGTGGAGGACTTCGCGGAACTGGACCGTGGGTCGCCCTTTGTCCGCGCGCTTGGCGCACCCGGCGCACAGGAGGTACTGGCCAAGCTCGCGGGTGTCGTGACGCGGAGCGAGCAGTGGCTCATCCGCTATGTGCCCGACGCCAGCTTCCGCCCAGCACCAGAGACAGCCCAGTAGTCTCCGCAGCTCGGAGGTCGCGCCCCTGGCCGCGTCCAGCATGGATCTGAAGGGGATGAGGCTACGTCCCAGGGTCGGCGACGTGCCGGCTCTCCAGCATTGCGTTGATCTCATGTCGGTAAGGAGCGGAGGGTTGGGCGCCTGGACGTGTAACGGCAATGGCCGCGGCGGCGTTGGCGAAACGTGCGGCGTCGATCAGGGGTGCGCCTTCAG
>CAZPZZ010000197.1:0-6514 GCA_964591245.1 uncultured Vicinamibacteraceae bacterium | reverse complement strand
AAATTCTGATAGTCAAGACCGAGTAGTGTCAAAACCGTTGCATGGAGGTCGCGCACGGTGTGGGCGTTCTCCACGACGCGATAGCCATATTCATCAGTCTGACCGTAAACAAAACCTTTCTTGAGCCCCCCGCCGGCCATCCACAGGCTGAAACCGTAGGGATTGTGATCCCGCCCATTCGTCCCCTGCACGAACGGGGTTCTGCCAAACTCGCCTGAGAAAATAACAAGGGTCTCGTCCAGCAGGCCCCGGGCCTTGAGATCCCGGACCAATCCCGCCACCGGCTGATCGACCGTCAAAGCATTGGCCGCATGCCCTTCCTCAAGCTTCGTATGTTGATCCCACGGATTGGCCGCCTGCCCCATGCCATCGGTCCCGACCATGGTGAGCTCGACAAACCTGACGCCTCGCTCGACCAACCGCCTGGCCACCAGGCACTGCCGCCCGTAGGCCGCGGTCGATGCGTTCGATGAATCGAGACCGTAGAGCCGTTTGGTCGTGTCGGTCTCACCCGTAAGATCCACAAGCTCCGGAACGGCGGTCTGCATACGGTACGCAATTTCGTAGTTATCAATGGCCGCTTCCACCTGCGCATCCGCACCGGTCTTCTCGAGAAACCGGCCATCGAGACCTTCAATGAACGCCAGACGACGGCGCTGCTGAGCATCAGTCTCCCGCGGGCGAACATTGTTCAGCGGCTCGGCATTCTCTGGATAGATCATGGACCCTTGATGAATGGCCGGCAGGAACCCATTGCCGAACACATTCACACCGCCCAGAGGGATTCCTCCACTCCCGAGCACGACAAATCCTGGGAGATTCTGATTCTCAGTGCCCAGCCCGTAGGTAATCCAGGCGCCCATACTCGGAAAACCAGTAAAGGGCATACCACCGTGGAAGTAAAAATTCGCCTGGGCGTGCTCCATGAACGGAGCCGTCATCGACCGGATAACCGTCAACTCGTCAGCCACGCCGCCAATGTGCGGGAACAACGCGCTTACCGGGATACCACTGTGGCCATAGTGCGTGAACTCCCATGGACTGGGCCAGATGTTCCCATCCTGATTGAACATCGTCCGCTCGGTCTGGAACGGCATTGGCTGTCCCGCCTCGGCAGTCAGTCTGGGTTTGGGATCGAATGAATCGATATGCGATAGTCCACCGGACATATAACAGAAGATGACGTTCTTGACCTGCGGGGCAAAATGGGGTGGTTTTTCGGCTAGGGGGCCATCACCCGGATCCTGCGTACCGCCGGCGTACGCTCGGTCTGCCATCAGGGCCGACAATGCCAGCCACCCGAATCCGGTGGAGGCCTGACGCAACATCTCGCGCCGAGACAGGAATGAACGCGGGCCAAGATCGTGACGTGGGTCGTTACACATAGCAGTTCAATCCAGGAAATGAAGCCGTGCCCCACACCATGTGGGACTCCACACTCAAACCCTCTGAGAAACGTTAAACGTTCTAGCGAACGAAGATGAACTCCTTCACGTTGAAGAGACTGTGCGCAACATCCTGCCAAACCTCTGCGTCATAGAGAAGCAGCGACGCCGACGTACCACGGTCGGCTGCAGCGCGGTTCACATACTCGCGAACGCTGGCTCGCTCATCCTCTCCGGGTCGCCGACCAAGCGCGCGCAGAAACATGTGATCCACACGTCCGTCTACCGACGCGGCCTCACCGTCAGCAAGCCGCCGCCCCCACTCAGCCGCTTGTCCAATTACGAAGGGACTGTTGAGCAGAGCCAACGATTGGGCTGGCACATTCGTCACGTCCCGTTGCCCCCGCGTCGTCGCCGGCTTCGGGAGGTCGAATACCTCCAGAAACGGATTGTGTGCGTTCCGACGGATTTCCTGATAAATCGCGCGCCGACCGCCACCATCAACGGGCCCATTATCGGGATCTCCCTCGGTCAACCCATGCCGCTCGGCATAGTGCACCGGGATGGAGGGACCAAAGAGACTCCGGTCAAGACGCCCTGATATCGCCAAAATAGAATCACGAATCGCCTCAGCCTCGAGCCGACGCAAATTCGCATGCTGGAGATACATATTGGTGGGATCGAACTCGGTCGAAGCCGATGAGGCCTCGCTACTCATCTGATACGCCTGTGACCGTACCAACCGGCCAATCAGACGCTTCACGGAGTAGCCATCCTTGACGAACTCATCCGCCAGATAATCGAGCAGGGCCGGATGTGAGGGAGGACTTCCAAGCCGGCCAAAGTTGTCGACCGTTCGCACGAGACCAAGACCAAAGAGATGACGCCAAATCCGATTCACCGCCACGCGTGCAGTCAAGGGGTTATCTGATGCGGTGATCGCCTCGGCCAGGCGTAACCTGACGCTCCCCGGATCGGCGTATGGACGGCCATCCAGTGCACTGAGGAACGCCCGGGGCACCAGATCGCCAAGATTATTGTGATTTCCTCGCTCGAGCAGGGGCTGGTCGGGCGCTCCCTCCTCGACCACGCCTGGCGCTCGACGAGCAACCGGCACATCGCGCTCAAGCAGGCGATATGCGGCCACCGGAGCACGCAGTTCCACCAACTGCTCTAATGAGCGTGGGACTACATCCGCTCGGACAAATTCATCCAGAAATGCCGCTTGAGCTTCGGAAAGGGAACCGCTGCGCCAGGCACGCACCGCGTCACCAAGCCGGGAGCCAATCAATGTTGCCAGTTGCTCCCGTGACGTGATGTCTTCATCCACACCGTCGAGCAAATACCGGATGGGAACCTGCAGATCACGCGGGGTCTCGTCGGCCTCGTGGAACAGGATCTGACTGACCCCGATCGACGAACGTCCATCGACGCGACGGGTGGGTCGATTCGTCTCCAGCCTGTCGAGGGGATCCAGGGTGAACTGGGTCACGTCGTCCTGAGTGGCAAACTCGATATACGCCGAGAACCCCTTCCAGAAGCTAGTATCCCATTGGGCCCACGCCATTTCGTCCTGTTTCGGACTGTAGCGCAGACTGTAAATGCCGCCTCTCGGCACGGCATAATTTTCGACGATAAGGACGGCAAAACTCAGGTCCCCGCCAAGCACCCGGAAACTGATGAAGTCATCGTCGATGGTAAATCGTGGTGTCTGAATGACTCCCGGATGCTTGTCAGACAGGAGATGCGTGTAAGCACCGCCTGGAAAAATACCGTTCAGGAGCCGATCGCCCCGCCGTTGGATGACGAACTCACCCGGAGGTGACGGAGCCTCCGTCCGCCCCGTACCGTGACCAACCGTGGCAGCGTAGTCATCGCCACTCAGATCCCAGGCGACCTCGAACTGTTCATTGTTGAACCGCTCGCGGTCGTCCAACTCAGAACGCCACTCTTCGACGAGCCCAGACCATTTCACCCCAAATTCACCGGGTGCCAGCGTCGAAAATTCCCGCCACACCGGCAGTACACCGCCGTCACGCCCGTCCTCGTCTGCGGTATCTGTCCCGCCGGGCGCTGGCGCCGCGGTACCAACCGATTTCGGCGTAGCCTGTTCGAGCCAGGTACGAGGCAACGCCTCGGCTTCAACGAGCCAAGCATCTGCAAGCCCTGCCCGGATGTCTGCCTTGAGATCCGTCAATGCATCTAGATTGGTCACCAGCACAGCAGGGTCGTCAATGGCCCGCTGTGTCGGCCGAGCCCCATAGAGCGTGCCAAAGAGCGAGTAATAATCCTTCTGGCCGATCGCGTCGAATTTGTGGTCATGACACCGAGCGCATGACACCGTCAATCCGAGGAAAGCCTTCGAGGCGACGTCGACCTGATTATCCGTCCACTTGACCCGGTCTTCCCAAGGATTGACTGGTTGATATCCATGCTCTATCAAGCGAAAGTTCGCTGTCCCGATGATCGATTCGTTGATCCCTTCCTCCCGATTCAACCGCGGAGCCGGTAGTAGATCCCCGGCCAGATGCTCCCGAATGAGTTGGTCGTAGGGCACATCGGCATTGAACGCACGGATGAGATAGTCGCGATACCGCCACGCCAACGGGATGTCCGGGTCTCCTTCGCTTCCATGCGATTCGCTGTATCGGAAGAGGTCCATCCAATGGCGAGCCCACCGCTCGCCAAAATGCGGCAACTCGAGATACCGATCAACCAACTCGGAATAGCGCGCCGGCGAGGGATCACTCACGAACCACGTCAGGTCCTGCAACGTCGGTGGAAGCCCGAGCAAATCAAAGGACAGACGCCGGACAAGCGCGTAGGGATCGGCCGGTTCCGCCGGCGCTAATTCATTCTCTTCGAGTGTGGACAGCAGAAACGCATCCACTGGATGCTCAGACCATGTCGGCTCGGCGACAACGGGTGGGGAAACCGGCTGCACCGGCTGCCACGCCCAGTGTGTACGGCGACGCTGATCAAGGTCGAAGGGCTCGGAGGGATCCGGCAGATCGGCAACGCTGGTGGTTTCCGGCCAGGGTGCCCCCATGTCAACCCACTCGGTCACACGATCAATCTGGGAATCCGTGAGTGGACCGACCGGAGGCATGAGCACCGGCCGACCATGTAAACGCTGTACGAGCAGGCTCGACCCGGCATCGCCAGGCACCAGTGCAGGCCCAGAATCTCCGCCAGCCAGCACTCCTTCAAGGCTGTCCAACTTCAAGCCGCCGAAGGGTGTCTCAATCCGACTGCTATGACAGCGAAAACAGTGCTCGGCAAGCACAGGACGAATTTCTCTCTCGAAAAATTCTGCCCCATCGGTATCGGAATCTGTCTGCGCAGATGCGGAGGTCACTGACGTGACCCCACCCACGCCAATCAAAAGCGCGAGCACAATGGCAGTGGGCATAACGTCTCTCCTCACCTTACCGAGTTACCGCTTCCTCCATCCGCGCGCCCCCTAGCGCATTGGGCACCGAGTAGTTGCCCTCGTGGCACGCGTATTCGAACTGCAGATACTCATCATCACGGTCAAACGGAAATGCAGCCGTCCACGGCTCCGCATACGTCTCGTCATCATTCATCGTTACCACATACCGCAACGAATCTGGACCGCTCATGGTAAATCGCTCCACAATACGCTGCGACTCCGACTGCCGAGACCGTGTACCTGCCGCTGGGCCACGCATGTTCTTGACTGCCTTGAAGTTGGTCGACTCAACAACGAGCGTGTTCCCTTCCCAATGCCCACGGGGATCACCTTCCCACTGCCGAACTTTCCCGTCAGCGTGCGGCTGGTCAATCGGGATGATCCGCACGTTGTGAATCATCTCACTGTGGATGATGACGTATCCGGGCGACTGGAGAATGAGTGTACCGTTGTTGTACTCGGTCGGCATCATCATTCCCAGTACACCGCGCGAGATGCAGCGATCTCCAGATTCCATATTCTCAGCAGCATCGTGTAATTCCGCCATGTTCATCGCGACCGACTCACGCGCATTCGCTGTATGGGCAGGAACCCGTCCGTTCGCGGGCTCTACGATCAACGCCGGCTGGCCGATGTTCTCGGGCATCTCCCAGTACCAATCAAACCAATAGGTGCCGTATCCCCCGACGCCTCGCGAGTTTTCATGGCCCCGCCACTCCGAAGCGGAAATCCGCCCTTCCCCCCTTGCCTCGGCTCGCTCCTGAAGCTCGTCCACCGAGAACTCCTGACCAGCCAATTCTTCTGGCAATTCGAGTGGAGTGAACATCGCCCGTGAGTTATTCCACATCCCGGTGATATTCGGTTGCCCGTCTGATAGCAGTTCTGGGCTCCAGCCTGACGTCTGCGCGAGCGCGGCAGACAGAGGGGTAAGCACCATCAATCCAACTGCGACGATACACAGGGCGCGCGGGCGGTTCATGTCGTTCTCCATAGCAGGTAGAGCCGTCCGTGAAAAGTACAAACACCGGTCTGATTCGCTGTCAGAGGCGCTCGACGAGAGGCTCGGCAGCGAGAACACGCGACAGGCAAGACTCCTTAGGGCAATCCCGCCAAGGATAGCATGTCGGATTGGCCCAATAGGCGATCATTCCCCCCCATGTTCTAATACCGGCCTCGGTATTCCGTCTATTGCTGCGATTCACGGTCCTGGGGAGGTCAACACCCCAGACTCCCCTTGACCTGGAGTCCCCTCGTGTCGAAAAAACATTGGTGTTCACTTCCAGTCATCGCTCTGTTATCGACGACACGCTTCACCCCCGCCGAAGCCCAAACGGCGTCAGACCTCCGGTCCCAGTATGTGGCTGACCTGGAGACCGTGCAGACGAAATTTCAAGAACTGGCCGGCGCCATGGATGCGACTCAGTACGACTGGCGCCCGATGGAAGGCGTCCGCTCGGTAAGCGAAGTCTTCATGCTCATCGTGGCTGAAAACTACGTCGTTCCGGCAGCATGGGGTGCAGAGGCACCAGAGGACATTACAGTGAGCCCGGCGTTGTTCGGGTCACTCGCTGAAACCACAGAGAAAGCCGATGTCCTCACGCAGCTCGAGCGATCGGCGACCTACATGCTGCAGGTCGTGGGTCACCTCACGGACGAACAAATGGATGACACCATTCAAATGTCCGGACAGGAATGT
>CAZPZZ010000196.1:0-6577 GCA_964591245.1 uncultured Vicinamibacteraceae bacterium | reverse complement strand
TATTTCTTGCGGGGTGTTCGGGATAGCGGGAGCATCCCAGGACACCGTAACGGGTAATGCATCGAGCGATTTTGTCTCAACGGCCGCTGGGCACGTCAAAGCTGGGGGACTGACGTCAATTGCTATAGAGCAGGGCGTCAGGAGCGTCTCTTCGTTGGCATTGCACGTGACAGTCGTTCGTCCCAGTCCAAATACAGATCCGGAAGAGGGGGTACAGGAAGACTTGTCAACGGACAATCCATTCAGTGTTGGGAAAGGCCAGTGAATGGATACGGGCAGCGCGTCGGGCGAGGGTCGTAGTACAGGCGGAGGACAGACGAGCCCACCAGATACGACCTCGGTTGTGGTTGCGGTGGGTGCGGTGGGTGCGGTGGGTGCGTCGCCATCCGTGCACCCAAGAGCGAGAGTGGTCATTGCAAGTGCGTACGCGCATAGCCGATAGTGCATGTCAATATTCCGGTTCAGGTGGCTTGTTCAGCGAGAGGGCTGCCTGGCACCGATGCCATGTGAGCGCCCCGAGTGTGCCAGGGACGCCGTGAGTTATGCGGCACTGCACCACGACGTTGCTGACGCATGCGAATTCTACATGGAAGTTGAGGAAATTGGTCGGGCCTCGACGAAACAGAAAAATCCATTCCGATAGGTTTGGGGGGACTTCGGGCGTATCGGTAACGAAAGGATCTGGGTTCGCTGCAGGAGCGAGCTTGCTGGCAAAACTACAGCCACGAGATCATCCATTATGATCGGCATGTCTGGTGGGGCGGTGATTGGGATGCGGGCCGTGGTGCGGATGGAGTGGGATTTCTAGTACGCGGGAATTCGACGGGTATGGTGGGTAGCGAAGCGGTGGTTCGGTCGCCTACACGGCGAAAGTTTCCGGGTGGCAACGACCCTTCGGCGTGGTACGGGAGGAGTGGGGCGTAATGAGACAGCAGTATCCGCAAATAAAGTCAATCGCGTTGATAGTTGGCGTCGTGCTCACGGGGCTGGGAACAAGTGTGCTTGCGGATGATTGGCCCCAATGGCGAGGTCTCGATCGTTTGGGTGTTTGGCAGGAGACGGGCATCGTAGAAAAGCTCCCCGATGAATTGCGCGTGAGTTGGCGTACATCGATACGCTCTGGCTATTCCGGTCCAGCCGTTGCCCACGGCAGGGTCTTCGTGACGGATTGGATGGAGGATCCGGGGTCACGGACGTTGGACGGGACCGAGCGGGCGCTGGCTCTTGACGAGGAAACAGGTGCGGTCTTGTGGACCCATGAATGGCAGACCTCGTACCGTATGATGTCCGTGAGCTATGCCGTAGGGCCGAGAGCAACCCCGACTGTGGATGGGGATCGCGTCTACATAGTTGGCGCGACCGGGCGGCTGTTCTGCTTCGACGTGGAGACCGGGGGGATTCTCTGGCAAAAAGACTTCGTTGCAGAGTACGGCACGCGGGTGCCCGTGTGGGGGATCGTGAGCGCACCGTTGGTCGAAAACGACTTGCTCATTACGGTCGTAGGAGGTCTCCCGGATGCGCTGGTGATCGCGTTTGACAAGTACACGGGGGAAGAGCAGTGGCGGGCGATCGAGGTGGGAGCGGAGATGGGATACGCGCAACCGGTGATTTTCGAAGCTGGTGGGGCCCGCCAACTCATCATTTGGCATCCCGAGGCGCTTACATCTCTGAATCCAGAGACTGGCGAGCGCTACTGGGAACAGCCGTGGGAGGTATCGATGGGGGTAACTGTTGCCACTCCCGTTCGTAGTGGCGAGTACCTCTTGGTATCGCAGTTTTTCAAAGGGTCGTTGATGATGCGACTGAATCAAGATCGCCCGGATGCGACGAGGTTGTGGCAGGGCCAGAGCCGGAGTGAGCGTCCGGGCGACACCGATACCTTGCACGCGATGGCGACGACCCCGCTCATCATCGGAGATTACATTTATGGTGTAGGCAGTTACGGCGAGCTGCGGGGGCTTGATGCTCGTACCGGCGAACGGTTATGGATGAGTCCAGACATGACTGCGCAGGCAAGGTGGAGTACAGCGTTCCTTGTGCAGCACAAGGAACGGTATTTCGTCAACAATGACGAAGGCTTTTTGATCCTGGCCCAGTTCACCCCTGCCGGCTACGTTGAACTCGACCGCACGAGACTGATTTCTCCGACGTCTGGTTCAGGTTCCCGCACGCCTCACGGGCGCATCGCGGAGCGTATGGTGAACTGGACTCATCCCGCGTACGCGAATGGCCACGTAGTGCACCGTAATGATCGCGAGATTATTCGCTCGTCTCTAAGAGCCGCGGACTACTGATGTTCGGGTTATCATGTGATTGCACACAGTACCGTCGTTACTCACCCACAGGAGGGAATGTTGGCAAGAGTTAAAAAACTGACCGGCGCGATGACGAAGACTCAAATGTTGTCAGATATTGCAGAGAGCACCGAGCTGTCGAGGCGACAGGTCGCTTCGGTGTTCGAAGCATTGGAGTCCGTCATTGAGAGGCACGTCAAGAAGGGCGCGGTCGGGAACTGCACAATCCCTGGCCTGTTGAAAATCAAGACGGTCAAGAAGCCAGCTCAACGGGCGAAGAAGAACGTGCCGAATCCGTTCAAGCCTGGCGAATTGATGGACGTCAAGGCAAAGCCTGCGAGCACCCGCGTAAAGATTCTTCCACTGAAGAAGCTCAAGGACATGGTTTAACCGGAATGTCAGCGTCCGGCCGGGGGGGCCTGGTCGGACGTTGCCGGTTTAGGTCTATTCTTTGGCCCGTGTTGGGGCTTCGGTGGGAACCGGTCTCTGTGGGTTGCCACCGAGGCTCTGCACTTTGTGTCGAACGACAGCAAGTGCCGCATCGGTTTTGCTCGGATCGACAGTGCCATTGAAGACGGCGCCGTCTTCAATGCTTAGTTGAGGGGCTACGATGCGTCCGGTGACCACTGAAGATGCTCGTAATTCGATGAGTGAAGACGCAGTGAGATTGCCTGTGGCTCGGCCTAGGACGGTGATGGTCTCTGCACAGACGTCTCCCTGCACGTTCGCCGCCCCACTGACGGCTACGCCGTAGCCTGGAACCACGAGTTCGCCCTCGAAACGTCCTTCGATAATCAAGTGCTCGTTAGCGGTTAGCGTGCCTTTAACGGTGACGCCAGGGCCGAGTGCCGTTACACCGGCCGGCCGCAATGAAGAATCCTCGTGGCTCTCTGGCGAGGGGTCCGCGGCAACGCGCAGGGATGGGTACCGATCAGTCGTCGACATGGGGAGCTGAGTACGTCGCTGTCTTTCGTGCCTGGCGCAGAGTCTAATTCCTGTTGTCTTCTATCTTGTAAAAGTAGCAACTACCCGTCTCGTTCAAGAATGGAGCGGGAGACGGGGTTCGAACCCGCGACCTACGGCTTGGGAAGCCGTGACTCTACCACTGAGTTACTCCCGCAATCAGATCTTTGCGATCTTAGTGGACTGCGCCGCTGATATCTAGTCGGTATGTCGTGCAGACCAATCACTCTCGAATAAGGCTAAGTAATTCATCGCGTCTGGTTTCCATCTCTGCATGCGACGAGCCTTCGAGGTTGAGCCTGATCATTGGCTCGGTATTCGAGGGCCGGACGTTGAAGTGCCAGGTTGGAAACTCTGCGGACACGCCGTCCATTCGGTAGACGTGGCCGTCGGCGTATCGTTCAGCGATCTGATCCAACTTTGCGCTCACCTGTGACGCATCGGTGAGTACTGTGTTGATCTCGCCTGAGATGAAGTACCGCTCGCGGTAGGGCGCGAGCAGTTCCCGTAACGTCTGGCCACGCACCGACATCAGTTCCAGGATAAGGAGAGCCGGGATGAATCCATTGTCCGCGTAAAAATTGTCGCGGAAATAGTAGTGTCCCGTAACCTCGCCACCGAAGACAGCGCGTTCCTCGCGCATGCGGTGCTTGAAGAAAGCATGGCCCACACGGTTCATCACTGCGCGCCCGCCCAGCGCCGCAACAGTGTCCTTGACCGCGTAACTGGCCCGCACGTCGTAGACCACGGTCGCTCCGGGGGTCTTGCGCAGGAAGGATTCGGCCAGTAAGGCGGTGATAAAGTCTCCCGAAATGAATTCTCCCTCACCGTCGACGAAGAAACACCGATCGGCGTCACCATCCCATGCGATTCCGGCGTCAGCAGATTTTGCCTGCACGGCGTCGACGAGGCCGCGGCGATTCTCGTCAATGAGGGGATTTGCTTCGTGATGTGGAAATGTGCCGTCAACCTCGAAGCACAGTCGAGTGGTCTGACATGGTAGTCGATCAAAGAGTGTGGGGGCGATGATGCCTGCGATCCCGCTGCCGGCGTCTAGTACAAGCGAGAACGGTTGAAGGGTCGACTGGTCGATGAATTTCAGAATGTGGTCTAGGTAATCGTCAAACACCTGAAGGTCGCTGTAACCCCCAGGAGAGGCTGCTGGCGATGGTAGGGAATCGGACAGGAGCATGTCTCGGATATCCGCGATGCCGGCGTCGCCTCGTAAGGGCAATGCTTCCTTGCCGACGAGCTTGATTCCGTTGTATTGGCCCGGGTTGTGAGAGGCTGTGATCTGTGCGCCGCCATCGAACTGGTGGCTTGCGACCGCGAAATACAGTTGGTCGGTGCCCATTAGTCCAATGTCTACGACGTCAGCGCCTTGAGCACGAGCGCCCGCGATGAACGCCCGTGCAATGGTTGGCGAGGAGAGGCGCATGTCGCGACTGACAGCGATGCATTGAGCGTTCAGGTGCGCTACGAATCCGCGTCCAATGAGTTCCGCTAGGGGTTCATTGATCTCATTGGGATATAGACCACGCACGTCATAGGCCTTGAAGACACTGGGTACAACCGTAGGCATGTTCTCTACTCTGTTCCGGGTATGCGGCTATAGGCGGACACCATTGAGCCGCGGCCCAAGATGACGCCCGCGCCAATGTGGGCATGTTCGGCCACGCGACAGCCGTCTCCGAGTACGGCATCGCGCACCGTGGATTCGCGTTCCAGTACCGTCCCTGGCCCTAAGATCGATCGTTCGACGACGGCGCCGGGTCCGACGGTGCAACCGGAGCCGATCACGGACTCAGGTCCGACCCGCGCGCCGTTGTCGATCACCGAACCGGCGCCGGCGTAACACGGCCCCCTGAGGTCGGCTTCTGGAGAAACAACTCCGGAGGAGGCGATATACACGAAATCCTCGGCCCGTCCCGCAAACGGCCCGGCAGGGCAGCGCTGGGCCATGAGATCCCGGTGAGCTTGGACATAACTGGCCGGAGTGCCGATATCGAGCCAGTATCCATCATCGATATGCGCGACGAAGGTTTCGGCTCGTTCTATTAGGGAAGGAAAGTACTTTCGTTCGATGGACCAGGGCGTGTCCTTCGGAATTCGGTCGAATGTGTCCGGCTCAAGAACATAGATGCCAGCGTTGATCGTGTTACATGAGATTTCGTCGGCTTTGGGTTTTTCAACAAACCGGCGGACGTTGTCGTTGTCGTCTGTCTCGACAAGGCCATAGGCCGAGGGGTTTGCGACTGGGGTCAGTACGATGGTTGCTCGAGCGTTACGCGCTCGATGGCGTTGGACCACCGCATTGAGGTTGATCCCGGTGAGTACGTCACCGTTGAAGACCAAAATGGTGTCCTCGATGCCGTGGGAAGCGAACTTGATTGCGCCTCCGGTTCCAAGTGGGTGGGGTTCAACGACGTAACGTATCGGTAGTTCCGTTTCGTGGCCGCGGCCCACGCGGCTTTCGATTCGGTCGGGGCGGTAGTTCAGGCTGAGAATGACCTCGTCGATTTCAGGAACCTGTCGGATTAGATCCAGTTGGTAAAAAAGAAATGGTCGGTCGAAGATCGGAACGATAGGTTTCGGAGTATCCAGGGTCATGGGGCGTAGTCTCGTACCGAAGCCCCCAGCAAGAATTACCGCCTTCATGACGTCGGGATTGTAACACTCGCTCAATGCGGTGCCGGCTAGGCAAAGCTTAGCTGCGCTGGTAACATGTAGTCGCTGTGAGCCGCGTGGATTGACCCACGAGGCCTGCTCCCGGTTATCCGGATGAATCTGCCCAACAGCTTGACCCTGGCCAGGATTTTTCTGGTACCGCTGCTCGTGGTCGTGCTTCTGACAAAGTTCGACGGCGCCGTCATTTTTGGTGTTGGTAAGGAGCTGGTTGGGGCGGGAATCTTCGCGCTGGCAGCGCTCACCGATTGGCTGGATGGCTTTCTCGCGCGGCGTCGGAAACAGGTGACCACCTTCGGTCAGCTGATGGATCCGTTGGCCGACAAGCTCCTTATCACTGCGGCTTTGGTGTCCTTGGTGCAGATGGAGTTGGCGCCTGCCTGGATTGTGGCCGTGATCTTGGGTCGGGAACTTGGCGTGACCGTGCTTCGCAGTGTGGCATACGGTCGCGGGGTCACGATTCCGGCTTCACCACTCGGCAAAGTTAAGATGATGTCCGAGGTGATCGCAATTCTCTTGCTCATCTTGGGACGTGAATTCCTTCAACAGTTCTTCGTGTTAGGGCAGATCGCACTTTGGGTGGTGCTGGTGACTGCGCTGATCTCGGCAGTGGATTATTACCGGCGCTTTACTCG
>CAZPZZ010000195.1:3342-6589 GCA_964591245.1 uncultured Vicinamibacteraceae bacterium | reverse complement strand
ACCGCGTAGGGATGGGCCGGGATGTCGTCCGGCAGAATGAGCACCGGCGTCTGACATTGACGTACGAAGTCACGGGTCACCGTGAAGACAAAGCCCTGGTTGTCGAGGTACATCCTGGTCAGGAACGCATCGACCTGGTCCATCGTGATCTCGGGTCGACGCTCGACCAGGGCTGGTCCCCATGCCGCCATGTTGTTGTCGTAGAACAAGGTCGGGTGCTCCCGACTCCAACCACTTGGCTGCGCCAGCACGGCTGCAGCCACACGGTCCGGGGCCCGCCGCAGAAGATTCCAGATAAAGGGACCACCGATGCAGAAACCCAGCACCATGAATCGGTCGATACCCAGATGGTCCATGAGCCTGAGATGGTCATCGGTATGCGCGTCCCAGGGACGGTCGATTTCCAGCGGACCCGAGGATTGGCCGCGGTTGCTGTTGCGGAGATCCGCCGCGATACATCGGTACTCGTCGCTGAAATCCGCCAAGGGGTTAAAGGGATGCGTCTCCAGGCCAGCCACGGTTGAATTCAAGCCTCCCCCAGGGACGACCAGCAACGGGAACCCCGCGCCGCGCTCTTCGTAGTGGAGATGGACTCCATCCTGCTCGACAGAGGAGGTGGTTCGGTCTTGACCGGTCGACCGCGCGAACATCCGTGGTGCGGCGGCCGCCACCGTTGCGACAGCACCCGTTTTGAGCAACTTGCGTCTCATGCGATCCATCATTGGCAGCCCCTTGTCAGGCGGAAAGAGAACCCATCGTGTGCGGTATTCGGTAAAGATTAGGCCACACTGAACACATCTGGTCCAGTGTCTGTGTTGCTGGCGTTCCGTATCGGCGGCGGAGTAGTGACTCGTCAGCAGTCGTCATACGCGGCCCATGAGGGTAATATCGAGACGCATGGAATCCTTGCGCGTGCAGGGTGTTGGCAGTTCATGGGCTGGACGTCAGCCCGAGCCCGCCGCATCGCCGCGTCGTGTGTATGTCTCGCGTCCATAAAGGAGTGACCGATGTTGCCTCGGCTCCGTCTCGTCGTCACGATCACCTCGCTCGCTATCGGCATCGCCGGCGTGAGCCGTCTCCAATCGCAGACTGCCGAGGGTGGGTTTCCGACGGCGGACTGGCCGCTGGTGAGCGGTGATCGGTCCAGCACCCGCTATTCCGCGCTGGATGAGATCTCGCTCGGGACGATCGACCGACTGGGGGCGGCCTGGGTGACTCGCTTCGAGGGGGGTGCCTCCTCCAGGGCGACGCCGGTGGTCAAGGACGGCGTCCTATATCTGACCGGTGGAGCGAATGTCTTCGCCCTCGATGCGACCGCCGGGGACCAGATCTGGCGCTGGCAGGCGGAAGACGGGCGCGGAATGGTGCCGTCATGGCAAGGGGTCGGCCTGAGCGACGACCTCGTATTCGTGGGGCTACGGAGTGGCGAGGTGATGGCCCTGCGGCAGGATACGGGTGAGCAAGTCTGGATCGAACAGGTGGGCAGCGACCCGCATCAAGACGGGGAAGCAGTAACCTCGGCCCCGATGTATGCCATGGGGCGAGTATTCGTCGGCCTGGCCAATGGCGACACCGGGGGGCAGGGTCGCATCATTGCGCTCGATGCCGAGACCGGTGAGACCGAATGGACGTTCTTTATCGTGCCGCGTCCGGGCGAATTCGGCCACGAGACCTGGCCACAAGATTCGAATTCGTGGGAACTCGGCGGCGGGGGAGTGTGGTTGGTCGGGACGGTGGACCCTGAACTCGGGCTGGTGTACTTCTCCACGGGGAATCCTGCTCCCATGTTTGGCGGAGAGATTCGTGAGGGCGACAATCTGTTCACAGCGTCGGTGCTGGCACTGGACGTCGAGACCGGAGAACGCCGTTGGCACTACCAGGTGGTGCGGCATGACGTCTGGGATGCGGACATTGCGACGCCGCTGCTGCTCTATGACCATGACACCGGAGCGGGCGAGTCCCGGAAAGCCGTGGCGGCCATGCGAGCCGATGGCTTGCTCTTCCTGTTCGACCGGGAGACCGGCGAGCCGCTGATCGAGATTGAAGAGCGGGAGGTCCCACA
The DNA here is from genome assembly GCA_964591245.1 of uncultured Vicinamibacteraceae bacterium. Classification (GTDB taxonomy): domain Bacteria; phylum Acidobacteriota; class Vicinamibacteria; order Vicinamibacterales; family UBA8438; genus CAZPZZ01. Next base: position 4,527 of record CAZPZZ010000195.1, on the reverse strand, counting down.
GGATGACTATCAGAAAACGGCACCGACGCAGCCGTTTCCTGTCGGCGCAGAGAGCATCCTTCCGGATTGTTCGTACTGGCGTGACCGGGTCCCACCTCCCTTCGAGCTGAGCTGTAGTAGTTACACGCCGCCGATGGTCAACGAACATACGATTGTTGCGCCGAACGTCCCGATACCACGCGTACGCGTCACGCCCATGTCCTTCAGTCCGCAGACCGGGTATATCTACGCGCAGGGCCGGGCCGTCGTGGGACGCGCGCGTCGTTTCGAGGATCCGTTCCACTGGCGTCTTGACGACAACGAACTGACCTTGCCGGACCCGATCGGGGTCCTGGCTGCAGTAGACGTCCGGACCCAGGAGGTGGTCTGGAAACACGAGATGCCGGCGGCGTGGTTAGGCACCAGCGGGCCGCTCACCACTGCGGGTGGGGTCATGTTCAGGGGGTCGGCGGGCGGACAGGTCGAAGCCTATAACGCGCGGAGCGGCGATCGGGTCTGGACCTTCCGCACGAGCCCGGAGGGGGCCATCGTGAGGCCAGGCCCGGCCAGCACCTACGTGATCGACGGTACGCAGCATGTGTTGATTCCGATGGGGGCCGAGTTGTGGGCGTTCGCGCTGGACGGAGAGCTTCCGGCCCGTGGCGAGGGGGTTATGGACCCGTTCGACGGCTACGAGCGGCCGCAACCGGCGCCGACCCGGACCCGACGCATCGAGACCGCCACCTTGATCGAAGGGGTGCGGGGGATGGTCGGGGGCACCAGATACGGGTTCGACGAGCACCGATTCAACCCGGTACGCGCACTCGTGACGGAAGGCACGCGGGTACAGTTCATTAACAACGGTGAAGAGGCGCATACGATCGCCGCCAGAGACGGCAGCTGGTCAACTGGGACGATCGAGACAGCGGAATGGGGATACGCGACCTTCGAGCGAGCCGGGACGTTTCTCTATCATTGCACCGACCACCCCTGGGCGATTGGCCAGATTACGGTGGAAGCGACACGGTAGCCGTCAGCGTATTGAAGGAGGCTCTATGCGTTTGATATTCACAATAGTGGCACTGAGTGCAGCGATGATCGCGATACCGGTCGGTGGGAGGGCTGAACCCGCGGGGGGAATTCAGGCAGCAGAGGAGGCCATGGAGCCATTTCGCGTGATTGGCAATATCTATTACGTCGGCGGCC
>CAZPZZ010000195.1:0-3332 GCA_964591245.1 uncultured Vicinamibacteraceae bacterium | reverse complement strand
TTGGTGTTTGCGTTGTCATGTGGTGGAGATGGAACCAGTTCGCCAACGGCGCCCACCGTTACTGAAACGGAGACCACAACGGCGGGAGTGACATTTAGCGGCGTGGTCACCAACATAATCACCGAGGCCCCCGTGGCCGGTGCGACCGTGACGATTGGCAATGCGTCGGTCGCGACGGGATCCGACGGTTCCTTCAGCCTGGCCGTCACCGCGGCGGGGCAGGCGTCGTTGTCGGTTGCGGCGACCGGCTACTACACACGGGAGTCGAGGGTCTCGATGACGGGGGCGGCCATGTTCAATCCAGAGATCATTCCTCAGGGGGACGGGTTTGACCTGGCGTTTTTTGATCACAGCTTTCGGGACGGAAGCCGCGGTACGACGCGCTGGCTGACACAGCCGGCGTTTGAGATACGAACGCAGATGTATCGGTGTACTGGCGATTGCTCGAGCTACGAGGCGACGGACACGGCGACGCCAGCGTATTTCGAGACGCGTGCCCGCGAGGCGATTGCGTTCGCATCTGATTTCACGGGGGGCACGGTCGTGAATCCAACGATTACGACGGTGACGCATGCTGCCGGTACCACGGTGACCCTGGAACCGAAGAGCCCAGGACGCATCGTATTCATGTATGTGGACAAGTTCGACAATCCCAATCAAGGAGGGAGAACATGGACCGCCCCTGGGGGGGGCGGTGTCGTGCTGTCAGGGGCGATGCTCACCTTTAATCAATCACACGGCTCACCCACCCGTGACAATGGGATCTATGTCCACGAGACGGCGCATAGTCTCGGGTTTATTCCTGGACACGGCGAAGATCTCAGCCTGGTCCCGGGACCGTCGATCATGCAAAATGACGCCATGGGCGTGACGGACAAGGATCGCGTGCATGCCAAGGTGCTCTACAAGCGGCCGATCGGCAACATGACTCCTGACCGTGATCCGCCAAGCGCAACCATCAACTAGCAGGACACGGCCGTCGCTCTTGACGTGTCGTCCAGGTCGAGGCGGCATCGGCCCTGCACTGTCGTCTGTCGTCAGGTGGCCTCCGGGTGTATAACGGGGCTGCCGGGGCGGGCGCGTCGGCAGCCTACTTCCCGAATAATAAGGAGGCTCTATGCGTTTGATATTCACAATAGTGGCACTGAGTGCAGCAATGATCGCGATACCGGTCAGCGGGAAGGCTGAACCCGCCGGGGGCATTCAGGCAGCAGGGCAGGCCATGGAGCCATTTCGCGTTATTGGCAATATCTATTACGTCGGCGGCCAATATGGATCCTACCTAATCACGACGCCGGAGGGGCACATTCTTCACGACACGGGGACGACTGACATGCACGATCGCATCGTCTCGAATGTCGAGAAACTCGGGTTCAACATCCAGGACATCCGGATCATGATCTCCAGCCATGCGCACTGGGACCATATCGAAGGACATGCGCCCATGAAGCGCGTGACGGGGGCCGAGGTCGTCGCGCTCGGTGGAGACGCGGTCGCGCTCGAGTCGGGTCAGGATAACTCGGCGCTCGGGGCCAGGGGCTGGGAGCCTGTCGCGGTGGACCGCGTGATCGAGGACGGCGATACGATCACGCTGGGTGGGACGACGATGCGCGCGCTCTGGACGGCCGGCCACACGCAGGGGGCCACGATGTGGATGACCACGGTCGAGGAGAATGGTCAGACATTTGAGGTGGCCTTTCGTGGCGGAGAGATTCCGAACGACGGGGCTCCACTCGTCGACAATCCCAGGCATTCAACGGTCGTGGAAGATACGCAACGAACCCTGCGTCGGCTTCAGGCGCTCGAGCCTCCCGATCTGTTCTTGCACAATCACGCGCGGGATACGTACCCGGCATTGAATCCAGCGCTGCCTGTGAATCCAAACTGTGCGAGCTGCCTCGACGCGGAGGGCTGGCGTGAGATGGTGGACAGCGTGGACGCACGATTTCGGTCGAGGCTGACGGACCGATAGATAGGTTGAACAACTCGTCAAGGAGGGAGCCCATGGCAAAGTATTTGACCATGGGCACCTATACATCTGCAGCGTGGGCTGCTCAGATAGCAGAGCCCAGGAACAGGATTGATGTAGTCAAGCCTCTGTTCGAAAAGCTAAGTGGGTCTATTGAATCCGCGTATCTGGCGTTTGGCAGTACAGACCTCGTGTGCAACGTAGAGATGTCGGATACCGTTAGTGCAGTCGCCGTGGGAATGGCGTTTGCGGCGGGCGGAGCGATTGACACTTGCAGACAACCCCACTGATCTCTATCGAAGATGGTGTGGCCGCCATGAAAAAGGCATCCGAAATTTCCTACACGCCTCCAGGCCGGTAAATCGTTGTCGAGGCCAGAATCCGCATTCCTCTCGTCTCTCGCTGTTGCGCGGAAGGTGTCAGGGGGCGTGGTTTCTCGCACGGCCACCAAAGCATCCACCCAGGCCGACGGGATGCCGACGGCCTTTTCAGTTTTGGCACACAGCGTTTCTTGAACTGGTCTCGCCCGGGTGCTTCACCGGGCGGGCGAATGTTGCTTCTGCGTGCACTTGGTTGAGGCCGGTGTCCTTCAGTGCCGCTCCAGAGGCGTGGCAGTCCCGTGCATGGCAGGCGACGTTCTTCCAACGATTGCTGACACGGCTGCAACCGGGAATCATCTAGATATAATCCACACAGAAATCAACCCAGGTGAATGGAAGTGAGACGCGGTTTGCGAGCGTCGGTGAACGCCGGTGCTCGGAGAACGCGACGGGAGCGCGTTTCGTTCTGGGTAGTCGGAATCCTTTACACAGAAAGGTGAACTGATGACGTCACAGGATTATGTTCAAGCGGCAACCGGGGTCTTCGCGGCATTCATGCGTGGTGACATTGAGGGCTTCCTGGACGCGATGGCCGACGATGTTGTCTTGGTCAGCGCTCCAGGAACGGATGAAATCCCCTGGCATGGGATACGCCGCGGCAAAGAAGAGATTCGAGCGCATTTAGGTCTGGTGAACGAACATATTGAGGTGAGTCTTCTGGAACAATCCGATTTGTTGACCGCGGAAAACAAGGTGGCCGTTGTTAATCACATGGAGTGCGAGGTCAAGAAGAACGGCGAGAAGGTGACCGTGAACGAATTGGTGCATATCTTGACATTCAACGAGTCTGGACAGGTAAGCCGGTGGATCGATGTCTATGATGGCACCAAGCTGTTGATGGCTTTTCGTCGATAGACCCCGATAGCCTTGCGCGCGGCCACAGGCGACTGCTCAGACCTCGCGCTACGAGACCCGTGTTCATGCAGCCGGCGCCGCCGGTTCGGTTGCCGCCGGGACATGTCGCCGGCGAGCAGGCGCAGAAC
>CAZPZZ010000194.1:0-6634 GCA_964591245.1 uncultured Vicinamibacteraceae bacterium | reverse complement strand
CGCCGTGCCGCGTGCGGATTGCGTCCACCGCCCCAAAGAAAGGCGCCGCTCTCAGCACCATCCCCGGGCCCCCTCCATAGGGGACATCGTCAACCGTTCGGTGTTTGTCGGCACTGAAATCCCTCAGGTCATGCACCCCAACCTGCAATATGTCGCGGGCCAACGCACGCCCCAGGACTCCCTCCGACAACCACGCCTCGAGCATGCGAGGAAACACCGTTACGATGTCGAACCGCAGCATGGTCCCCCATCAGCGTTTCCGATGCCTCCGACTCGAGTCATGTCTTGCTGGATTGAGCTCCAACAGACCCTCAGGAGGATCAATTTTGACAACTCCTTCGGCCGGATCGACATCTACACAGATCTCGTCAACCAGTGGCACCTGCACCTCGGTGCCCCCATCAGAAACGATAAGACGATGAGCGCTAGTCTCACCTTCGACAGCGTTGACCGTCCCCACCACCAATCCTCCGGCTGTTTCCACTCGGCACCCGACGAGTTCGTGATAGTAGAACGTATTCGCCGGCAGCGCCCCAAGCGTCTGGGTCGGGATCCGCAGTTCCACCGACGCCAACGCCTCCGCCTCCGTCATGGTCTCGATTCCGGCAAACGCGACGATCGGCCGGTGGCGTTGAAATCGCACATCCTCGATAACCAGGCGCTGAAGACCGGCACCATTCCAGACATGCAGCCCCTCGCCGGGCTTGAAGCGCTCTTCCACGAAGTCTGTGTCCGGATCGATAATGACCCGACCGACATTACCGTGAGCGCGAGCGATTCGACCGACTGGAACCATCGCTTCCCACTGTGAACGCCCGTCGTCAGTGGCTCCATCCATCTCAGCCAACTGCAAGAATCATCGCCTCATACCCAGACCTAGGATTCGTCCACAAAATCGACAACGACCCGTTCGATCTCGGGACCAGAGGCCAGTTCAGCCAGGGCTCGGATAGCGCCAGCGGTCCTCCCTTGGCGGCCGATCATCCTCCCCAAGCCACCTTTTCCAGCCGACAGCTCGATATAACTCGTCTCTTTGTCCTCGCGTTCAACAACCGTGACATCGTCCGCCTCGTCGGCCAACGTTCGCCCGATGACCTCCACAACGTCCCGTGAACGGCTCATGTCGCAGCTGGCGTATCCGCCTGCACCGCCTCTACCGAGTCGGCTCCTGGCGGAGGAGCAGGGTGACGAGCAAGAAGCGTACGCACGGTATCGGAAGGACGAGCTCCTTGCCCCCTCCAATACGCGACCCGTTCATAATCAACACTCAGCACCTCTGGATCTGATAGGGGCTGATAGTGACCAAGTGACTCGACGAACCGACCATCACGCGGCGCGCTCGACTCGACGACCACCACACGGTAGAAAGGACGCTTGGTCGTACCCATGCGCCGTAACCGAATCGTCAACATACACTATCTCCTTCATTGAACCGGTAACCGCATACCGGGAGGCAAGCGGCGCCGGCCGCGCTTCTTCTTCCGCGAACCCGCCGCGGCACCCACCGTCCGCAACATTCGTCGCATGTCCAGAAATTGCTTCAACAGCCGATTGACATCTTGCACCGTCGTCCCGCTTCCAGCGGCGATCCGCCGCCGACGATTGCCATCGATGACTTGATGATGCGACCGTTCATGCCTAGTCATGGAGTCGATGATCGCCACCGTCTTCCGAAGCGCCCCTAGGTCGGCTTCCCCGGACAGCTTCGACGCCATCTGTCCCATGCCCGGCATCATCTCAACCAGCCGATCAAGCGGTCCCATTCGCTTGACAGTCGAGAGCTGATCACGCATGTCCTGCAGCGTGAAATCATTGCGCTTAATCTTCTGTTCAAGGCGAACCGCATCGTCACGACTCACCAGCTGCTCAGCCTTTTCAACCAGCGACAACACGTCGCCCATGCCGAGCATCCTCGACACGAGCCGGTCAGGGCGGAATGGCTGTAAATCGTCAATTCGCTCGCCGTCACCGACGAACGCGACGGGGACCCCGACCACAGACACGACGGACAAAGCCGCGCCACCGCGCGCATCGCCGTCCATCTTGGTCAACACGACACCGCTGATGCCTAGACGCCGATTAAACTCCCCTGCACTTTTGATCGCATCCTGCCCAGTCATCGAATCCGCGACGTACAGCAGATCGGACGGCTCGACCGCAGCCTTGAGTGCTTCGAGTTCACCCATCAAATCGTCGTCGATGTGCAACCTGCCGGCCGTATCAACCAAGACCACATCGAAGCCCATCGATCTAGCCATATCCACAGCGCCGTCCGCACGCGCGACCACACCCATTTCGCCATCGGGTTCGTGGACCCGAACACCAGCTTCATTCGCGAGGATACTCAACTGCTCGATCGCCGCAGGGCGTCGGACATCGGTCGACACGACCAACGGATGTCGATTCTGCCCGCTGAGCCAGCGCGCCAGCTTCACAGTCGTGGTTGTCTTGCCAGCACCCTGGAGCCCCAAGAGCATCACCACCTGGGGACGCTGCCGACTGGCCGCCAGCCCGCCTTCACCATCACCCAGCAATGCCCGGAGTTCATCTCTGACAATCCCAACAACCTGCTGCGTTGGGGTCAGACTCTCAAGCACGGCGCGATCGACAGCACGATCTCGAACCCGGTCAATGAACGCCTTGACAACCTTAAAATTGACGTCCGCCTCGAGCAGCGCCATTCGGATTTCCCGAAGCGCCGACTCAACCGAATCTGGCGTCAGCCGCGTCTCTCGACGCACAGACGCGAAAACATCTTGCAGCCGTTCACTTAGCGAGCCAAACATCGATACGCTCAAACACTGGAGTGGGAAACGCTCAGCCGCCCGGCGATCCAGGCTGCAGACCCACAAATACGATCTTCTATATTAACGTTTGTAATACGGAAACGTCCAGAACACGGCATCTACGCCCCCGTTCACACGGATTTGAGCGTGTGTCCGAGCTTTGCCTTCTTCGTGCGCAGGTAAGAACGAGCGGGACCCGTCGTGGGTACTTCTAGCGCCAGCGTCGCCGACACAGACAGCCCGTACCCCTCAAGCCCCACGAACTTACGGGGATTGTTGGTTAGGAGCCGCATACGCCTAACCCCGAGTTCTCCAAGAATCTGTGCACCAATCCCATAATCGCGTTGGTCGGGCTTAAATCCCAAACGCTCATTGGCTTCCACGGTATCGAGTCCCTGGTCCTGCAATTGGTAAGCGCGAATCTTATTTGTCAGCCCAATACCTCGCCCCTCTTGGTTCAAATACAAGAGCACGCCTCGTCCCTCGTCGGCAATCCGCTGCATTGCTACCGTCAACTGACTCCCGCAGTCACATCGGGCCGAATGAAACACTTCTCCAGTGAGGCAGCGGGAATGCACACGCACGAGCACATCATCGCTCCCGTCGAGGTCCCCCTTGACCAACGCCACGTGAGTCTCTCCGTCGACGATACTCTCGAACGAAACGATCTGAAAATCGCCAAACTCAGTCGGCAGCTTGGATTCCGCTACCCGTCTTACGAGCCGCTCGTTACGCATCCGGTATTTGATCAGATCGGCGATCGTGATCATGACCAGCTTATGCTTCCGAATGAATCGGCGAAGCTCAGGAACACGGGCCATCGTCCCATCTTCGTTCATAATCTCGCAGATAACGCCCACCGGTTGAAGCCCCGCGATCCGGGCCAGATCGACAGCCGCTTCCGTTTGACCTGCCCGCACAAGGACCCCGCCATCACGGGCGCGCAGCGGAAACATATGGCCTGGACGTGCGAGATCGGCAGACGTCGTCTTCGGGTCCGCAGCCACGCATGCAGTCGTCGCCCGATCCGCAGCGGAAATTCCGGTGCTCGTCGATTCCTTGGCTTCAATCGACACGCAAAACGCGGTCCCAAACTGCGACGTGTTCTCCCTGACCATCAGGGGAATGTCCAGCTGATCGAGTCGGTCGCCAGGCATGGGTAGACAGATAAGCCCCCGGCCGTGTTTCGCCATGAAATTGATGATTTCAGGGGTAGCCTTCTCGGCCGCAATGGTGAGATCTCCTTCATTCTCACGGTCCTCGTCGTCGACGACGATCACCATCTCGCCCGCTCGGATCGCGTCGACTGCCACTTCGACGGGCGAGAACGGGCTTCGACGGGAAGAAGCAGAAGCCAACGCCAAGGCCGGCTTCCGACGAGTTCGCTTGCGGGGCGTCTGATCAGCCATGAGATTTCTCGTCAGGGTCCGAGCGAGCCGGCAGGGAACGAAAATCTCCAATTTCCAGCGCCCGAACTACGTATTTTCCGATGATATCGCACTCAAGATTTACAATCGCACCCACGGCGATGTGCTGAAGATTCGTGTGCTCCCAGGTAAACGGCACGATCTGCACCTCGAACCGAGCGGGTTCAAGGCGTGCGACAGTCAGACTGATACCGTCGACGGCCACCGACCCCTTGTGTACAAGATGTGCTGCCCAATCCGGGGAGAAACTCACGCCAACCCAGTGAAAATCCTCCTCGTGCCGCAGGGCATCGATACATCCCGTTCCGTCCACGTGCCCCTGCACAAAGTGTCCGCCCACCCGTGCGTCGGCACGCATCGAACGCTCCAGATTGACCACAACCTCAGGCTGTAGTGCCCCCAAGCTTGTCACGCGCAGCGTCTCTGGCGATATGTCCGCCTCAAACGCACGATCTCCTCTTTCCGTGACCGTCAGGCAGACTCCATTCACCGCCACACTTTCCCCGAGGCTCAACTCCCGTGCGAACGGTGTCACAATCCGCACGCGAATGCCGGCGGGGATAGTTGTCAGTTCATCAATGCAGCCGACCGCTTCAATCAAACCGTTGAACATCAGCCTCCAGCAATACGTCTTTACCGAGAATGTTAGTACGAATCTGGCCCAAACCCGCCATAGAAAACCCAGTTCCTGGCATCCAAGGTACACCGGCAGTGCCCAGTTTGATCGGACAAACATAGACCTGTACCCGATCGACCAGACCTGCCCGCCATACCCCCCGGTGTAAAGCTGCCCCGCCCTCAATCAGCAGATCACTCACATCGAACTCAAGCAACTGCCCCAACGCCGTGGCCACGTCACGGCTCGGCAGCGCCCTCAGAGTAGCACCGGCCCGCGTGAGAGCCTCGGCGCGCTCCGGCCAACGACCGATCGCGGTTTCCGTCGTGAGGACCAGCACGGGCCCAGCATCAAGCGTACTCAACACCCGGGCTTCAACTGGTGTCCGGAGACGGGTGTCGAATAACACTCGTACCAGCGGTCGCTGACGCACAACGCCTCTCGCAGTCAGCATCGGGTCGTCAACGAGCACTGTCTCAGACCCCACAGCGATAGCATCGACCACCCCACGGCGAGAATGCACATGGGCGAGCGCCGAGGGACCTGACAATGCGGTACGGCGCCCCGGCGCCTCCGCGATCCGACCATCCAAGCTCACTGCCGCCTTTATGGTCACGAACGGCCGCCGGTGACGCTGCACCGTGAAAAACGCCTCGTTTAGACGCGCCGCCTCCTTCCGTCGCACCCCCACTCGCACCAGAATCCCACGAGTTCGCAAGAACTCGATCCCCCTGCCCGAGACTCGAGAATCCGGATCTTCAACACCGACGACCACTTCCCGTACACCCGCCCGGTGCACCGCCTCTACGCACGGTCCAGTCCGACCCGTGTGGCAACACGGTTCGAGGGTGCAGTAGAGCGTTGCCCCACGGGCAGCGTCCCCAGCGTCGGCCAGAGCTTCCACCTCGGCGTGCGGTCCACCGGCACGACGGTGAAACCCACGTCCGACGACCCGCCCCCGCTGGACCACCACCGCCCCGACCATGGGATTCGGCGTAGTGCCCCCTTGACCCTGGGCCGCCAGCGCCAGCGCCATATCCATGAGCGCCTCATCGGATTCGTTCACCATCCCGACTCGAACAACGCATCGACGTACTCCGTCGGAGAAAACGCCAGCAGATCGTCAAGCTGTTCACCAACGCCAACGTACTGAATGGGCACTGCCAGTTCCTTCGCGATCGCCACGGCCATCCCTCCCTTGGCTGTGCCGTCCAATTTCGTCAGAACGATACCGGTCACCTGCGCCGGCTCGAGAAACGCACGCGCCTGCACGAGACCGTTCTGCCCCACCGTTGCATCGAGTACAAGCAAGGTCTCGTGCGGTCCTCCCTCAACTGCTCGCCCCGCCACGCGTCGGATCTTTTCGAGCTCGCCCATCAGGTTCGTCCGCGTATGCAGCCGACCCGCCGTGTCAACCAAAACCACATCGCTTCCCCTGGCAGTCCCGGCCGAGATAGCGTCGAACACAACGGCGGCCGGATCGGCGCCTGGCCGCGCCTTGATGAAATCTGCCTGAACACGATCTGCCCACACCTCGAGCTGCTCGACTGCTGCAGCGCGGAAGGTGTCGGCGGCGCAAATGAGTGGACGCTGACCGGCCTGCGTGTACAAATGCGCCAACCGACCGACAGTGGTCGTCTTACCCGTCCCGTTGACGCCAACAATGAGCACCACCCGTGGCGGCCCACCGGCTCTGGCAACCGTTGGAACCGCCTCGAGTAGCCCGAGCAATTCCGCCTTGACGACCGAACGCAAGTCCGCGGTGCCTTCCTGATCTCGCACCGCGTCGAGCAATTGCATCGTCG
>CAZPZZ010000193.1:0-6685 GCA_964591245.1 uncultured Vicinamibacteraceae bacterium | reverse complement strand
CCATTTCGATCACGTCACCGTCGGCAATAATTCGGTCCACACTGACGGGTTCGAAGGATTGACGGCCGCCAAAGTGTGGATCACTGAAGCCACCATCCCCCAACACCGGAGCGTCTTCGGCCGTTGCCCACATTTCCGCACCTGTCACGTTCTTGATCTCCGCCAGAGCCGCCGTGTGGTCCCAGTGCGCCTGCATCTGCAACAAAATCTTGACATCGTCGAGCCTGAACCCTAACGACTCGATGTTGTCTCGGATAAGGCCAGTAGAGTTTTCGAGGCCGGTATTTATCAAAATATGCCCCTCATCCGAAGTGATGAGAAACACGGCGAGGTCGTACGTACCGATGGCGTAGAGATTGCCGATGACCCGATGTCCAGGAAACGGTTGCGTCCAGGCCTCACGTTGGGCGGTCGCCGTCACACTTCCGCCGAACAGCACAAACAGACAAAATACCCACACCCTGATCACACATCGCATGCCACACCTCCACTCCCGCCATGACGCGCGTCCGCACCAATTGCTGTAGTGCCAGTTACGGGTTACCGCGCACCGTCGTCCTGAGCCCGGGACCCGACGAGAATATTGGTCAACCCGTAATTGCCTTCGTGACAGGCGTATTCAAACATTGGCCCCTCACTTGTATTCATCGGAAGAGAGCCACTCCACGGTGCCGTCCACGTTGCGGGATCGCTCACCGTAAACTCGTAATCCAGTACGTCAGGTCCCGCTCGCCGGAACCTCTCGACGACGTGCAATTCCCTACTGAGATTCCCATTGAAGTTCCTGATGAAGGCTCTGTCATTGAAGTGCGTCGTCTCAACTACGAGCGTATCTCCCTCCCAACGCCCCCGGGAATCGCCAGCATATTGACGAATGGCCGCCGGTATATGGGGTCGACCATCGAGCGGGATAAAACGCACGTCGTGGATATGCTCCTGCAGAATCGCGACAAAATCTGGCGTCTGGACGATATGGTAGTTGTTGTTGTAACCCGTGGGAAACGAAGGAATCCCGCGGTACCACAGACAGCGATCCCCTAAATCCAATTGCTCCCAGGAATCCGCCGGCACGCGCCCTCCGCGAACGGCCGCGAGGCGCTCAGCCGCCGGCGAGGTCAACCTCGCCTCAGCTTCTGGCGTCAGCGGGGGGAAACGACCGTCTTCCGGATCAACGATAATCGACGTGCGGCGACTCGAGACGACGGACGTACCCCGCTCCATCCAGAAATTGTTGTAGGCCCCGACACTGCCGCCTGCCTCGGTCCTCTGGGCCGGAGATCCCAAAAGTCGCTCGTTACGTTCCGCGGTCTGCTGCGCCAAGCTGACCGCCTCCTCCTCCGAATGAAATTCCTGAGTACCCAATGCCTCGGGGCGCTGCAGCGGCGTCAGGGTGGCATTGTTCCAAACACCTTGAATGTTGGGGTCACCCCACGGTGTCGGAGAAACCGATGCCGTGGACTGCGCCACCGCGAAGGCTGGCGCCCACAGCAGGACACTACCCAAGACGAGAGCGCCGACGTGCCTAAACAACACTGACGCCCGGGGAGGATTCGGCACGACGGAGAGACACACAAGATTCATGAACTTCTCCTTTATTTGCGTAGCCGGAGGCTGCACCCCCAACCCAAGTATTCATTTACCGCACATGATGTCCGCGATCGAACTCGCGCGCAAGGCTCGTGCCACGCGGGGCCGTGACACGTTCAACAGACCGATCGGCCCAAAATCAACACACGTGACCTTCCCGCCTGAATGGCCGGCCACATCCCCCTGCGACGTGAACAAGTGTCTTGCTGAACGACTCTTGCCACGCGATTCCAGCGCAAACCACAGCCCGTGTTCCAGGTCCCGTAGCTCTCTTTCATCATTTTAATTGGAGGCACCGTCTTGTCCGCGTCGCATGTGTAGGACTATCATCCTCTCCGCATTCGCTTCGCATGAGGAGGTATCGATGTTGCAAAAATTTTTCGTCTTTGTCACGACCACCACTCTACTGATGGCCGCGCCGGCCGGGGCTCAGGACGTTGCGAGTGTGCTGCAGTCCGCCGGAGAGGCAATGGGAGATCCGGAGAGCCTCCGCAGCATCCAATATTCTGGGGCCGGCTGGATCACGAACGTGGGGCAAAGCCACACTCCAAACGATGACTGGCCGCGTTTTGAAGTCCCTGAATATACGCGCTCGATTGACTACGCGAACGGCACCTCAACCGAATCCTACACGCGGCGCCAAGGAGACTACCCGCCCCTCGGCGGCGGAGCTCCTATCGTCGGTGAACAAACACGAACGCTGGTTACCAGCGGGCAGAATAGCTGGGCCCTGAACGGCGAGACCGCAACACCGCAACCGGCAAATGCTGAGGTTCGACAGCTTGACATCTGGATGAGCCCGCATGGATTCCTAAAGGCCGCCGCCGCCGCCGACGATGCATCAGCGGTAACGCTCCAGCTTGAGGGTCGAGAGCTGATTATCGTGTCCTTCACGGCAATGAACCGCTTTCGCGTCAACGGTACTATCAACGAAGACCATCACGTCGAGCGCGTTCTGACCTGGGTACCACACCCGATTTTCGGCGACATGATCTATGACCATCGCTACACAGAATACCGGGTATTCGGCGACTTCATGTTGCCCACAATCCTCCACTCTCACCAGGGAGACCCAAGAATCCATCCGGGGCACAACTCGATGGAGATTAGAGTCGCCAACGCTGTGCCAAACGCGGCAGTCGGGCCGGTGACGGTTCCTGACAACGTGCAGGCAGCGACCGTTCCTCCCGTCGTCGTTCGGTCAACAGAGATGGCCGATGGGGTGTGGCGCATCTCAGGAGGAACGCACCACAGCGTCGCCGTCGAATTCAATGATTTCGTGGCCGTCGTCGAAGCTCCTCAGAACGAAGCCCGGTCATCGGCCGTCATCGCGGAAGTCCGCCAGGTGATTCCAGACAAGCCAATCCGGTATGTCGTGAACACCCACCATCACGCCGACCATGCAGGCGGGTTGCGGACGTACGTCGCCCAAAGCGCGACGCTGATCACCCACGCCGCGAACGAAGACTACTACAACGACGTCTTACTCCATCCTGGCACGCGTACGCTCCAGCCGGACATTCTTTCTAGCCGCATGCCCTGGTTTTCATCGAATCGCGTGCCCAGCGTGGAACTCGTCAGCGACCGGCATTCGGTGAGTGACGATGAACGGACGATGGACATTTATTCGGTACTTCGCCTCGGACACGCCGGCACGATGCTCATCGTCCACCTCCCGGAAGAGCGCATTCTGATCAACGCAGACCTCTACTCTCCGCCGGCTCCTGGCACCGCCACAGCCCAGGCAAACGACAGTATGAGGAGCTTGGCATTCAACATCGAGCAACTCGGCCTTGACGTGGCCCGGCATGTTGGGGTCCACGGCCTCGTCGGCACGCACGTGGATTTTCTGCGGAGCGTACGAGGAGAATAACGTCATCGGCACGAAAAATCTTTTCCGCCGACGCCCTCGTATCGCGAAGAGATGCGCGCGTGCCGCGCGCGTGATTCGTCTATACGAGGGCTGGCCGCGGGGTTGAATTTCCGGGTTGTCTCACCGGGCATCACGTCGCAGCACGAATATCGGAACGGACTATCAGATGCCGTTGAAGACCTGCGAAGAAACTCGACGCCACAGCGCCTGTAGCGTTCCGAAACAATGCAGCTGGCGGGACAGGTAGACAGGTAGTCGTTTACAATCGAAATCCTCAAGACGCTGAGACCACATCGACACGAGAGCAATGGTGATGGGTGCACGAATCGGATGGCTCGCACTGGCCGCCCTCATGCTATGTACGCCGGCGGTTGCACAACCTGACGCATGGGAGGGCACGTGGCGCGGTGAACTCGGTGATCTGCGAGGTGGCACCACCGTACTCACCCTCACGCTCGTCTCCGACGATGACACAACAACCGGCGTCGTTACGGGATTTACACCCAGCACGGAGATACGGCTCACTCGAGTCGTCACCGACAACGACCAGATAACACTTGAAGGTGCTACGGACAGCGCATTTGGTCCGCTGTCATTCGCCTATCACCTGACACGTGACGGCCAAGAACTTGGTGGAGACGGCCATCTGACTCTGGGCGATCACACCTTCGACGTCTCACTGCAGTTAACCAGACAGCGTCGGGCCGACGTCCCACAACCACAGGTCGAACCGAACATCAACTACTTCACCGGTCGCTGGCAGTTTGAGTACACGGGGGGGGAATTCCCCCCCCTCAGCATCGGCACCCGTAGCGGCACGGTGACGTTCACCCCAATCGCCACGACGTCCTTCGCTCGGGCGGAGGTCACGGGGAATGTCTTTGGTGAAGCATACGAGGAAATCTGGACCATCGGAGTCAATGCAACGGATCGGACGGTCGTCTGGCGGGAACAGCTCTCCGATGGAAACACCCTGCTCAGCCTCGGTAATTGGACTAGCCCGATTGCCATCACGTTTCTCACGGCGCCAGTGGAAGTCGACGGAATGGTCTATCTTCTGCGACGGCGCCTGCAGATGACGTCAGAAACCGCCTTCGGGGTGACCGACGAATTTTCGGTCGACGGCGGTCCCTTCAGACGTCTTGGAAATGGTTCCTATGTCCGCATCCAGTAGCGGCTTCGGCCCCGACGCAACCTCTGATCCGTCTGCCCCCATCCGCGACAGTAGCAACTCGGCGCTACTCGCACAGGACTCGGCCCACCTGATACATCCTCTGCACGACACGCACGCGCATGAGAGGGGCAGGGTCTGGATCGAAGGGCGTGGTGCTCTCCTCATTGACGCCGACGGACGAGAATACATCGATGGCATCGCCGGGTTGTGGAATGTTCTGGCCGGACACGGACGGCGGGAACTTGCCGACACCGCACGTTCTCAGTGCGAAACGCTCGCTTACGCCTCGGCGTACACCGGTAGCTCAAACCGACCGGCCATCCAGCTGGCAAGACGTTTAGCGGAGCTCACCTATCCGTCGATCAACAAGTTCTTTTTCACGAGCGGCGGCGGTGAGGCCACGGAGAGCAGTATCAAGATGGCCCGCGCCTACTGGAAGCTGCGTGGCCGACCCGACAAGACCAAGGTCATCTCACGTATCGAGGGGTACCACGGCGTCACGATGGCGGCCATGAGTGCGACCGGACTGCCCGCGTACTGGCCTCTCTTCGAACCACGCGTGCCAGGCTTCATCCATATTCCGTCACCCTACCCGTATCGCTACAACGGTCCTCCCGGGGTCAGTCCCGGGATCGCCGCAGCAAATGAACTCGAGCAAGCGATTCTACGAGAGGGCGCAGACACCATCTCCATGTTTCTGGCTGAGCCAGTGCAAGGCGCGGGTGGCGTAATCGTTCCCCCGGACGACTACTTTCCGCGCATTCGCGAGATTTGCGATCAATATGACGTGCTGTTAGTCGCCGACGAGGTAATTACCGGGTTCGGCCGGACGGGTGTTCTCTTCGCATTGGATCACTGGAACATCGAGCCAGACATCGTGCAATTCGCCAAGGCGATCACATCCGGCTACATCCCGTTCGGCGGAATCGGCATCAGCGACACCATTGCGGCCGCCCTCGACGAGGACGGCCGTGCTTGGATGCACGCCTATACCTACTCTGGACATCCGGTAGGCTGCGCCGTCGCGTTGCGCAACCTTCGCATCATCGAAGAGGAAGCGTTACCCGAGCAGTGCCGGGCAAAAGGAGAGCTGCTCCTGGACGCGCTCCGTGATTCGCTGGCGGATCACCCGCACGTGGGTGATATCCGAGGAAAAGGGCTAATGTGCGCCGTCGAGCTTGTGGCCGACCGGGCCACCAAGGAAAACTTCCCGACGGCAGAGGCGCTTGGAATTCGCCTCCAGCAGGAGGCTGCTCGTCGAGGGCTCTTCAGCCGCGTAAAGGCCGATAGCTTCCTACTCGCACCTGCAGCCGTTATCACCAAGGAGCAACTCGAGCAGGCCGTCTCGATTCTGAACAATTCCATAAGAGCACTCCTCGGTTAGGACGCGGAGTGTCCACCCTGATGAGACCGAACGCGTCATGATTTACGCGGTAATTGCAGTCTATTTCGGGTTACTGCTGTGGCTCGGAATACTCGCATCGCGGCGAGTCAAATCCATCAGCGACTACTACGTCGGTGGAAAACAAGTCGGCTACTGGGTCGCCGCCTTCTCCGCCCGCGCAACCGGGGAGTCAGCCTGGCTGTATCTAGGTTTGACTGGATTAGGTGCAGCGGTCGGGGTCAGCGCTCTCTGGGTTGTGGTCGGCGAGTTAATCGGCGTCGGCGCAGCCTGGTTTCTGATGGCCTCCCCGTTCAAACGTGCCACGGATCAGGCCGGAGCCATCACCGTTCCAGACTATCTTATGAGCCGGTTCGGCTCGGACACCGACAACGCCGCCGCCCGCTCCCTGCGGCTTGTCGCCGCAGGTGCGCTCGCCCTCTTCGTCACGATTTATGTCAGCGCACAGATCGATGCCACCGGGAAGGCGTTCGCCAGTTTCCTCGACTGGAACTACTACGTAGGGTCACTTGTCGGCTTTGGCATCGTCGTGGCCTATACCTCCACGGGCGGATTCCTCGCCGTGGTCTGGTCAGATCTTGTGCAAGGGCTCCTCATGCTCGTGGGCCTGGCACTCCTACCACTCGCTGCATTCATCTCACTTGATCCG
>CAZPZZ010000192.1:0-6709 GCA_964591245.1 uncultured Vicinamibacteraceae bacterium | reverse complement strand
TATGTATATGCCGTTTCCTTCCCAAATCATCCAGAGTCGTGAGCACATCATGATCCTTCATGAGTTTGCTGGGGCAGTGCGAACCGTCTACATGGAGGACCAGATGCCAGCGCCGGCCGATAGCTGGATGGGGTGGTCGAATGGGGAATGGGACGGTGACACGCTGGTGATCGAGACTACCGGTTTCAATGGCATGACCTGGCTTGATCGATCCGGAAATTTCCATTCCGAGGCCTTGCGCGTTGTCGAGCGGATTACGCCACGCAGTGCGGATACGCTGATGTATGAGGCCATGATTGAAGACCCGAATGTCTTTACACGGCCCTGGACGATGCGTATGCCGTTGTATCGCCGGGTAGAAGAGAACGCGAGGATTTTGGAGTTTCGCTGTGTGGAGTTCGTGGAAGATTTGATCTACGGGCATCTGCGGAAGCAGCCCGAGAATCAGTAAGACTCATCTTGTTCTTTAGTGAGGTCAGGAGGTAGGTCCCATGCGCAGGAAGGTTGCCTGTTTGATCGTTGGACTTGGCGTGTTACTCGCGGTGGCCCCGGTTTCTACGCATCATGCGTTCTCGGCTGAGTTCGATATCGAGAAGCCTCTCACCTTGACCGGAAAGCTCGTGAGGTGGGAAATGATCAACCCTCACTCGTGGTTCCATATGGACATTGAGACTGAGGGTGAAGTGGTCAGGTGGATGATCGAGGGCGGCAGCCCGAATGAACTCATTCGGAACGGCGTGACCAAGAACACGCTGGAAATAGGTATTGAACTGACCGTCGAAGGGTATTACGCGAAGGACGGCACGCCCAAGGGAGTGGGGCGTAATTTCGAACTTGAGAATGGCGATCGACTGTTTCTCGGCGGGTCGGCGCCTCCAGTTGCTCCGGCAGCTCGGTAGTCGAGCAGGTCGGCGTCGTCACCTCGTGTGACACGGGTCGCCGTGTGCGATGGGTGGGTTTGCCCGACGTGGCAGGGAGTGCGCTTGGTCCGATGCTTCCGTTAATGGTCGAGCCGGACGACTCGTGGGACGTAAGTCAAGGGCTATCCTCAGAAAGAGGAAGCAGCGAAGGAGTGCGAAGATGCAGAAACTCGCCGTGACGATTATGGCCGCGTTGGGCGTTGCGCTGGCGGCTTCGGGAAATGTAGCTGCGGAAGAGTCCCCCACCTATAACCATGATGTGGGTGCGATTCTGCTTGAGAACTGTGCGAGTTGCCATCGGCCGAACCAGGTGGCACCGATGTCTCTTTTGTCCTATTCCGATGCACGTCCCTGGGCTCGAGCGATCAAGGCCAAAGTTGTTTCCGGTGAAATGCCGCCGTGGTTCGCAGATCCGCGTTTCGGTAGTTTTTCCAATGACGTCAGTTTGACGGAGAAGGAGATCGAGACGATTGTGGAGTGGGTAGACGCCGGGGCTCCAGAGGGCATCGGGGAGGCGCCGGCGCCACCGCCGTTCTCTGCGGCGGGCTGGAGTCATCCGTCCGGGGAGGACCCAGACTATGTCATCGAGTTCCCGATTGCCTGGGATGTGCCAGCGGATGGGGAGACGCCGAATTTCAATCTTTACACGCCGCTGCCCTTTGACGACGTGATGCTGGTTTCGGCGACTCAGGTGCGTCCAGGGAACTATGCTGCGACCCATCACATCACGACTGGGCTAGTGAACATGCCTACGGGAATGAAGCTCGGCCGTGGTCCGGCCTGGAGCGGTGGCCCATTGGTGGATTACGTCCCTGTCGCTGATCCTGACGCTGATCCTGATGAATTGGCCGCGCGCGCGAATGCCAGGGCGGACCGGCCGTCGGATCCTGAGGCACGGGCGGAAGCAGCGGCGCAACGAGCGGGTTTTGGCCCCTACATTCCAGGCGTTGGAGCGGATTTGACTCGCCCCGGACAGGCTCGCGAGATCCGCGGTGACCTCTTTGACTACATTATCTGGAATCTGCATTACCAGGCGACGGGCAAGCCAGAAAGCGCAAGGCCGGCCATTGGCGCCTGGCTGGCGACCGAACAGAAGACGCAGCGCGTGAGGAGCTTGAGTCTCAACGAAACGACTTCTGAGGGACAACAGCTCGTGGCGGAACCCCCCTTGTCTCCGGAAGAACGCCGCGCTGTGGCTCGTTCCCGGCAAGTGGGCCAAGGATTGAACCCGATGCTTGGGCCGATTCCTCCCCATGCGCCGAACTGGACCGTGACAGGCATCGGGGCGTTCCAGGACGATGCCACGATTCAGTCCCTGTTCGTGCACGCCCACGTTCGAGGCAAGGACTTCACCTGGCTGTTGACCTACCCGGATGGCCGTGAAGAGATCTTGCTGCGCGTACCGAATTACGATTTCGACTGGCAATACGAGTATGAGCTGTCTGAGCCTATCAGCGTGCCCGCCGGGAGCACGGTGAAGTCGATTGCGCGATATGACAACTCTCGGCGGAATCGTCGGAACCCAGCACCGCATAAAGAGGTCTATTGGTCCGAACAGAGCTGGGATGACATGTATCTGACGAATGTTCGCTACACGCTTGACGCTGAAGGACAGAAAGGGTCGAGCGACGAATAATGAGGAGCGTCGGTCTATTGGGAAAGCATCCACGAGGGGCACAATGAGGTGCTGGGCGGTCGTGGCGTTGTTCGGGCTGTGTACCACGGCCCTGCTGGCGAATCAGCAGAGCGAGAGACGGACGCGGCGTGAACCGCAGGTCCCGATTGTCAGTGTGGTTGGTTGTGTTGAACGTCGCGGGGCCACGCTCGATGAATGGTGGCTCACTCGGGCCTCTGAGCCGGCTGATGCGCGGCCTGGTGTCTTCAATAGGGATCAGGTCGCCGAGGTCGAGCGTAGTGCCGAACCCGGGACGCAGGAATTTCAGCTGGTCGGCGTAGCGGATTTTCTCACGGCGGAAGGTTTGCTGGCGACAGCCGATCGTGCGCTGTTTACGGCTCCAGATCAGGCCAACGCGACGGGCGAATTACTGGCCGGGCGTCAGGTCTTGGTCAAGGGGTTGTTCATCGAGACGCCGGAAGTCGGGAGGCTGAACTTGATCGCCGTGGTTGGATTGGACGGGACGTGTGGTGAGTGAGGTCAACCGGTGCTTGCTCGACGACGACAACTACGAATAACGTGCCTTCTCGTGTTTGGCCTGTGGGTAGCGGTGAGGGCCGTTGCGCAGTCGCCTGCCGAGATTGAGGCCGAGCCACTTGCCAAGCTCCAACCGGGAGAGACGGCGGTGCCGGGGCAGTGCTTGACGGAGCAGGAACTCGATCTCATTGGGCGTCTCGACGCTCTCACTCGGCCTACGGTGGGCGTGGAGGGGAGTGGTGGCGGTGACGATCCGGCGCCGTTTGATCCTCACTACTTCGTTGGAGTTTGGGAGGTGGAAGGAGTGTTGCCGGACTCCCCACTTGGTGCGTCCACCGAGTTCTATGGAACCGAGACGGTGCGGTACCTTGATGCGTGTACCTACGAAAGCGCGCTTGAGGCCTCAGTGGTTGGCGGGACGGTAACTGTGTCGTCGCGGTTCATGTACGACAGGCGTGCGACCTATCTGGTTCGTGAAGAGAATGACAGCCGCGGGTTCGCGTTTCTGAAGGTGGGGCCTGTAGGTGGCGACCCGGGCGGATATTTTTCCCATCACTGGGAAGCGGCGCCTGTCATGAGTGACGGCACGCAAGTGCGCCTTTCCGGTCGAACCTTCATGGTGTCGCCGTACAGCTATGAGATTCGAACCCGGATGTCGGTCGATGGTGGGCCCTTCGTTAACTACGGAACGGTTCGCTGGGAGCGCGTGGAGGATTAGTCCTTCGATTGGTGCCGAGCGAGCCACAGGACGTCGATCCCGAACGAAACGAGCAAGAGTCCCAGCGTTACGACGGCCACGGCCGTTGCCCCGCCAGTTGATACGACCGGACTCAGACACACCAGCAGGGCGATGCCTTGGATGACACATCCGGTCTTACGCCGGAGCCGCTCCGGTAGCGGAGCCGAAAGCCATGGGCAGCGCCACCCGGCGGCGACGAACGCATATCGCGGAACCCCAAGGAGCAGTACCCACCAGTCGAGGCGGCCACTCCGCCAGGCGAGACATGCCAGTACGAGCATCAGAAATGCATCAAGCTCCATGTCGAATCGCGCACCAAATGGTGTAGCGGTAGCACTGCGACGTGCGAGCCAGCCATCGACACCGTCGAGTGCGAGTGACACCCCCGCCAGGGCAACGACCCACCAGAGTCCCGTGTCCGATAGCGACGCGGCGTACGGAACCACAGCGGCTAGCGAGACGACGAACGTTGCACGCAGCAGCGTGATGCGGTTGGCGGGACCAAGCCCCTGTTCGACCAGGGGTGATGGAAGATGCCGCAGAAGCAGTGCGGCCAGTGCTCCGTAGAGAACCAGGGCTCGAACTAGGCTGATGACGGGCAGTTCAAGCTGGATGAGATTGATGCCCGAGACGAGCAGTAACGGGATCAGTCCCAGGGAAGTCTCTACTAGGGCGCGTCGGGGATGAGATGAGCGTCGGTCTGCGGAGTGTGTCATCGAATATGGTTCAATGAGTGACGAACGTGTGTGTCTCAGTCGGTGTGAGATTCTGATCCAGATCCTGAAGCACCTATGACATTTCTGCAACAATAGGTCACATGCACGACGCTTGCTGAGTCGGCGTGCGTTCATCTGTAGATGTTCATGGAGACAAAGCAATTTTGGGTTAATGCGCCGCGCCGCGGCCAGATTGTGACGGCGGTGTTACCCCCTCGCCAACCCGGCGAAGTACTATGCCGTGCCCTCTATTCGGGTGTCAGTCGGGGCACGGAGACGCTGGTATTTCGAGGAGAGGTGCCCTCCTCGCAATATCAGGCTATGCGTGCGCCTTTCCAGGAAGGGGAATTTCCTGGTCCGGTGAAGTACGGCTACAGTAGCGTCGCGGAGGTGGTGGAGGGGCCAGGTGAGTTGACCGGGCAGACGGTCTTCTGCTTGTTTCCACATCAAGACCATTATCTTGCACCAGTTTCGGCGGTGACGGTCTTGCCAGGTGGGGTGCCACCTGACCGGGCTGTGCTTGCTGCGAATATGGAGACTGCCGTAAATATCCTGTGGGACGCTCTGCCTGGTGTGGGAGACCGAGTGGTGGTTGTGGGAGGAGGCGTTGTAGGACTCCTATGCGCCTGGCTGTGTGGGCATTACCCAGGTACCGAGGTCACGGTGGTCGATATCAATCCGGCTCGTAGCGGGCCGGCTCGAGCCTTGGGTGTGAGTTGTCAGACGGAATTACCTCCCGAGGGGACGGCTGACCTCGTGATCCATGCAAGCGGGCATCCGGATGGCTTGCGGAGCGCTCTCATGGCTGCGGGGCGAGAGGCCACTATCGTGGAAGCAAGTTGGTTTGGGACCCGGGAAGTGTCCCTTCCCCTGGGCGAGGCGTTTCACGCCCGGCGTCTGACCGTGCGCAGTAGTCAAGTGGGGCAGGTGAGCCCGGCGCGAGGCCCTCGCTGGACGCGCGCCCGTCGCATGGGGGTAGCCATAGGGTTGCTCTTCGACGATCGGCTCGACGTACTGATCTCTGGGGAGAGCCCATTCGAAACGCTTCCCTCGGTCATGGCTCGGCTCAGCGACACGCCAGGAGATACGCTGTGCCATCGCATCCGGTACTGAGATATGTATAGCCTCAATGTTCGAGATCACTTCATGATCGCGCATAGCTTTCGTGGGGAGACGTTTGGTCCTGCCCAGCGGCTCCATGGTGCGACGTATATCGTCGATGCCACGTTTCGCCGCAAGGAACTCGATGCCGAGGGGCTCGTCGTCGACATCGGTCTCGCGAGTGAGACGCTGAAGGCCATCCTGAAGACGTTGAATTATCGAAACCTCGATGACGAACCCGCTTTTTCCGGTCAGAACACCACAACCGAGTTTCTGGCTCGTAGCATTTTCGAGCGTCTAGCGACGGCGCTTCGGGATGGAACACTGGGTAAGGGAGGGGAGGGAGTTGACGCGGTGTGCGTGACCTTGCACGAATCGCATGTCGCTTGGGGTAGTTACGAAGGACGGGTGTGAGGTCGCACGGAGAGGCCGGGGGGCAGAAAACCTCCAGTGAGGCTGGCGCGGCAACACTCCATGTCGTGGTACCGGGTCCGTTGGAGCAATGGACCGGAGGCTACATCTATGATGCGCGGATGGTCGCCGGACTTCGCGTGCAGGGCTGGTCGGTTCACGTTCATAACCTACCTGGACAATTCCCAGATGTGGATGGCATTGCTCGCGAGGCGATGACAGGGACGCTGGCTGCCATTCCTGATGGGGCACGCGTGATTATTGACGGGTTGGCCATGGGGGGCGATCCGGTGTCAATCGGCCGAGAGGGCGGTCGGCTGCGTATCCTTTCACTGGTACATCATCCACTGGCTGACGAAACAGGGATTGGCGAGGTAGCGCGCGCGCGTTTCGAGAGGTGTGAGTCTGCGGCTCTCGCCGCGTGTGTCGGTGTTGTTGTTACCAGTGACTTTACCGCTCGGCGGATGGCAGGGTTCGGCGTCCCTGTGACCCGCGTTCGCGTAGCCCCACCTGGGGCCGATCGAGTCTCTCTGGCGGTGGGGCCCGGATCTGGAGTTCCACCCGCACTTCTGTGTGTGGCCTCGGTGGTGCCTCGTACGAAGATGATCTCGGCGGTTTCGGCGGCGTTGACAAATTGGCCGATGCGCCCGCGCGCCCGCTCGTAGGCAAA
>CAZPZZ010000191.1:0-6719 GCA_964591245.1 uncultured Vicinamibacteraceae bacterium | reverse complement strand
TCGACGTCGACCGAGATCTGGGAGTGGCGGTAACGTGAGAAGCGGATCGCATGTCTTGTTGCCGGGAGGCCGGTGAACGCCGCAGTCGCGAGCGGTGAGGTGTCGGTGCGTAACGATTCGCATAGAAGGGAGAGAGGTAATGTCACTTGCCGATCAGTTGAAGCTAGAAGACAACATCAATAAATTCGAGGTCAAGATCACGTCCATGACAAGTAGCAGTGACGGTGTGCAGGTCAATGCGACGGGTACGGTGGCGCGGTATGGCAAGGTCTGGCTGACGTACAACTTCAAGAACAATCCGACGCAGGAGACGACGGGATCATTTACGGGGTTTGGATGGGGCATTACCGCGGCGGGTGTCAGAAATCAGGGCGAGCGTAGAGGGGTCTATGTCAGCGATGGCTTGACCGGAACGGTGTATTCGCTTGATGACGTCACCGACGGGAATCCCAATTTCTGTATCGAACGATGGGATCTGGCAAAGGAAACCATCTCATTACAGTTTTCCCGCATTCAAGGGTGACCGACGAGGCATCAGGTCGCCGCCGTTGGTCCCGGTGCTGAGCGCGGCGGATAGCGGCCCGAGAGGTGCGGATGTGACCTCTCGGGCTGGCATTGGGGGGCGTTGTTACGTGTCGGTCAGAACCCGTTACAGCACCCCGGCGTCGCGCATCACCGACTCTGCCTTTTCCCGAACTTCGCGGGCCAGGGTGTAGGGGTCTTGCTGTTGATACAAGAACAGCTCAACGGAGAGGGAGCCGGTGTAGCCGAGCTCTGAGAGTTTCCGCAAGACGTGTTGTACGGGGGCGATGCCGTCACCAGGAATGGCTCGGGTTTGACCGGTCAAGAGTTCCCGCGGCATTGCCGGGACGTCTTGGAAATGGACGTGTCCGACCTCTCCCGGGCGAAGAAGCTCCAGGTCTTCTAGTCGGCTCAATCCAGAGAAGAAATGGTAGAAGTCGAGCAAGGGGGCAACGTTGCCGGCCGCACGGGTCATCTGGAGTACGGTGGTCAAGGTCGAGATGTACGATGAGTTGCGTATGAATTCGACCATCATCGCGAGATCAAATTCCCGGGCCACGTCTCCCGCTTGACGCATGTTCTCGACACCAGCATCGTAGTCGCTCTGGGTGAATTCTGCGTTTGCGCCGGTTGAGGCGTACACCCGTTCCAGTCCGAGTTCCGCAAACATCTCGCAGCGTTGTCTGAGGTTGTCGAGCGCCGTGGCGTGATTGGGATTCGGTTCCCAGAGATTACCGACCCCGACGGAGCCGGAGACCGCGGTCAGGTCGTTGTCGGTCAGGACTCGGCGTGCCGCGGCCAGTGAATCCGTTTGCAGGAATTCATCGACGAGCCCGGCATTGAGTTCAACGTGTCGGATGCCGGCGCGGGCCCAGCCTTCCAGCGAACCCCGATATCCGGCCCCAGACGACGTATTCTGGTGCATGGCGAGGGTCATCCCGCCTTGCGCGAGCGACATGCGTGGCATGGCGAAGGTCGCGAGAGGTGACAGTAAGAACGTTCTTCTGGAGAGCATCGAGTCTTTCGCTCCTGGTGTAATCAATGATTTCGACGTGTCTCATCGTAACAGGCGATACAACGGGTGCCTGTCTGGCCGAGGCATTCTACGAGCACAGACGATGTTACGCTGGGAAGCACGGTAGGCTGGCGCGAGTCGAGGAGAGACGCCGCTCGAGTGCGAGAGTAGGCACGGGGTGTATACAATGCGGCCGTCACCTGTCGAGACGCGATGTGGCAAGAAGTAGCAGTAACTGTGAGGTTCTATGATTCGAACAAGTGTGTCTGTTGGGATGGTATTTGCTCTTCTTGCGGCGACTGTTCACATGCCTCTGGCACAGGAACGATCGTCGTCGCGGTGGATGACCGCCTGGGCGACGTCGCAGCAGGGCCTTGGCGAGCAAGGTGTGACAAATGCCACCATACGACTGATCGCCCGGGTGTCTGTGGGGGGAGACTCGATTCGACTGCGCCTTGACAATACCTATGGGAGTGCTCCATTGCGTATCGCCTCGGTGGCGGTTGGGCACCGGATGCGTGGACCGACGCTGGTACCGGGTACCGGTCGTCCCGTGAGCTTTGCCGGTGACCCGGGTGTAACGATTTCACCTGGGGAGAGCGTGCAGAGTGATCCGGTCACCCTTGCCGTGCTGGCCCGTCAGGACCTTGCGGTCAGCGTGCATCTGCCTGCGTCTGAGGTTCGGCCGAGCCTGCACCGTGGTGCATTGACGACCTCCTATCGGACCGATGATGGGGCCGGTGACCATACGGCTGACGAAGCCGGGGGCGCGTTCAACGAGACATTCACATCGATGTGGTGGCTGAAGTCGATTGATGTGATGACGACTTCCGCGGCGGGTACGATTGTCGCGTTCGGGGACTCGATCACCGATGGTTCGTGCGCGACGGTCGACGGTTACGACAGGTGGGAAGACTGGCTGGCGATACGATTCGATGCACAGATGGACGCCGCGCAGCGCCGTGCCGTGATCAACGAGGGTATCGGCGGAAATACCGTGACGCGAGACGGATTACGGCCGGCTCCGAACAGTACACCCGGCATCGACCGTTTGGAGCGAGATGTCTTTTCGCACGCAGGAGTCACGGATGTCGTGCTCTTCATGGGCACCAATGACATTCGACGGGAGGCCTCAGCGCAGCAGGTGATCGATGGTATGGAGACCATCATTGACCGGGTTCGCGCGCGTGGGTTGCGCGTCTATGGCGCGACAATCATCCCGCGTCACAACCGGGCTCCTACGCCGACCAATTCCGGCTGGAATGCAGCGAAGACGGGCGTGCGTAATGAGGTCAACGAGTGGATCCGTCGAGATGGGGTCTTTGACGGCGTGCTGGATTTCGATCGCGTCGTGCGGGACCCGTCCGATGCAGACCTCATCCACCCGGCCTTCGATTGCGATGGAATCCATCCGACGGCTCGTGGGTACTACGAGATGGGTTGGTCGGTTCCCCTGCAGCTGTTCCTGCCGTAAGGGCGTCAGTGGGCCGCTGTTCAGCTGGCGGGATCACGGCTGCCGGCGTGAGAGAGATTTGCGGCCGATACGCGCCGGCTGTTCAAAAAGGAAAGGCTTTTCCTGCACCCTGTTCGGGATGCAAAGGACTGGTGGGCGGGGATGACCGACGGCCGATCAAAGAGCGGTTCACCCGGTTCGTAGGGCCACCGATGATCCGCCCCTATCACCCTCATCGTGTGTTGTGTGCCGGTGTGTCAGGGCGACGCCGGTGGGCGTACCTGTACTCAGTACTCTGAGAGGAGGCCCCCCCGACAGTGTTCCATAATGACTGATGGGCTCCAGGAGATTGGACGAGATCCGCGGGTTACTCGGCGACGGCAAGGGGGACCAGATCCCGACGGGCGTTGTGTCGTCTATTGGATGCAGCGGGCCCAACGGACCACGGATAACCCGGCCCTGGATGTTGCGATCGCGGTCGGGAATGCGCTTCGACAGCCGGTGGTTGTCTTCCTCGCGCCAATTCCGTTTTATCCACACGGGAACAGGAGGCATTATCAGTTCCTGTTTCAGGGGTTTCCCGAGCTGGAGTCTGGCCTGGCGAGACGTCGGGTCGGTCTTGTGTTCCGTTTTGCGCCGGATCACCGTGTCGAGGGGTTTGCGGATGAAGCTGGTGCCAGCATCGTCATCGGTGACGAGAACCCGCTTCGCGAACCGGCGGCGTGGCGCGAGCGTGTTGCGGCGCGATTACGGGTACCGCTGTGGACCGTTGATGCGGATGTGATTGTGCCCAGCATCTTGCTGGAGAAAGAGCAGTACGCGGCGCGCACGATCCGACCCCGTATTTGGAATCTGATCCCCGGCTTTCTCGTTGCCCCACCTGTGACGAAGGCGCGCGTTGTGTGGCGTCCGCCTCGGGCGATGCGTGGGCGGCGCCCATCGGATCGTATTCCGAAAGGATTCCTGGCTGGCCGGGAGGTCGCGACGATCTCGTCCGTGCAAGGTGGGATGACCGCGGCGCGTCAGACCTTGCGGTCCTTTCTCAGGGAAAGACTCACGGGATACGCGACATGCCGTAACCGGCCAGAATTGGACGGGACGAGCCAGTTGTCCCCATATTTGCATTTTGGGCACATTGGACCGCGCACGGTTGCATTGGCGGTGAAGGAGTTTGACGCACCATTGGTCGACCGCGAGGCATTTCTCGAGGAGATGATCGTCCGGCGCGAGCTTGCCGTTAATTATGTTCGCTTCAACCCTTCGTACGATCGGGTGGAAGGGTGCGAGCGGTGGGCCCGGCGGACGCTCGGGGACCACCGTCGTGATCCACGCGAGTATCGGTACGCGGACGACCACTTCGAACAGGGAGAGACCCACGATCCGCTCTGGAACGCGGCCCAGCGGCAGATGGTGCAAACCGGCTGGATGCATGGGTATGTGCGGATGTACTGGGCGAAGAAGATCCTGGAGTGGGCTGAATCGCCGGAGGCGGCAATGGAGATCGCAATTCGGCTGAATGATCGCTACGAACTCGACGGACGTGATCCGAATGGGTATACCGGTATTGCGTGGGCAATCGGTGGCAAGCATGACCGCGCATGGGGACCAGAGCGTCCAGTGTATGGCAAGGTGCGCTATATGTCGCTGGCCAGCACCGGTCGTAAGTTCGACAGTCGGACGTATATTGCTCGATGGCTCGGAAAGACTGAGCCGTGAAAACATCTCCGAAATTCTGATACGTGAGCCTCGTTCAACCGGTGGGCTGAGCTTTAGCTTTTGTCGAACAACGGATGGCGCCACCGGAAGTGAATATAGCTATCGAGGACGGCGGGAATGCCTTGTCGTACGGATTCGTAGCGTGGGTGGGTGCCGAGTTCCTTCCACAGAGCGTCGGGACTGACAGGCAAATTGAGATTGAATCCTGTCACTGTGCCGGCTGTATACAGCGTGGGACGGGTGCGCAGGCTCAACATGGGCGCAGCGGCGGCGGCTCCGGCGTAGCCCATCCATTGAGGGAGACGTACAAACATGACGCGCGGATCCATTTCTCGGACGATCGCGAAGAATTCACGCCAGTCGGCAGGGTGACGGTCTGCCACCGGAGACGCGCCGCGCCAGCGTTGGCGCCCGGCTTCGATGAGTACGCGTGCGGCGTCTTCCACGTGAAGGTGGCCGCACTGATTCGTCATGCTGCCTGGAAAGATGGCGAGGCCCCGACGAATTTGCTCGAACAACACCGAGTGCGACCCGTACACATGTGGTAATCGGATGTTCCCGAGGGAGATTCCGGCTTCGTCGGCCAGGCCGTTCAACCGGATCTCGGCTTCCTGTTTCGCACGCCCATAGCCCAGTGCCGGGTCGGGGGGAGTGGTGGCGTCGATCGGTTCGTCCTGGCTCCCGTGTACGAATAGGCTGCTCGCAAACACGAACGACTTGACTCCGGCCGCTGCAGCGGCTCGCATGAGGGAGACGGAACCATCGACGATCGTCGGGCGGAGTCGTCGGTAGGACTCGAAACTTGCGCGCGCGCCGAGGTGAAACACCGTGTCGATCCCGGTTACGGCGCGGCGCAAACTGGAGGGGCTTTCCAGGTCTCCGTGTACGGGTTCGGCGTCCAGCGAACTCAAGAGAGCGGCGCGTTGTGGACGTCGCACCAGGAGGCGAGGATGCAGACCAAGCGAGCTTAATTGTTTGGCGAGCTCAAATCCGATGAATCCGGTGGCTCCCGTGACGAGGACTCGCCGCATCGGTTGCCCGGCGCTCGTCGGAGAAATGGGCTGGGTCCCTGGGGTGGAGTGGCTGTCCTGGTTCTGCATGGAGAGTGGTGTATTGGAGACTGCCATATGTGCGATATCCCTCTGTGGCAAGAAATGAGTAGACGTTACGGGGAGCCGGCGCGCCCGATGCGCGGTGTGTGAGAGTAAACGGAGGCCGGCGTTCGTGAGCTGCAAGCGTGTCGCTCGCTGCCGTTTGTTTTCTGGGGCTCTATGTGCTGGCGGCTGTCGGTGTTGCGTCGCCTGGATAAAGACGTGAGCGGATGGGGGAATAGTACGAAACCCGGTGGGAATCTGGTTACCGGGAGCGAAATACGAGATTGACGAGTGCTTCGAGTCTATGCGCGTCCGGTCCCTCCTCCGCCGCGAGTTGTGCGCCAGCTTCGGATACCTCCATGTCATCCTGTGGGGCTCCCTGGCCCCCGACGAAAATCGAAATCGATGTCGCGCGGCGGCGAAGCAATTCGATTAGGCGCGGCCGATGGGTCGTGTAAATGGCGGGACGCGTGACTGAGAGCATCACCGCGCGCGGTGACACTTGATCACACGCGCCCTCGAGATCTTCGAATGGAAGCGCGGGGCCGAGATAGCAGGGCTTCGCTCCGCGTCTCGTGAAGTGGTAGGCCAGGATCAGGAGCCCGAGCTGGTGCGTTTCGTCGGGGAAACAGCTGAACACGACGAGTGGTGCGTCATGCGCCCGACGCGCAGCGGCGTCGAGGAGTTTTCGAAGTCGATGGACGAAGATGGTCGTTGCAAGGTGTTCGCTTGCGACCGAACTGCGGCCCTCCATCCAGAGCAGGCCAAGACGTTTCGCACTTAACTCAATAACCTCGTGAATGACCCGTTCCGGAGCGACCCGGGAAAAGGCCTCATCCAGCTCATGCTCTAGGCTCTCGGCGTCAAGATTGAGTGCCGCTTGGACAACTCGATCCTGGATCTCCTCTAGTAAGCGTGG
>CAZPZZ010000190.1:0-6726 GCA_964591245.1 uncultured Vicinamibacteraceae bacterium | reverse complement strand
ACGATTGGCGCGTGAGTCAGGAAGGGAAACCCGTGAAAAAGATTTTTCACTGACCCAGGTTTACAGTGCAGATGAAGCTTTCTGCACGGGTACCTTTGCAGGTCTGATGCCGGTGATTGAGGTTGATGGGCGGAAAATAGGAGACGGAACCTGTGGACCAGTCACGACGGAACTACAATCGCTTTACGAAAAACTGATCCATTTGGAATGTTCGTCTCCAAGAAGAATGTCATGACAAGTCATATTGCTATGTGGTCCGGTCCTCGATCGTTGTCAACTGCCATGATGCGTGCCTGGGAATCCCGGGGGGATTGTGTGGTAATCGTTGAACCCCTCTATGCCCATTACCTGGTTCACACGCAGATCCAACACCCTGGCTTTGAAGAGGTAGTGCGCTCGCAGTCAACCAGTTGGCAGGAGGTAACTCAGTCCCTTTGTGGACCGATACCGGGACAGCAACCGTTCTGGTATCAAAAGCATATGACGCACCATCTTCTGGACCATATAGACCGGGCTTGGATGTCGCATCTCCGGCATTGCTTTCTAATTCGCCATCCACGCGAGGTTCTGGCTTCTTACGCGCGACGTCGCGAATCGGTCACGGTTGAGGATCTCGGGTTTCAACAGCAGGCTGAGATCTTTCAATTTGTGCGTGATGAACTTGGACAGATACCTCTGGTCGTTGACAGCAGAGAATTATTGCAGCAACCATCGGTCGTATTACGGAAGTTATGTTCTGCTTTGGGAATTCCGTTTATGGAATCCATGCTTCATTGGGAGTCCGGGTTGAGAGCAACTGATGGAGTCTGGGCAAAACACTGGTATGATTCCGTAGTTCAAACGACCGGTTTTGAGCCTTACAGGGAACGCCAGTTCGAGTATCCCGATGAGTATGAACCCTTTGTCCAGGAAGCGATGCCTTATTACCAAACGCTGTTCACGGAACGGGTATTATCAGACGATTCGAGTGTGCAGTAGCCTCAGTATTCATAAGGGCTATCTAAATATATCAATTAGACCGAAATATTACGACGGTTCGAAATTCTGAAGCGATGTGGGTCTGTCTCGGTGTTTAATGCTGCTTCCTGAAACAAGAGGTAAGTCTTAGTAAGGCCTGTTGTTTTGGTCAACTTTGCCAGCATGTGTCCAGCTCCCAGGTGGCGGCGACTCCAAGACTCAGTATGCTGGCGGTGATCTCGTTTCTTTATCCGGTTATCTTGTCCAGCAACCCGGTCTGCTGCAGCACACTAAGTGTTCCCAACATGAAGAAATATGCACCCGAAACACAGAGCGCTATGCGAATCAAAAGATGCGGTCGTAAAGGACGTGGAAGTAACGTCGTGTTGATCCTTACCGTATGCCAGCAACTAATTCCCAGGGCGATATTGAAGAACATCGTGGCGTACTTGATCAGATCACCAGGGGGCAGAGAGAGCATGACAAGTCCAAAGATCGAATAAGCTATCAATACCCGCAGATATACTTTTTTGATGTGTTTGGGATCCATTTCCCGTAATTTCGGACTGGCAGTCCAGAACGCGTCCACCCAGCGACGGATGATGCCGTCGGCTGAGGAAGACATGGACGGGGCAAGTACCAAAAATCCACAGAAAATAGTCATGAACCAACAGACTTTCGCCAGACTTGTACCCGATTCGGTTTCCACGGTCTGACGAACCCCGTCAGCAGTCATTACCGCCATCGTCCACTGGTTATCGACCTGGGTGTCTGCTGGTTGCAGAAACTGAATGGATAGCATAGCCGGCAAGGCTAATCCGATGAAACACGATGGCAGCCATACTGCCAGTTGATCTCGAGCAACGTGTTTGTACCATTGCCTCCAGCGTGGCAGTGACTCTTCGGTAACCTCAAAAACCGTACCTACATGGGACAGTTCGATGTCGTGACCACCTAGGGCGCTGGGAATGGCGCCCACATGATGCCCCATGCCCCAACCCTGGTCTCGGGTGTAATTACTGGTGGGAGTATTTGAAAGGCCACCAGATCCAGCAATGGCTGCTAGGGCGGCGATGAAACCAATCATAGAGAAGTCTATCTTGGGAAATCCGTTTCCAGAAACTACGGAGGTGAAAATATTCTGGACATTGTCCCCACGGGCCATTTCAGTGGCCTCAAGACCAGTCTGAATGGGTACCGTTCCGAACTTGAAGAAACCGGTAAGAATTTCGACCCAGGTGTCCCCTTTCGAGTAAAAGAAAGCCAGAAACAGCAAGAAACCAAATACAACCACCAGTTTGAAGGTCATCACAACTTTCAGTGAACGATAAATTTTGCCTCCAAAAAGAAGGGGTATCAGAGCAGTGATGAAGATCAAATAAGCCAATCCTTTCATCATATACCAATCCCCGCTTACATTTTGAGGATCGGGAACAACTCCCCCTTTGATCAGCGTCGCCAGGGGTGTTGCCGCATTCGCTGCCAGATAAGGAAAGACGCTGCCAAAATCAAATAATAGATATGCGATTACCCAGAATTTGGGTCCGGGCATGAGCCGAAACTTCCCGGTAAAAATCGGCTCACCGGTGTAAAGGGTATAGCGGCTGATTTCGATGTTGTAAATGACCTGGCCCAGCACGCTAAGTGTCGCCAACCAGAGCAGTGACCCACCGTAGACAGCGGTAACCTTGGGACCAACCAGCCATTCTCCGCCGCCGATCGCCGCCCCACCCATAATCAGTCCTGGACCCAGCATTTCGAACCAGTTTCGAGATGTGAATTTGGGAGCATCGATTAGTTTGCCTACGTTCCAAGCAGGCATATCCTTGCTTCCGCGATGGAGAGAGGAGGGAACTGGTTCGTTTGATGCTGTGGATTCTGGTTGAGTATCTTCAGCCATGGAGTTGTTCCTTGTACCTGTCACGTTGGAGGTGCCATTGCTGCGCACACGCCCATCGGGTTGTCGTGATCACGAGCACACGAATCTAAGTCCCGGCATGCTAACGCAGCACGCACGCAGGGGCAAGGATTTTAGTTCGACCACCCAGAAAGAAAAGGAGCAGTATGCCGGAAGGCTGGTTCGCTCCAAAGAAAGAACAGCAATCGATCTGTCGCTGGTGCCGTTGGCGCCAAAATCTCCAGTGGGAAAAACGGCTTTCCGTGTTCGCCCGAACCGGACCATTCAAGCGCCGGGTCGGACGCAACAGGAAAGGCAATAAGAAGCTACTATTTTTTCAGTGGTACCAAATCGATCCGGCGGAAATAGATTTCTGCTCCTTCAGACTGGAAAATAATTTTCCCTTCAGTGAGCGTTGACCGGGTTGCTGCGTTGACCACTTTTCCATTGACGATATTGGTGATCTTGGAACCGTCGCAAATCACTTCCAGACGGGTCCATTGCCCATCGAGACTTTCGATGTCGTCTTTCCCTCGAAATCCCAGAACGTCTTTCCAGTCAGGGTCTCGTCCGTACCAGTTGACGCGTCCTCCCTGAAACTCGGTGGCAGGTCCCTTGGGATCAAAAACCGGCTCGCCATCACGATCTTTTCTTGCGGTAACAGTCAATTTAGGAACGATCTGTTTGCCGTCTTTGTTGTGGCCACCGACCATGATGAAGTCGCCAACCCCACCTTCAATGATCTGGCATTCCTGAGACAGCATCCATGGTCCGTTGAAATCTGCGCCAGTATTCCCGTCCGGTCCCTGGCAGTGCAGCAGGATGCCACTGTCTTTGGTACGGTCCTTACGCCCACCCCAGGTAGCGGGTCCCCATCGAAATTCGACAATCAGGTGATAGTCAGAATAGGATTCCTTGGTAATAAACGCACCATAATGCTGGCCGCTTACACGGATGGCAGGTGCACCGTCAATTTGGTCAACGACGCTGAATACCTTGTCGGGATCTTCGTACTTGTAATCCACCAGCCAGGTGTAGAAATTAGACAGATCCTTACCATTAAAAAGATGCAGAGTTTTTGAAGTATCCTTGGCAGGCACCGGTGCCATTCCGAAAACCAGTATACTTGCGGCCAGGATGGTGAGAGCTGGTACGACACGGCGATTGAACATGATGGAGTTCCTCCAGAATTACCAAAAAATCGGTGACAGTTCGTCCTGCGTCTCAAAGGGCACAGGGGGCAGTGTATTCAGACAAAGACGCGGCTGTGTGCGGCCGGTACGGAGCCGCTTTTCTTAAAGCTGCAGAAACATCGTGTTTATTACTCATCAACGCTGCCAGATGATGGGGATGTCGGGTTGGGTTTTTTGGTGCTGCGCGACCCAGTGTTCACGAAATAGGCCATCTTCAAACGTACTGCCTGTTCCCTGTTTGAGTTCGACAGGGCACTGAAATCGGGCACGTAGTGGTTCCAGTTCTTCGCAGTTCCAGGGAACGGACTCCGCACCTGCCCACAGCAGGGTTGGCGACTCAATGCGGGATACAAAGTTAACAGGATCAAAGTAAGAAAGTGTTCGGAAGAGCGGTTCAGATTTTTCGGGTGTCAGACGACAGTAGTCAAAGCTCACATCCAGAGGATAAACACGAAACCGGGGTGCCAGATCTCGGCTGCGGTAAAAAAGTCCGGGATGAGAAGAAATGCAGCAACCGTCCGGCCGGAGTGCGGCCGTCAGAAGGGGCAATTCAGAAAGACCCAGCAGTGCGATGCGCGTTCGGTCGATGGCGGGATGTTCAGCAAGATATTCCAGACCACGTACGCAATCAGCGACCACGCCCCGGAAGGGATAGTGTTCCGGTTGTTCAACCCGTTCGGTCAACATGCCCGGGAAAAAAGCACGGTAGGGCTGATCCGCATTCCGATGTCCTCGCGCAGCCAGTGCAAATACGGCACATTGCTCTCGTTTCGCACTCGCTAATCCCTGGGTCAAGGGTTCGATCACACTCATGTAGCGAGGAAAAAGGTAAGCGGCTGGAAAAGGGCCATCCCCTTTCGGGAGGGACAGGTAACCAGAAATACGGTAGGGGCCAATACTGGTCAGATGTACCTGGTACGTCCGGTGCGCCGTTCCACTTCGCAGGGGAAGCCAGGTTTCTTCCGGAGCGCTGGGAGTTTCAGCCAGCGCGTCAAGTACGGTTTGCCAGTAGTTGTCAAAGTCACTGGGAGCGGTGGGATTGGTGTCCGTCATGGGATATTCAGTGGTAATCAGGTTCCGGGAGTGAGGTGTTGGTTGAAGAAATCCTCAACAATGCGGTTATGGTCGTTGCGACCGGCGTCGTGACCACATCGATCATAGGGATAGAGCGTTTTTTCAGTTGAGCCAATGTCACGAAAAAGGGCATAACCGGTTTCCGGCGGGCAGACGTTGTCCTGAAGCCCGATGTTGACAATGATTGGGCACTCGATATTCGGAGCGAAATTAATTCCGTCAAAATAGGCCAGCGTTTGTGCAACCTGATCCCGTCTTTCGGGGTAGAGACGTAGGTAGTCGTTAATCTCCTCATAGGGATAACTGTCTGTCAGTGCCACGGCGTCCAGGTATCCACACAGGTAAGGAGCTCCGGCTGATGCAGCGCGAATGTCATTGCGCAGAGAAGCGGTTGCAATTGTCAGGCCACCTCCCTGACTGGAACCAAAAAGTCCGATACGGCTGTTGTCTACTTCAGGGCGGTTGCGAAGAAAGTCGACGGCTCGCAGCGCGTCGACATAAAATCCCTTGTAGCCGTAGGTGTTGCGGTCAACGATATTGTGAACCAGAAGTCCGGGATAACCGGGATTGAATTGTTCGTGTGAGCGAAGCTTGCCACGCGGTCCAATAGAGAGGACCGCATATCCCAGGCGGGCCCAGGATTTTTGAAGCGGAGGATCACTGATGTATCCTGGCACATAAAGCAGCGCTGGCAGTGGACCGGTGGCTTCTCTGGGAACACTGTACCAGCCGGAGATCGACACTCCGTCAATGCTCTGGTACCGGATGGAAAAAACTTCTGTCGTCTCATCACTGCGAAGCGGTAGCGGATCAAGGGTCTCCGAGAGTGGCAGTTTTGACGAGGTTTTGAGTATCCCTTCCCAGAATGGATCGAAGTCGTCCGGTTTGGTTACTTCGCAGATGTACTGTGTAATCGCTTCGTCAGGCATGGTCAGAAAAAATCAGAGAGAAAAATTCAGTTAAAGGCTTTTGGCCAACGGTAACCACTGCACACCTGTTCCCGCCAGACTCAACATCGTCACGCACCACCGGGTGCAAACGTATGCGGAGAGGGCGTTGTGTTGGGGCACAATCTTTCAGAGCAGGGTGTTTATTCGGGCTGCCGGGCGCACCCGATTCAAAACGTGCAGAATGGGTTCCGTCTGGAGGTATTTCACCGACGGCAACAACAAACGTGCTCCCGGTCACCGACGCGTTTGTAGCACAACAGGTTTCATAATGCCAAACAAAAAGAAGCCTCAGAAACGGTGTCAGAAACAGGATGTCGTCATCCACTTGAGGTCGGACATCTTTTGTTCGGTGCTGTTTGTAATGGCAGGTTACCACATGAGAAAAGTACGACAGCTGTTCTTTAATCATCCATATCAGGTTCAGATCCGATACGAACGAGCGCTGGTAAAATAAGGTCATGAGATGTCGGACCACCTGCGGATAGGGACATTACTGTTTGTTATGAATACTTTAAAAAACCGGTTGAAACCTGAACCGTTTACTGCGTCTCAACGTAAAGAATGGATCAACCAGTGAGCGATGTGAGAATGCCCTCAAAAGACTCCTGTCAATGAATTTGAGCGGAATCTTTTCCGCAGCAGCATGGAAAAGGAG
>CAZPZZ010000189.1:0-6803 GCA_964591245.1 uncultured Vicinamibacteraceae bacterium | reverse complement strand
GCCGGCTGTCATCTGGACAGAATAACTACTCTTCATAGCGGGATCAGACGCCAGATCTGGGCCGATGAATCCATCTCCCCCGCCAACGAATGATTAGCGTCCTGCATGGCCAGGAGATAACCTCCGGAGGCAGAACACCTCTGGGACAGGAACGGTTTCAGAATTTCTGTGAATCGCGAGGCAAGGGCGGAGCCGTCACGGGGCCGCAGTTAACCAAACCCCGGAGAAGACCTCTGACGCGCACCGAGCCCGTTAGAAGACTGGTCGCCTTCATGGCTGATGCTCGAATCTACATCTGCGAATGACCGATGAGACTGAGTCCTCAAGTTCACGGCGGACCTCACTTTCACAGCTTTGCGCACTGTGACTCAACCTCGCGGGCCCGCCATCTTAAGGCGTGCGTGGTTCCCGCACCTCGTTCTGGCAGTCGGCGTCCACTACTCGGCCTCGAACCGTTTCAGCGGCGCGCGCTCTTCACACAGTCGTGACCGCAGGCGCCCAACCGGCAGAGATGCCAGTTGCGCAGGTGCGCCGCGATGAGCAGCGTGGACGCGAACATCGCCGCGATTCGCTCGCCGGATTCCCCGATCGCTTCGTGCAGGATCGTAAAGGAGGCAGTCATCGTCACAAGCCCGACTGCCCCTAAGGCGAATACCCATCGATCCTTGTGCTCGCGGCAGCCGAACCCGAACGCGATGACCGCCGCGGGAACCACCGCCCAGAGCAACACCAGGTGGAAGGTTTCGTCGTCCAGGCGCGAAATGGGTTCGATCATTCCACTGACGAGTGCAACCGGCACGATCAGGCAGTGTAGCGCGCAAAGAACGGAACCCGTGAACCCGACCACGTCTGCAAAAGGGCCCACCATGGATTTTCGGTTTCTCGCTGTCATCTGTGAAACTTCCTCATGGATTCGCGTTCCTCCCAAATCGAGCCCCTCACCTCCACACGTGGGAGAGAATTTCCGAACGCTGCGTCGATCCTCTCA
Organism: uncultured Vicinamibacteraceae bacterium; assembly: GCA_964591245.1. Classification (GTDB taxonomy): domain Bacteria; phylum Acidobacteriota; class Vicinamibacteria; order Vicinamibacterales; family UBA8438; genus CAZPZZ01. Next base: position 5,815 of record CAZPZZ010000189.1, on the reverse strand, counting down.
AAACACCAAAAAACTGCCAGACCATAGGTCCGGGCAAGCAAGCCCGGTCAGAAGCCAACTCGGGTCGAAACCCCCCACCCATGGTCACCATCATCTCGACCACCGGTCACCTGGCCATCGAGCCAAAACCCAGACGTGACTTCTAGACTGAACCCGAGCGCACCGATCGGTTCAATGTCAGGGGCCTGAACATTAATCCGTCCACCGCCACGCACAACCAGCCTCGCCAACCGTTGCTCAACCCCCAACGCAACCATCCGGCGATGCCCCGTAGCGTCGACGATAGTCGTCAGATCACTGTCAATAGCGAAACGCAGCGACTGCGATGCCGCAAAAGAGAGACCAGCTCGCCACTGCCGGCCCAATCTGAACAACTCGCCGCCAGGGGTCAGAAACTCCGGCTCCCGTAGATTACGTCCGACCAATCCCAATCGTAACCTCTCGGACCCAACGAGTAACCCCGCGTCCATATCGAATCGCGTCTGGACGTCACCATGCAATGCAGACGCCTGATCGAAGAGCTCTCCGATCGGCGCAACGCTGCCCCCCACCCCCACGGCCGCAGTTCCCCGAACGGCTTTCAAGACCGTCGCGATGACAACTCCTGGACCGAGTGGCTGGACAGCAGTCATGCCAAAGTGCTGCGTCACCAATGATGCCAGGGGCGCCACACCATCTCCGCCGGGTTCCACCGCCCCTTCGCGGCGAACCTGCCTCATCTGGATGCGGTAGTACGTCAAGCCGAATGAATTGGTTCCGAACGACACGAAACTCGTGTGATGGCTTGCCCCCTGCCGGCGAGTAGGATCGGCCCCGAAGCGGGTCTCTGTACGTTGCACATCCACCAGCCCGCTAAAACTGACCTTCGACAATCCCGCAGGGTTCCAGTAGTTCGCCGTGGCATCATCCGCCACCGCCACAAACGCCCCGCCCATACCCAAAGCCCGAGCGCCAACCGTCTCGAAAACCTGCGCATGGACCGAAGCTGCACTCCATCCGAGAAACACCGCTACCCCGGCCAACACCCCCATATCGGAAGGAACCAAAATCATCCGACAATCACGGCCGCCGCGATGACCGTTGTCCACAGACCACTCTTGTCACCGACCGCGGTTTGCGTAACGTTCTGGGTTCTCACGATCTGGTTCGAGAGGCGGTACACTTCCTTTTTTTCGTCCCAGCTTTTGTCAGGATCAAACTCGAGATCGAGCGTAGTGGCGAGCATCTCTGCCGCAAGCTCCTCGGCGTAGTCGCCTGCAGTTTCCTCGTTCTCACCGAAGCTGTGATGCTCAGAAAGATAACCGAATAGTTTCTTGTCGCGCGGAATGGCGACGCCAATTGTGGCGGCAATGAGACGGTGTGCCTCGCGGGTCGCAGTCTCCGACATCACGACAAAGGTGATCTGGCCCGGTTTGAGCTTCCTGACGCCGCCACTGCGCGACAGGATTCGACAACCAGGAGGAAAAATACTCGAAACGCGCACAAGGTTGCAGGCAGCGATACCCGCCGACCGGAGTGCCAACTCAAACGACGTCAGCTTCTCTCTGTGCTTACCGACGCCCTTCGTAAAAAAGAGTTCTTTGGGAACCAGATCGATCACATCACGCTCCGAAACACTGCGAGATCCCTCAGAGTACACCGCCGCGAAACCTTAGCATTCAGTGTTCTGCCGAATAATTGTCAAGGGCCAGACAACGAAAGGCGGTACCGAGTGAAGCAGGAGTAAACTTTCCGGCTCTTCCACTCGTCTAACAAGACATCAGTGGGACTTGGGCAGAACTGCACCGCGGCCCGCGACACGTTCCTTCTCGGAGTCTTATCCTAATGCTGAACAAGCCGAAAAAGAATGAGAAATCGAACGACACGTTGAAGAGTCTTCCCTGAGTCTGCCGATACACTGCTCAGATAGTCTCTGTGTTTCGTACTCTTGATGATCATCATGCCCGTGATTGCGGCCCAGGCGCGCTACAAAATCAAGACGCCACGACGATTGTCATGAAGTTTTACGAGCCGTACGCCACAATTGATGCAGTGGTTGTTGTTGTCACACGAATAGGAGCAAAGCGGTGACCGGTGCCCGAAAGGTCGTACTTCTTGCCGTCATCGTGCTCGCGGGCGGCATCCTCGCGTACTTCAGCCTCGTGTTCAACCGCACGCAAGGCCCCGAGGTTGAAGTTGAAGCGGTAGAGCGTCGAGACCTCCAGGCCATTGTCTCTGCCTCGGGAACAATCGTACCGCAACTTACGGTCGATATTAGCGCGAACACAATGGGACGAGTGACCCGATTGGAATTCAACGAGGGTGACCGCGTCGTCCTGGGTCAGTTCCTCTTGGAGATCGACCCCGAGGCGCTCAGATCAGCCGTGGACCGTGGCGAAGCAGCGCTCCAAGCTTCGCAGTCGGCCCAGCGACAGGCGGAAGTATCCGTCCAAACTTCGCGGGTGAACCTCCAACTCGCAAGGGATAACCTGGAACGCCAAGAAGACCTCTGGGAACTGCGTCTGGTCTCCAGAGAAAACTACGAGCGCGCACTCAACGACGTCATGCTTCGAGAGACGGAACTCGAAGCTCGGGAAGTCGAAGTCGCAACACAGGCGCAGCGGATCAAGCAGGAAGAAGCCAATCTGCAGAGCGCGCGTTACGAGTTAACCAAAGTGACCATCACGTCGCCTATCGCCGGTGTGGTGACCCGTCGAAACATCGAGGAAGGAGAAACTGTCGTTGTCGGAACGATGAATAATCAAGGTACCGTGCTAGCCACGATTGCCGACCTGTCGGTGATCGAAGCCGAAGTAGAAGTCGATGAGACGGACATCCCCAGCGTCCAACTCGGCCAACGTGCAATAGTGACCATCGACGCCCTTCCTGATGAAGGCTTCACGGGTACAGTTACCGAGATCGGCAATAGCCCCATCCAGGCGCCAACCGGGAACGGCGTCGGCGGCCAGGCGACGAACTTCAAGGTTGTCGTGACGCTTGACGAGGAGATTCCCGCGGTGCGCCCGGGCTTTACCTGTACCGCCGATATTACGACCGCGGTCCGCACTGCGTCGTTGGCCATACCGATTCAGGCGGCCACAGTCCGTGAGGTCACGGTCGATCGAAACGGAGAAATTGCACGGGTCGAATCTGAGCTACGGACCCGAAACACCGACAACGCCGTTTCCCCAGGGCAAGGATCACGTCCGGCGTCAGGAGGCCAAAGTCGTTGGCAGCGTCTAATCGGAGGCGGTGACGAATCCGCGACTGATGAGACACTCCAGCCTCCCGACGGTACCGGCACCGTGCAAGAGCTCGAAGGCGTATTTGTAGCACGAGAAAACCTGGCGGTGTTCATCCCCGTCGAAACCGGCATTGCGGGCGACCGCTATTTCGAAGCTCTCTCGGGTATCAATGCTGGCGATCTGATCATCACGGGGCCATTCGCCGACGTCCGAACCCTCGCTGATGGCGATCCCATCCAAGTGGTGGAAGATGCGTCGAGCCGCTGACCTCACGGGCATCGCGCTACACGCCATCTGGGCCAATAAACTCAGATCCGCACTCACGATTCTCGGCAATATCGTCTCCGTAGCATCCATCATCGCCGTAGTCTCGCTCATTCGAGGGGTGGACGCCGAGATCAGCGGCGCCATCGTGTCAGAATTTGGCTCCGATTCTTTCACGATAGAGCGGACCGGCCTCTTGATAACGGAAGCCGAAATTGAGGCCGCTCGCGGCAACCCTCGTATTTCGCTCGACGATGCCGAGGCCATCCGTCGATTCGGCCGACACCTGGGCGCCGTCATGGCGCAATCCTCCCGACGAGGTGAGATCCGCTACCGCGAACAGGTTTTGGAAAACGTGCGAATCCGAGGGTTAACCGGCGACTACATCGAATTCCCCACGTTCACGGTCGACCGTGGACGTCTGATGAGTCCGACCGAGGTCACTCGCAACCGCGGAGTCGCCGTACTCGGGTACGATACCGCTGAAGGGCTCTTTGGAGAGCTCGAACCACTCGACCGGCAGATCAAGCTTCAAGGAGTAAACTTTCGCGTAGTTGGTGTAGCCGAGCCAACGCCTAGCGTGTTTGGGCAATCCCAGGATGAATACGTCCTCATCCCGATGGGGCGTTTCCGGAAGCTCTTCGGGTCACGACCATCTCTCGATCTCAGGGTGCGCCCCAGAACCCCAGCTCACCTGGATCGAGCCATTGACGAAGCCACCATCGCCTTGCGAATCGAACGACGGTTGCGGGGCGCCGAAGACAACAACTTCGGGATATATACCTCGGATACAGTCCTGGGTCTCTATCAGCAAGCAACAACCGGGATCTTTTCGGTATTGGTCGGCATCGTCGGGCTCTCGCTCGTCGTCGGAGGCATCGTCATCATGAACATCATGCTGATGGTCGTGTCTGAACGCACCCGTGAGATCGGTTTGCGCAAAGCCTTGGGCGCACGTCGGCGAGACCTTCTCTGGCAGATTCTCGCTGAATCCATCATCTTGTCCGTAACCGGGGGTGCCATAGGAACGACGTTAGGCTTCGGTATCGCCGTCGCCCTGAGCGCTTTCTCTCCGGTGACTGCCGCCGTCGAACCGTGGTCCATCGGCCTCGGCATCGCCATGACTGCAATCGTTGGTCTATTCTTCGGGTTATACCCCGCAACCCGGGCCGCGTCCCTCGACCCGATCTCCGCCTTAGGGCGGACCTAATGAACGAACACGCAACCACAAACTCCCCTCAGGACATCGGCCCGGCCATGACGCGGTCGCGTTTCGCCGGACTGTTTCTCGAAATTCTCTCGATAGCTCTCACCACTCTACGTGAGCAGAAGATGCGCTCCGCCCTGACCGTCCTCGGGATTGTCATCGGCATCATGTCCATCGTCGGGAGCACCGCCCTGATCCGCGGTCTCGATGAATCCCTCAGGGAGACTATTCAGGCAATGGGGCCCGATACGATTTTCCTGACCAAGTTCAGCGCGGTCAGCATGGGAAGGGGGAGACGACTAACTGAGCTGTTACGACGTCCGAACCTGACTCCAGCAGATGCCGATGCCCTCGCCACACAGGTCGAGTCACTCGACATGGTTGACATCGTGCTCGGCCAGGGCGGTACCCCCACGCGTGCGCGGGTCTACTACGGCGCAGAACGGACCAAGGAACTCAACGTATTCGGGTCAACAGCGAATTACGCCGACGTGTTTCGGGTCGAGGTCACCGAAGGCCGGTTCTTCACCCCCGGGGAAACTCGTCGCAGAGCGCAGGTCGTTCTCCTGGGACAAACTCCATATCAGGCCTTGTTCCCAAACCTAGATCCGGTTGGGAAGCGGGTACGAATCGGCAGTCGACGCTACACAGTGATCGGAGTCATTGGTCCAACCCCGAGCCCAGGAGGATTCAACACGGGTGTAGACGACTTCGTCGTGATTCCGCATACCACCTACCAGAAGCAGTTTGGGATCCGTGCGAATCGCATGTTCGGCGGCGAGATGCGGGCCGTGCTGATCGCAGCCGTCCCCCGGGAAAACGTCGATCGGGAAACCGCCCTCGCAGACATCGAACGCGTCATGCGGATTCGCCACCGCCTCCGATTGGACGCCGCCAACGACTTTGACCTCCTGACTCAGGACGCAATCTTGGCATTGTGGGAACAGATCAGCGGCGCAACCTTTCTCTCCCTCGTCGTCATTTCATCAATCGCCTTGCTGGTAGGAGGCATCGGTGTCATGGCAATCATGACCATCTCGGTAACGGAGCGAACCCGCGAGATCGGCACGAGACGCGCAATCGGCGCTCGTCGTCGGGAGATTCTCTGGCAGTTTCTCCT
>CAZPZZ010000188.1:0-6809 GCA_964591245.1 uncultured Vicinamibacteraceae bacterium | reverse complement strand
GCGCAGTGTCAGTGAGGATCTCCCCGTGAACGGGGTCTATCGTGCGGGATCAGACCACCGCAAAGACGGGCAGGCCGTCGGGTGGTAATGGCGAGAATGAACCGGAGGAATCGGTAGTTTCCTTCGGCAAACAGGAAGGAGCGGGCCTCTTCGGCCCGCTCCAACACGTTGGAAACAACCGCTACTGGCCGGACCCAGCCCTCGCTTCTTCCACCCTGGCACCAGCGAGTTGATTCGGCAGTCCATAATTCCCTTCGTGGCAGGCGTACTCGAACATCGCCTCCCCACGTTTCATGGGAAGCCTGACCGTGAACGGCCGGGTAAAGGTCACCGGATCGTCAACCGTGTACTCGTACAAGAGCGTATCGTCGGCCAGCCGGCTGAATCGCTCTGTCAGATGCAGGGTCGAACCAGAACCCGCCGCCATTGCGACTGACGGATTGAAACTGGCCGTCTTCTCACTGTAGTTCCGGGACTCGATAACCAGCGTGTCGCCGTCCCAGTAGCCCCGAGCATCACCCATCCATTGCGTCACGCTTGCCGGGATATGCCCACGACCATCGAGCGGCACAATCCTCGCGTCGTGCACCATCTCGTGCAGAATGACCACGTGATCGGAGGTCTGAAAAATCTGGATATTCTGGTTATAGCCAGCCGGCACGATCGGCGGTCCGGAGTTGAACCCGATCAAACACCGCTCGGCTAATCCACGGTCCTCCCAGCTATCCGCGCCGATACCGGCAGCCCGAACTCGCACGGGGCGGGTCCCGACTCGATCTTCGGCGAGCGACAGTACCGCCATCTCAACCCCTGGTTGTAGATCCGGCAGCCGCCCCGTCGGAGGATCCACAATGAGCGACGTCCGCTGATCGTCCACAACCGACGCACCCTGGTCGACCCAATAACTGTTGTAGGCTCCGACATCACCACCGATCGGAAGGGGCTCGGCGCGTACATCACTCGGTGCGAACGCCGCCTCTTCGCGCGCCACCGATTGCGCGTCGAGTTCTGCCGCCTCTTCCGCCGTCAGCACAGCCCGGTCCGCCTGGTCTTCCGGGCGCTGAAGCGGGGTAAGCGTGCGGAAATCCCAGACTCCCTGGAGATCCGGTTTCCCGTCAGCCAATCGTGGCACGTCGAACGTCTGCGCGCCGGCCATGGAAACGCCGATTCCCAAAAGTGCCCCCAAGACACCGATAGCTCGTGTCCTCATCGTTCCTCCTACTCGTTGTCGGACGCCTTCACGAACTTCTGCACGCGGCCCGAGAGCTGCGCGACAAATACTTCGCCTTCCCCCGTTACGGTCATCCCGTGCCCACCGTTCCCACCGGACAGGGTGCCGATGGCCTCCCCATCGAGCGTACGGAGTGTCCCTCCGGTCCACACATGCTGGTCTGACGTGAGAAAAAGCGCCGAGTTGCCTCCGATGTCCGGCCATTCGGCGAGGAACTCACCGTCAGCCGTGAAGACCTCCACCCGCTGATTGTCCCGGTCCGTCACATAGACCCGGCCCTCAGCATCAACGACCAGATTATGAGGTAAGCCAAACTCACCGGGACCAGTGCCACGACTTCCCCATTCGAGCACATAGCGCCCGTCCGCATCGTATTTCACGACACGCGCATTTCCATAGCCATCGCTCACATAGACGACACCATCAGCACCGAACGCGACGTCGGTCGGTAGGTTGAAGGTGTTCTCACTCATGCCAGCGACACCACGCGTTCCCAGTTCCATCAAGACTCGCCCTTGGAAATCCATCTTGTAGACAACATGTCCCGGGGCATCGACGACCCAAAGATTCCCTTCCGGATCCACGCGAATAGCATGCGCACCGCAGGCGTAGCAGCCGGCTGGTCCATACACCGCGGTATAACCAGACTGCCCTGGCTCCCGATCCTCCGGGGCAATGCCAACAACCTTCCCGTGGCTAAACAACCCGTCGCCCCACGCCCGAACAAATCGGCCTGCAGCATCGAAGAGCATGATGGACTGTGCGCCCCTGTGCAGCACCAGGACGTAACCGTTCGCGCTCGTCGCCACGCCCGATACCTGGCCGAAGTTCCAGGCAGCCGGCGTGCCGGCCACCGACGTGGGAGCCTCCGGCCAACCGGAGATTTCCCCGTACTCACCTGACTGTGCCGACGCAAACCCGACCGGCACAAGCCAACACAGAACACTTAGGTACAAGATACGCGTACGGAATATAGACATATGTTTTCCCCGAGATGATTATACCGACCGCCCCACGCCATACGGTCTGGAACTCAAATAGCGCCCGCCTCGCGAAATCCGTGAACCTCGTCGGCCGTAAACCCCGCCTCTCTCAGGACCTCGTCGGTATGCTCGCCGAGAAGCGGCGGCACCCGCTCGACCCGGGCCGGGGTCTCGCTCAACTCAATGGGTGACCCGACCATCGTCACCGTCTCGGCGGTCGGGTGGGGCCGCTCCACGATCTTCCCTCGCTCGATCAGCTGGGGATTCGTGCAAACGTCCGCCACGTTTCGGATTCGTCCGCACGGGACCCCGGCCGCCCCGAGTAACTCCACCCAATGCTGTACGCTCCGAGCCGCCGTAAGTTCAACAATGATCGGCACCAACGTTTCGCGATGCTTGACACGGTCTGGCGCCGTTGCAAACCGTGGATCATCCCTGAGGTCAGCACGTTCGATGGCATTGCAATAGCGCACCCAGAGCGAATCATTCGCGATTCCCAGATTCAGCCATCCGTCACTGGCCCGCAGCGTCTGGTAGGGCACCACCGACGGATGGTCGTTACCGCGACGCGTGTTGCACTGCCCGACCGCGAAGTAGTCTCCAGCGTTGTACGTCAGTAACGACGCCATCGTATCAAGCATGGCAATCTTCACATGCTGACCACGTCCTGTGGTTTGGCGGGAGAACAACGCCAGTGTAATACCCTGCGCCGCCATCACGCCGGCAGTGAGATCAGCAATGGACGTACCGACGCGCGTGGGCGGACCGTCGGCTTCACCCGTCAAGTCCATGAGTCCAGATTCGCCCTGCACGATGAGGTCATACCCCGGCCGTTCAGCATCAGGACCGGTGTCCCCAAACCCCGAGATTGAGCAATACACCAACCTCGGATGCCGCGGCGACAACGTCGCGTAGTCCAAGCCGAGCCGTGCCATGGCCCCCGGACGGAAATTCTCGATGAGTACATCAGCCCTCTCAAGCAGTCGAGCCAAGATCACTCGACCCGATTCGGACTTGAGGTTGAGGGTACAACTGCGTTTGTTCCGATTAACCGAAAGATAGTAGGGTGATTCTCCCCCGTGGAAGGGCGGGCCGAAGGCGCGCGACTCATCCCCACGACCCGGTGCTTCGACCTTGATCACATCGGCACCCATATCGCCAAGCATCATCGTGCAATACGGTCCTGACACGACCCGACTGAGATCAACCACCCGAGTACCATCGAGCGGACGAGGCGTGGGGGAACCCTGATCAGACATCTTGCGCCCCCTATCGCCTGCCGGCTCTGGGCTCATCAGCCAGACCATCACCTTTCTGCTCTCTCGCGGGCGTCTCCGCCCGGAGATATACACATCCAGATTCTTCGGCAACCACCGGCATTGCCGTCGCCGCGCTGATGGTATTCAGCGTGGCTCGACACGATACGGGCACTTTGCATGTCATCTCGGTAGGGATCCTCTCACCAGAACACTGCTTCGAGGACGGTAGCCCCCTGCGCCCTACGGTGTCAACGTTCCGCCGATTCCAGCATGTGCACTCCCTTGCGTCCCGCCCTCCTCTATACTGGCCACGAGTTCGAACCGCCAGACCTCGCAAGAGCAGAGCGTTGCCGTGTGTCTGGCGGCGACCATTGAAAATGCGATACCTCAGCCATGGCGGACACGCGTGATAGTCCTCCGTGGCAAATTGCGTCAGGGGATGATGCCCCCCTCATCTCCGGAAGGGATATCACCATGACCGCGACTCGCCTCACACTGCTCATCACTGCAGCGTGTCTGCTCACCCCCTCCGTCGAATTGGTGACTGCACAATCCCGTGAACCCGTTTCCATCGAGCAATTCGACCAATGGATGGATGACCTCTCCAACTGGGGACGTTGGGGTCCGGACGACGAGATCGGCGCTGCGAATCTAATGACCGCGGAGAAACGTCTCGCCGCGGCGGCACTGGTGCAAACGGGAACGACAGTCTCACTCGCGCACGACATGCTCACAGACGAAGCCGTCGATGCCGCAGAACCCTATCAACTACAGATGACGATCAACCCGGAAGGGCAGAATGCCGGTGATCGCATCGATCTCTCCTTCCATGGGGTCACCTATTCCCATCTGGACGGCTTGTGCCACGTCTTTTACAAGGACAAGGTCTATAACGGGCTCGAATTTCCCGAGGTCGTGACCCCGCAGGGGTGTTCCCAGATGGACACCTTGGCGATGAAGGATGGTCTCGTCACGCGGGCGATACTCGTCGACATACCCCGCCTGAAGGGTGTGCCCTACCTTGAGCCTGGGACCAAGCTGTACCAGGAAGACATCGAGGCGTGGGAGCAGTACGCAGGCGTTACTATCGGAGCCGGTGACGCGCTGCTGCTTCGTGTGGGACGATGGGTTCACCGTGCGGAGCATGGGGCAACGCGCGAGATGTCAGGATGGGATGCTTCGGTCATCCCGTTTCTGGCCGAACGTGACATTGCCCTGTTGGGTGCCGATTCGGTCCACGAAGCCCCCGGGAGCGTCCCCGGATTGCGGTACAACCCGATCCACCGATTCGCCATTGTCGCCCGTGGCATGAACCTGCTCGACAACTTGGACCTCGATGCGGCGGCCGAGACAGCGGCCCGGCTCAACCGCTGGGAATTCATGCTTGTCGTCGCGCCACTCCGAGTTCCGGGCGGCACGGGTTCACCCGTGAACCCTATTGCGATTTTTTGAGTGGTGGCGGTCCATCGTTCGCAGCGCTCGGCCGATATCTGGTCACGCGGAAGAGGTTTGGTGTATTGTACGATCTTCAAGGTCAGCCCTTTTCCAACCATGCACAGACGCGCCTTGGCTCTGACGGTCGCCTGGAGCATCTCGGCCACCTCGATCCTGGCCCAACCGCCGACGCACGAGCTAGCAGGGGATATCCCCGCCTCAGGCGAACTCGTCACATCCCTCGAGCGAGTCGGGACCGAGCTTGAACTCCTCCGAAACGAAATGGGTGCGCCCACACCGTCGCCAGTCAACCTGCGCGTCCGCGACGCCCACCCACACGAACTGTACTTTCAGGCAGTGACGCTATTTCATAAGACCGACCAGTTGGCATTCGAACACGTACGCGTTCGCGCGCGTCCGCCGAGCCAACGCCCCGCGATCACCCTGGAAGACGTCACTGGGGTCGTCAAGGCCGCTCACGATCGCTTACAGCTTGTCTCGAGGAACTTCGGGCTGGCCCCTGCAAGCAGTGCTCCCCCGCCAGCGCCGGAGAAGACTGGCGCCGAGATCTTTGGCCGGCTCTTGAAAGCCAATCATCAGATCGATCTCCTTGTCGACCGTCGAATCTCGTCAAGTGAGGTATTTCAAGAAGTGACTGCCGCCGTCAGCTACACGGCTCGCCTGCTCGAGCACTTCCCGGGCGCCAGACAAATACCAGACGCGCCCCTCTTACAACGCAACAAACAACCCCGTGATAATTATCGGCGCTTGCTCGACTGCTTCGCGCTCGTCCACCAAATCTCTACAGGGGCCGATCTGCCGATACTGGCGCTCGTCGAGCCTGTAGAACCGGTCGACGTCACGGTCATCGACGTCTTCGATCTCGTCACCCTACTCGTCTCGGAGCTCTCGCTCCTCTATGCTCGCCTGCCCCGCCTTGCCCCCCCGGTCGAGGCGTACTTTCCGGGCCGACAATTCCCCTCTCATGTCTACCAGCGCCTCGGTGTACTTGAATCCCAGCTCACCGAGCTGGCTCGCCATGCCACCGAAAACCCAGAGTGGCTCGAAGATTCCAGCGCGCAATGACCTCCCCAACCACTCCCGCTGCACCTCCCCGCCCCGCGCGGCGGGAAAACACGGTACAACACAAGGTATTCGGGTCCTATCTGGTAATGGCGGGCCTGGGAATGGCCGTCCTGTTGCCCGGGCTTGGGGGCAGCGTCTTGAGCCGTGCGCAGACAGATGCGCTGCAGATCTCGTCCCACCGGTCTATCGAGGCAGTCCATCTCGTTCGCAGCGGCATCACCCGCTCGCAGCGCGCTCTACAGAGCTGGGTCTTCGAGCACATGGCGGTCTCGAGGCGTCAACGCCAACAGGCGTGGCGCACCGAAATTGAGCCCGGCCTGAGTGAGCTCACGGCACTCGGTGTTCACGCCGGAACGCCGTCACTCGACGCCATCAACCGTCGATTGACAACCACGGTCGAGGCGCTCCGCACCTGGCAATGGTGGATCGAAGATATCGCGCCCCTGGTTGGAAACCATCCCGCCCACGTCGTCCATCTCCAGACCACCGAGCCCGTCGCAAATAGCGTGACGAAGGCCATTGAAACCCTTCTTGTGCTGGAACAGTCAACAGCACGCGATCTCCGCGGCAATCTCATCCTTCTCCTAACTACACTTCGGGATGCGTTCGCTTCGAGTCGCCGTGCCTTACAGGACTTCGTGGAGGACGGGACCGAACAAAGCCAACGCCGATTCCACGCCGCAACGGACATGACCCTCGCGATATTCACGGAGATCCGTAGCGAACCGGTCCCATTAACCGGCGATCAGCAAGACATAGTGGATTGGTTAGCGCCTGAGATTCATGCCTTTCACAGGCTCGCGGACGAACTCTTCG
>CAZPZZ010000187.1:0-6844 GCA_964591245.1 uncultured Vicinamibacteraceae bacterium | reverse complement strand
CGTCGACGCTGGTGCGGATGTGAACGCCAAGGCTCCGAATGACCAGTCGGCGCTGATCATCGCGAGCTTCAGCGGACAGGGCAAATTTGCGGCGTTTCTTCTGGAGCAGGGTGCGGACCCGAACAACGCCGACGCTGGTTACACCGCGCTGCACACCGCCGTATCACGTGGTGATCTGGAGCTGGTACGAACACTGACCGCGCACGGCGCGGACCCAGACAGTCGCATCACCAGAGGAAGCCGCCAGAAACGCAGCATCAACTGGTACGGGTTATCGGCGACCCTGACAGGAGCGACCCCGTTCTGGCTGGCGGCCAAATATGCCGAGGTCGACATCATGCGGTTCCTGGCCGCCTCCGGTGCCGACCCATTGCTCTCACCCGACAATGGAAAAACACCCTTAATGGCGGTTGCCGGAGACGGCTGGAATACACAGCGACACAACCGCCGCGGCCAGGAGATCGGCGTCGACGCGGTCCGGCTCCTGGCGTCCGCCGGTGAACCCTCGACCCTGGAAGGGACCAGACTCGCGCTCGAGCTGGGGAACGATGTCAATGCCACCGATCCGAACGGGAACACGGCGCTCCACGCCGCCGTGCGGCTCGCCTATTCATCGGTGGTGGACCTTCTCGTCGAACACGGAGGCAGGCTCGACCTTGAAAACAACGATGGCACGTCGGCCTTGGATCGGATGTGCCTCGATGCGGATGGCATGCTCATTCGCCATATAGGTCGCTCGTGTCCCACATCGGCCCCATAGTGACTGATGTCACCACGACGCGGCCCTGCTGATTCTCACGTCACGCAACTGGCAACCCTTGGAAATCAGACGACGAGTGTCAGCGCCATCAAGCGGCCACTGCCGCCAGAACACGGCCCTCGTCTCACAGAGCCAGCCCGGGTTCTTCCTATCTATGTGGTGCAGGGTTGATGGCGGAGAGAGTGGGATTCGAACCCACGGTAGAGTTTCCCCTACACACGCTTTCCAAGCGTGCTCCTTCAACCACTCGGACATCTCTCCGTGATAGGGAACGAGCGGTCTGCTCCGGAGTCTATCACGCCACTTTTGCCAAATGAGGGTTCCCGCGAGCCCGTTCCTCGCCATCACTTGATTCCCTCTGGAGACGAGCGGTACACTGAACACTCCTCTGGGCAAACGGCCCAGAGATACCGCCCGACGAACTGGTGACGGGTCGCGGCGCGGCCCGGACCCTGTGCAATATCAGCCTACGAACCGCGTCAGGGCCGGAAGGCAGCAGCGCTAAGTAGTCACTGACATGTGCCGCAGGCTCTTCCGGGTCGCGGCTGGGATCCGCCACTTCTCATCCCATGGCCTATCAGGTAATCGCCCGCAAGTGGCGCCCTCAACGCTTCGATGACGTCATCGGTCAGCGAGGGGTCACGCAAACGCTCCGGAATGCCATCACCCAGGACCGACTCGCCCAGGCATTCGTCTTTGCCGGCCCTCGGGGCGTCGGGAAAACCACAACCGCGCGGATTCTGGCCCGGGCGCTGAACTGCGACCAGGGGCCAACGCCCACCCCGTGCGGCACGTGTGATGCCTGTCAGGAGGTCGCCGAAGGTCGCGACATCGACGTGATGGAGATCGATGCCGCGACCCACACCCAGGTCGAAAATATTCGCGAAGTGATCATCGCCGGGCTTTCGATTGCACCGGTTCGCGATCGATTCAAGATATTCATCATCGATGAGGTGCACCAGCTCTCCTCCAGCTCATTCAACGCGCTGCTCAAGTCAGTGGAGGAGCCACCTCCCCATGTCGTGTTCATCATGGCCACGACACTACTCGACAAGATCCCGGACACCATCTTGTCGCGCTCGCAGGTTTTCGAATTTCGTACGATCGGCACCGCCGCAATCACCGAGCAACTTCGAGCCATTACCGACGCCGAGGGCGTGACGATCGACGACGCGGGACTGATGCTTGTCGCACGCGCGGCCGAGGGCAGCATGCGCGATGCCGAGAGTGCGCTCGATCAGGTAATTGCCTTTGCGGGCAGCACAGTGACCTCGAAAGAAGTGTCGGCCGTACTGGGATTAGTCGGGCGCGATGCCGTGCTGGACATCGCCGAGACGGTGGCGGACGAGACAGGGCCCCGTGTATTCGAGCTCACCGGTCGGTTCGTGGAAGCCGGCTATGACCTACGCGCAGTCTGTCGTGAACTGTCGCGGTTGGTGCGTGATCTGCTTGTCTTGAAGATTGATGCGGACCGGATTACCGACCCGGAGATCGCGGCCGAGAGCGAGCGCTCGCGGCTCACGGAACTCGCTGATCGCTTTTCCCGGGAGGACCTCTTACGCGGCTTCGACGTTCTTGCCCGGGCAGAATTCGAGATTCGCAGCGCCACCCAACCGCGCTATCACTTCGAAGTCGCGATGCTCCGCTGGATGCACCTGCGCAAGCTGGTACCGCTCTCCGATCTCATCGGTGGACTCGAGCAACAGGATGCACCCGCCAGGACGCCAAAGACTCCTAGGGTAGCGGACACGCCACCAACTGCCACCACGCCAAGACCATCCCAGGCACGCACACAGAAGCCCCCCCCCAGACAAGCCAAATCCAGGAAAACGCGTGAGGCCTCACATCCGCCCGTGGAAACCGCCGAGGCTTCCGCAGCCGCAGCCGACCCGGGCGCGGCAACCCCACCATCCGATGTGAAGGCTGCGTTTCTCGCCGAGCTGAAACGCACAAAGAAATTCTTTCACGGCACCGTGGCCGCACAGGCCCAGGCAATCGAGGTGGAAAATGATCGCCTCACATTCGTATTCACCGAAGCACAACGCACGCTGGCCCAGCAGATCGAATCGGGCCGTTCCTGGCTCGACGCGTTGGCCACCCGTGTCGTCGGACGAAAGACAAGCGTGGTCGCACGCAAGGTGCCCGGCGAGGCATCGACAACGTCCACGGAGCCCGCCCCGGCTACCGTCCCGGATGACAAGGCACACCAGCCGTCGCTTATGACACCCGCGGCACCGCAAGAGACGGGACCGCCGGCTGGGCCGGATGAGCCGCCACCACCCAGCACCCCCCCGGCAGACCTCGACCTGTCGTCAAATGAACCGACTGCCGCGCCAGACTCGCCCCCCGCAACAAAATCAGAGGGCGAGCCGTCTGACGATCTCTTATCGCAGGCCATGGGAGATCCGGCCGTGAAGACCATGCTTTCCGTTTTTCCAGCGGAAATCAAAGACATTGAGGAGATGTGACGGGCCGTTATGAACATTCAAAAGATGATGCAGCAGGCGCAACAAATGCAGGAGAACCTGCAGAAGCAGTTGAAAGAGACGACCGTAGAGGCGACCGCAGGTGGGGGAATGGTCACCGTCGTCATGAACGGCGTCAAAGAGGTGCAAAGTCTGACAATCGATCCCGAAGTCGTCTCCAAAGAGGACGTGGATATGCTGCAGGATCTCATCCTGGCGGCCATCAGCGACGCCCAGCGTCGCGCCGATGAACTCGTATCGCAACAGATGGGCGGCATGATGGGCGGACTCAACATTCCCGGATTGACATGAACCAGATCGAACCTCTCGTCCGGTTAACCGAGCAACTACAGAAACTGCCCAGCATTGGCGCCAAGAGTGCGCAGCGGTTGGCCTTTCATCTGCTGAAGCAACCACGAGAGGACGTGGACCGACTTCTCGACGCCATTCGCGACGTGAAAGATCGCGTCACGTATTGCTCCATCTGCTCAAACATCACCGATGCCGATCCCTGCTTTTATTGCACTGACGGCCGCCGAGACAAACAGACCATCTGCGTCGTCGAAGACCCGCACAATGTCGCCGCCGTCGAGAAGACCGGCGACTTCAAGGGCACCTACCACGTCTTGATGGGCGCGTTGTCACCACTCAAAGGCGTGGGACCGGACGATCTCCACATCAAGAGCCTGCTGCAGCGCGTGGGGACTGATGGGGTGAACGAGGTAATTCTGGCTACCAACCCCAACGTCGAAGGCGAGGCCACGGCCATCTACCTGGCAAAGCTGCTCAAACCACTGGGTGTGCGCGTGAGCCGGATCGCCATGGGGGTACCCGTCGGCAGCGATCTGGAATACGCCGACGAGATCACGATGCTCAAGGCAATGGAAGGTCGCCGCGAGGTGTGACACCCCTCTGTCACTTCTCCCCACGCGCGACGCACTCAGAGGGATTCTGCATCGGTCTTCGGCAACGTGTCGGCCGGAAAGAGTTCTCGCAGGACCCGGGTCGTTCGTGGCGCGTGGCCAACGCCGGCCACCGTCGCCAACTCCGAACGCAGCCGCGCAAGATCGGCAGCATCATCAACATCCGAGCAGGGCTCGATACGCTCGACCTCCAACCCGCACCCCTCGGCCGCGGCGATGGTATCGGCTCGGGTCCACTCCGTGCTCCATCGAATAGCGCTGAAGAGGTCCGGCACCGGCATCCCCGAAGCTGGCGCGGAGAGACCGATCAGGTAATAGCCACCGTCCGGTGTCGGCCCCAGTACGACCCGAGAGCTGTCCGCCTGAAGTCGGTTGAACGCTTCCGTTAGCGGCCTGGCCGTCAAGGTCGGGAGATCCGACCCGATCACGACAACGGGCGAATATCCCTGTGCAAACAGATCTTCGAAGATGCCACGTTCCCGATCGCCGAGACTCTCTCCACGCTGGGGCAAGAGCTGCGCGGCCGACACGCCAGCCTCTTCGAACCCCGCCGTTCCTCCATCCTTCGTATAAGCCACGCGCAGCGACACACCCTCAAGCGATGCGCTGGTCGTGATGACATCCTCCAGGAACGCCGCATAGAGCCGGCGGCGATCAGCTGGACTGGACAGTACCGTTGCCAGCCGACTCTTGGGCGTACGCGACCCCTCCGGCGAGCGCGCCATCACCACAAGCGCGGGCCCGTACACGGACGCCACGCCCTCCCTCCCGACCTCGACGTCACGCCGAGCTCGCTGCGCAACCTGCGTCGCCCGCTGCACCGACAGACCACGCCCCACGAAGACCACCACGCCGAGAGTCATCCACACCAGCATGCGTGCCCGCCGCACGATGGCCAGCGTCACCCCGGCAGCCGTACCAAAAGCCAAGAGCTCTGCAAACGCGCCGGTCCCCGCCTCGTCCACCCCGATACGCATCGGGACGACCTTGAATACTGACGTAATGAAGCGATTGGTCGATTCGAACAGAAACGCGTCAAAAAATGTCGAAGGGAGCGCGCTGATCAGGGAGAGCATGATGTAGATTTCAAGCACCCCTAACGCATGAAACGAGAACTCCCACCCCATCAAGCGAAACAGACGGGCACCATCGCGGGGGTAGAGCTGGTGCAGACGCTCCTCTAACCGACACACCCGTTCACTCCAACGTGAGATAACGGTCGCTCCACGCGCGCCACGAACGAGTGACTCCAGCAACCGACTCACAATCCTCACACGGCGCCAGACAAGAACATGAACCGTGAGCACCAGCACGATCAAGAGAACAACTGACGTGATGGCAACCAACCACCAGCGATCGGCCGTCTGCAGCCGTAGCACCAACGCGGCTCCGCCCCCGGCGATCACCAGCGCTGCCGAGAGCGTATAGAACAGGTTCTCGACAGCAAGCGCCGGCAACGTACGGGCCACGGGCTCCCGGTGACTTGCCACCAAGGCTTTTGCCGGCTCACCGACCAACAGACTGAACGGCGTGAGATTACCGAGCGTATCGCCCGCGACCACGGCCAGAAAGGCCTGAAAAGGGCTCAGGCGATGGGTACCACTCAGACAGCTTCGCCAGGCCATCCCTCGCATGGCGAGGCGCAAACCACCCAGGGCAACAATCACCAGAAAGACCCAACCCAAGCGCTGGATGCCCTCGAGGATCTCCCCGACCCCGGCCCGACGGACAAAATAGACGAAGAGCCCCACGCCCAGTAGCGCCGCGAGCCCTCCCCCCACGGAGACCAACCCAACCGGGCGAGCATTCATCTCGTGGTTGCTCATAGCGGGAGAACGCGGGTTTGTCCTTCGCCTTGCGGCCCGCGGCGATCGACCTGCATAATGCCTGAATGTCCTTCCTATCGTCGCCGACGGCGGCGGCGATCATTCTACTTGCGGCGGGGCTGCCAATCTGCTTCCTCGGGTATCGCGTGTTTCGGTGGCTCCTTGCCGTGTACGGCTTCGTCTGCGGCGCCTACCTTACCTCCCTGCTCGTCACAACTTCATCGTCGTGGATCTCGACACTTGCCCTGGTCGGCGGGGGATTGGTGGGACTCGTGGTCCTCCAGCTCGTGTATCTGGCCGGTCTTGCGATCATCGGCGCCAGCCTTGGCGTCCTCGCCTTGAACCTCGTGTGGTGGAGCAGTGGAACCCCTGCATCATGGCAAACCATTGTCGCCTGTTTGATCGGCGCCGTCGCCGCTGTCACCCTGCAGCGCTACGTCATCATCGTCGGGACCGCCTTCGGGGGCGCCTGGACAACACTGGTTGGCGCATTCGCCCTCGGTGGGCATGCCCGAGCTGTCGCCGTTGCCTCGGGCGACCCCTGGCTCATCTACCCCATGTCGCCAGCGCAAGGGCAACTCCTCTTCGCCATCAGCTGGTTCTGCCTCGGGGTAGTCGCCTCGTTCCTCCAGCTGCGCGCGGCAAGCCCCGCACACCAGCAGTCAACCGATGGCTGATGGGCACCCAGAGATGACTCCGTTTGACCCCTACGGCCAGGCTATTTATAATTATCTGCTTACTCGGTTCTGTCCGCACCCATAGCGAACGTTACCAAGTGGCGCGGTCGCTACGTGTTCCTCAGTAGCTCAATTGGCAGAGCATCCGGCTGTTAACCGGAGGGTTGTTGGTTCGAGTCCAACCTGAGGAGCC
>CAZPZZ010000186.1:0-6921 GCA_964591245.1 uncultured Vicinamibacteraceae bacterium | reverse complement strand
GGTTACTGTCCTCGGTAGTCCGTGTCGCTGACGGGTTCAAACCAATCAGCTCCGGACGTTCCCCCCATGAAGGTGAGTTGCACGACGTGCTCTTCAGGAGAGGCACCATGCCAGTGCACCACGCCGGGTCCGGTATAGATGGGTTCACCGCCGGGAACCAGCTCACGGATCGATTCTCCGCGAACCTGCGTACGGCCACGGCCCTCTTCAGCGGCCAAGATTTGCCATCCTGCATGACTATGCCAGTTCGAACGAACTCCGGGCTCGAAACGGAGACGCAGCGCACGCATATCCGAGGCGTCTGGCCTAGTCGGAGCCCCACCAACGAAATTGCTTTGCGCGGCGGCAAGAGGTAATTGCCCCGACACGAGCATGGTACCGCCTCCCATTGCCACGATCGCTAGCAGCACGCCGACCCGACACGTATTCACTGTCTTCATAACGCCACTCCATTCTTCAGGGTGTCAGCGGCAGACAAAGTTCTCCTGCACCCAATTCATCGGATCATCTGCTCCATCCGAGGGACCAACATACACCGAACGCTGTGGCACAGCACAGACGAGACGCTCGTTGTCGACCATGCCATCAGTCTGATGGGTCGCAACAAGAGCGTCTGGCGCTACCCCTTGCTCCACCCACTCGACCAGTGGTTGCAATCGGTCCCAGGTATCAGGCCCTGAGCCTCCCCGGCAATGCCCCATTCCAGGCACCATGAAGAGTCGGGCCCTCGCACGGGCCGCTGACATATCCCCCTCAAAGGTTGTGTCAACCACGTCATGGTAGTACGACAACGTCGGTTGCGGCACCACAAGCGCATCCGCCCACCCGTGATAGAGGAGCAACTTGCCATTCTGCTGCTTCAGAAATCGCGAGAGGTCGGGATCCGTCGCATCGGTGATTCGTGACATGACGCGCCCCTTGCCAGCGCCCACCTCGTTGATGTCGAAATTCCACCACGCCCACACGGGTGGATTCGACTCCGCGCTGATCGAGCTGGCCGTGTCGAGAAGGTCGGCTGGCGTCACACCCGGATCAACCTCATAAAAGAGATAGTTCAGGTGGTCTCCGCCAAGACGTACGGCACCTGGCGCAAAACCATTGCCCGTATAGGGGATAAATAACCCAGTCCACTGCGCCTCAGACCCGAGGGGTTTTCCTGCGTAGATCGGGCGTCCCCGCATATCCGACGGCCCACTGTAGAAGTCACGCACGGTCTGTCGTTGCGCCTGCGTGAAACAATCGTCAGCATTGACATCACCTGAACATGCCATCCTCGCCAGATCGCGTGCCGGATCGAAGTCACAGCTCGACGGGTCATCGATCACGCCGTCCTCGATACCGTCATCACGGTCGCACCGTTCCAGCACCGCCCCGGCCAGCAACTCCATCTTGCGCACGCTGTCGAATCGTCCATCACCATCCGTATCGAATGCCAACGCCCCCATGAACTCATCGCGGAACATGCGCTGGAGGAGCCACACGCGCACGGCATTCATCTCCTGATAGTGATTCGCTGGCGCCCCGGCCACAATTCCATCGAAGTCCTGGGGGTAGCGCTGTGCCTCCATGAGCCCCTGTCGCCCACCCGTAGAACACCCTTCGAAGTACGAATACTCTTGCCGACGGCCATAGTAGTGGTCGACCAGGGTTTTCCCCGCCCTCGTCGTCAGATGAACGGCACGGTAGCCAAAATCGATCTCGGCCTGTCGATTGTCATACGCAAACGATGAACCCGGTTCCGCACCGTTGTCGTGGCCGGTATTGCTGTTGGCCACGGCATACCCCTCAATGACACGATGGTCCGCGAAATCCAGATCCCCATCCTTACCTCCGTCACCCCACTTGAGAAACCGGCCATTCCAGTGCCCGGGCAATGGCAATTGCACGTGGAATTGGATCGCCGGAGGCAGGATACCCTTCACGTAACAGTAGGGTGTCCCCTCTGCTGTCACGCTGACCTCGGCCAAGGTGATGGTCAGGTCGCGCACGTATCTCAGCGCCTCACAAGACACTCGAACATCTTCGGCGACGAGCGTCGACTGGGCAATAAGTTGCCCACTCCCCACGCTGATCCCCAGCCATAGGACAAGTAACCCACGACACTGCATGATCCGTAATCCCTCCATCCAATCAGACACCCCGTTGCCCCGACAGCCCGCGCGTCGTGGTGGAGTCGATGCCGCAGGCTAGGCCTCTTCGTACCCCATCACACCGCCCTGCCGTTCCAGACGACCGTCATCCTCCGCCCAGAGCATCTGCTCGGCCCGCGTGAGCAGTCTCCGGAGACCTGTGCGCTCAAGCGCCGACACCGCGACACCATTCCATCGACGAGCCACCGCCTCGCCCACACCCGGCTCGAGCTTGTCGATCTGATTAAAAATAAGCAACTCAGACACGTCCATGTGAATCTCGCGCAACACACGCCGGACGGCCTCGATGCGGCGTTCATAGTTGGGAACCGACGCATCCACGACATGGAGTAGCAAAGACGCATCGCCCAATTCCTCGAGCGTCGCTCGAAACGCCGTCACCAGATCAGTGGGAAGATCACGAATAAATCCGACGGTATCAGTGATGATGACCTCCCGTTCACGCGGAAACCGCAGGCGACGAGACACTGGATCGAGCGTCGCGAACATCTTATCGGCCACATAGACGTCGGTCTTGGTCAACGCCCGCAGCAAGGTACTCTTCCCAGCATTGGTATAGCCGACGATCGAGAGAACTGGAACCTCGCGACGCCCACGGCGCTGCCGGCGATTCTCGCGTTGCCCGCCAAGCTTCTCGAGTTGCCGCTCGAGTCGCGTGATACGGTCTCGCGTCCGACGGCGATCAACCTCCAACTTGGTCTCGCCTGGACCTCGCCCCCCGATCCCCCCTGCCAACCTGGACAACGACACCTCAGCCCGTTGCGCTAAACGGGGCAAACGATATTTAAGTTGAGCGAGTTCCACTTGCAGCTTGCCGTCCCGTGTCGTGGCGTGCTGAGCAAAAATATCGAGGATGAGCTGCGTCCGATCAATGACGCGCAGCTCCATACGTGCGGCTAGATTTCGCGCCTGTGTCGGGGTCACATTCTGATCGAAAATGATAAGGTCGACATTACGCTGAAACGCCCGAATCATGAGGTCCTGCAACTTGCCAGACCCCACTGCGGTCTTGGGATCCACACGCGGACGATGCTGCGTGACGACGTCGACGATACGAACCCCTGCTGAACGAGCCAGCTCGCGAAGCTCGTCCACATGACTCTCGAGGTCAGCGGCGCTGCGTCCTGCAGTCACCGAAACGAGAATCGCTCGCTCACGATCGCCGACCTCCTGTGCCCCAACCGTCTTTGACAGTTCTTCTTCGAGCTCACGGATCCAGACCTGAAAGTTAAATTCAAGCTGAGCAGGAGGCTGTGGATCGAGTAATTCGATCCCGTCGCCCTCCTGAGTGGCCGGTCGAAGGACCGCGACGTGCGCCAGCGTCGGTAATCCTTCCGCATCAGCGCCAATCGTCACCATCGCATCGAGGCGAAGCAAGAGCAGGTCGGTCTTATCGTCTCGGGTTACGCCTTCATCAACCAGGTGGGTATGGATGCAGCGTAAGCCACGGAGTCGACCGCGACCAGCACGTAAACGCCCCCAATCGGGCAACTCGATAGAACGAGCATCGCCAACCATGACGTGTTGAACCTCGCCGCGGCGGTCGACGAGTACGCCCACTTGGCGGCGGACGTCGTTGCTGATTTCCGTGAGTCGCCGAGCAAACTCGTGTGTCACCAGCGTGTCAGCCGGCACACGGCGCCGAAACAGACGATCGAGCTGGCGAACCTGACTCGCCTTGAGACCGTGGGTGTTCCCGAAGACTTCGATACAAACCCTCCATCAAAACTGGTCGGACCGCACTCGGCCGACCTATCCACCCGATCACGCACAGACGCAGTACGACTAGCCTGGACCCGGACGATGGAATTTCTCCAGCACGAATCACCGGAGACTCGACCGACGCTGTGGCGGTTACCGGGTCATCTCCGACATGTCCATGCGTTGGCGCCGCTGCGCCGCCGTGGGAGGCGGTTGCGGAACGACGGGAACCCCCTTCAAATACAAACGGAAAGCCTCCACATGGATGGCTAGCGTTGTTTTCATCGTCAACCAGGGGTGTCCCGCCACCAACCGCGCCAAGGACCCCATCGTCAACGGTCGACGCGCACCCCAGAGCTGAGCGTCGAGTACATGCCGGTCATCCTCATACTGGACAATGCCCACGGCAAGCCGTTCCGACGGTGGCGGAATGGTAAACGTGTACCGACACCGGTTGGACAGAAACGGTGAGACATGCATCTCCTTTAGAGCGTCGGCCCGAACACCAATAGCACCACGCCCCACAGTTGAAGGCTTCAATGTATAGAGAAAGCGCTCGCCAAAGGTGCTTGTCACCTCCGCAACAACGGCCCGCAAGCAACCCGTCGCATCGTCACAAAAGTAAAAGCTCACGGGATTGAAGACATAGCCAAAGAGCCGGCATGCCGTCACCAGACGGATCCGACCATCGAGTAGGTCAACACCATCTCGTTGCAACCACCGAACAATCTTTGCCTTCGTCGCCCCCGGCTGCGCGTCAGCATGATCGCGATCGTAAAAAGTGGCAACCCCGGGCCGATTCACACCGAAGAGCGGCCACCAGCGATCGAGGCTGTCGAGTTCATCCAGATCGAGACAAAAGACCGTCATGGCGTACCGAAAGTCATGAACCCTCGGCCGGGAACGACGATGTCGAACATACCCCGTGTAAAGACACGATGTCAGCGCCATGGGTCAACGTTCGGATCTATCGCGTGAGCAGCCTCACACCCGCTCTGCACGCCGTCCTCGTGAAAGCCATTTCCAAGATATGCGCCGCAGAAATAGGTCGCACGCACGCCATTTCTGCGACGGAGAGCTACCCGTGCCTCAAGCCCTGACTCTGTATAGAGAGGATGCGCGAAACGAAAACGCTCTATGACACGTGACGGGTCAATGCGTCCGGTATCGTTCAATGTGACGCAGAACGGTGTTCGCGACTGGAACCCCTGCAGTCGATTGAGGTAGTAAGTCATCATGAGGGGCTGCTGGGGATCTGCACAATCTGGAACATGGTAATTCCAGGATGACCACGCGCGAGATGCGTTCGGCAGTACGGAACGATCCGTGTGGAGCACGATGTCGTTCTCGCGATACGGAATCTGCTTCAGCAATTCGGTCTCTTGTTGGTCAGCATCGCCCAAAAGACGTAGCGTCTCATCCGCATGCGTTGCGAAGACGACGCGGTCGAACCGCTCGCCTTTCTGATCGGTCACTTTCACCTCTACGCCATCATTCCCGCGACGCACCGTTTCGACTTTCGTGGCACAACGCAGCCGGTCTCCCAACTCTCCCGCGATCGCCTCGACATAGCAACGACTTCCGCCTGTCACCGTTCTCCAGATCGGCCGGTTCATGATCTGCAAGAGGCCATGATTTTCGAAGAATCGCAGGAAAAGCGACAGCGGAAACCCCGCTGCGTCAGCAGCACTCGACGACCAGATCGCACTTGTCATCGGAAGCAAATAATGCCGCAGGAGTTCCTCGGACAATCCGGCGTCACGCACCGCCTGGGCCAGCGTACCGCGCCTTTCCGCAGAACCAACAGCCGCTCGACGAGCCCATCGGTTGAATCGAACAATGTCACGTAGCAACCGATAAAAACTGGGCCGAACCAACGCGCCAGGTTGAGCAAGCAACCCTCCCAGACTACTCCCCCCGTATTCAAGCGCACACCGGGCACACTGCACACTGAATGACATCTCACTGGGATGCGATTGCACGCCGAGCACGTCGAGCAAACGGGTAAAGCGTGGATACGTCACCTCGTTGTACACCAGGAACCCGACGTCGAGTTGGCGACGCGTCTCCCCATCGTCGACTTCGAGTGTGCGAGCGTGACCTCCTGGCCGAGGGCGAGATTCAAAAACGGTCACGTCATGGCGCTGTGTCAAGCGGAAGGCTACCGAGAGTCCGGAAACTCCGGCGCCGATGACCGCAACCCGCAAAGAGGACCCACTCATTGATTTTCCCCACGCGACCACATGCTCCACGCTGTTTGCTTCTCTGGCACGCTTTCGGCCTCACAAATTATTATCTCAAAGATATAATTAATTATCGTTACAATACAAGACAGGACTCTGTGAACGACGCCACCAACACTCAACATCCGGATATTGCCCATGCCTACCGCCAATTCCGTCCCCGCTGCCACGCTCCGAGACCGACCTTCCTTCCTGGGAAGCCTTTTACGGCCCATGCTCTTGCGTCTCCTCAACAACATGGGTGACGGCCAACTGGACGTAACCGACCCGGATGGGCAATGGAAGGTAGGTCATCTCAAAGGTACCGACTCACCGAAAGCTCACTTGCGCATCGGCGACACCTCCGTCTACCCTCGGCTGCTCTTCGGAGGCTCGATCGCAGCCGCCGAAACCTACGCTGACCGGATGTGGTCCAGCGAGGATCTCACTGCAGTCATCCGCATTCTGGCGCGCAATCGAAGCGTCGGCGACGCGCTCGACGGCCCGCTGCCTCGGCTCGCACGCGCGACTGATCTTCTTCGACATCGCTGGCGGGCGAACACGGTGAGACAAAGTCAGAAGAACATTCACTCCCACTACGACCTCGGCAACGAATTCTTCGCAGCATTCCTGGACTCAACACTCACCTACAGCTGCGCGGTCTTTCCGTCAGCCGAGAGCACGTTGGAGGAAGCGTCCACGCACAAAATTGATGGAATCTGCCAATCGCTTAAGCTCTCACCGAAAGATGAAGTGATCGAGATCGGTACCGGTTGGGGGAGTTTCTGTCTGCACGCAGCTTCCCATTACGGATGCCGCGTGACGACCACGACGATTTCCGAAGAACA
>CAZPZZ010000185.1:0-6956 GCA_964591245.1 uncultured Vicinamibacteraceae bacterium | reverse complement strand
AGAAGTTGACGGCATCGTTGCCGACGACCAGTCCGCGGTGATGCTCGGCTGCTTCTGTGACACCACTCGTCAGCATGTGTATTGCGTCTCCGCCGAGCGTGTTCATTTTCGAGTGGAACTCGACAGCGAGAACGCCCTCTCCTAGATCGATGAGACTGGCTCCGGCATTTTGCTTCAGGATGCCGCCCCCGTGCTTGGCGGTCGCCAGCAATTGCAGTTCGGGACCAGACGGAGGGAGGGGCACTTGTCGGAATCGGCGGGGTGCTGCCGTGGTCGTATCTACCCGGGCGGGGAGTCCGGCCCAGGTGCGCGCCTCGTCAGAGAGGTCCTGGTCTCCACAGGCTTCGAGCACGGTGTCGATGCCAATGGCATCCAATAACTCGAAAGGGCCGAGATCCCATCCAAAGCCCCAACGCATGGCACGATCCACGTCGTCCGGTGTATGAGCCATTTTCGACGCATTTTCGGCGGTGTAGACCAGGGTTCGTCCCAGCGTTGCCCGTGTGAATTCGCCGACGTTGTCCCGGGCCTGAAAGAGCGACCGCACGCGTTCAGCGAGGTCGTCTATCGTGCGAGCAGCGTCCAGCGTGCCCAGGCGAGGCTTTTGCCTGGGGCGGTACTCCATGTTCTGGGGATCGAGGGTCAGGATGACACTACCTTCTGGGCCGCGAGCCTTCCGGTAGAACCCTTGCCCTGACTTTTCTCCGAGCCAGCGGCGTGTGGTCAATTCGCCGATCAACGGTGGCAGGTCGAACACGCGACGTTCTTCGTCTGACTCCAGCCGTTGCACGAGGTCGGTTGTGACATGGGCGAGTATGTCGATACCGGCGATATCCATCGTGCGGAAGGTCGCACTCTTGGGGCGGCCGAGCGCCGGACCGGTCATGGCGTCGATCTCTTCGATAGTGAAGTTGCCCGTGGCGAGTTGTTCGAGCACACACGCGACGCCGTAAAGCCCGATGCGGTTGGCGATGAATCCTGGCGTGTCTCTCGCCACGACCACGCCCTTGCCGAGTTGCTGACCGACGAAGGAGGAGAGTGCCGTGACGATATCGGGATCGGTATCGTCGGTCGGAATGAGTTCGACAAGTCTGAGATAACGTGGCGGATTGAAAAAATGACTGCCTAGCCAACGACGCTTGAAGTCCGGTGGGCGGCCCGCAGCGATGGCGTTGATGGGGATGCCGGATGTGTTGGAGGTGATGACGGTGTCTGGCCGACAGTGGGGTTCGACTCGCGTAAGTAATTCCTGCTTCGCGTCAAGCTGCTCGATGATTGCTTCGACGACCCAATCGCAGTCTGCAATGCCCGGCAAATCGTGTTCAAAGCCACCCAGGGTGATTCGGGAGCTGACGTCGCGGGTGAAAAATGGGTCCGGCTTGAGTTTCTTGGCGCGGGCAAGCCCCGCGGCTGCGATGTCGCGATCGCGGTCGAGCAGCAGGACCGGAACGCCAGCGTTCGCGACGTGAGCCGCTATCTGGGCTCCCATGGTGCCGGCTCCAAGAACGGCGACCGATCGGATGTTGGGCATATCGTCTATTCCGGTTGGTGCAACCGCCCTATCTCGTGGGCGGTGCGGGCGTCAGACAGGGGATGGTTTCATTCCATGCACGAAGAGATCGATTACGGCATCCGCCTGTTCGGCGAGCGGGTATTCACGGCGGCTGAGAATCCAGTTTGTAGCCATTTCGTCTAGGGCGCCGAAGAGCGTCTTGGCCGCAAAAGTGGGACTGACCTCTGGGCGAAAGTGACCGGCCTTCTGCGCGTCGGCGATTGTGTCCCGGATCGCGTGGAGATAGTCGCGGAGCAGGCTGGATGAGAGCTGTTCCATGAACTTGATTGATTGCCGCAATTCGACCTGAAACACCACCGCGAGATCGTGATCACGCCCGAGTCGATCAAGGTGTTGCCGTGCGAGCACTTGCAGTCGTTCGATCGGGTCAGCGACATCTGCCAGGGCTAGTCTTGCGTCAGCGAGCGCCTGTTGCATGGTCCGCTCGAAGATCGCGATCAGAAGGTCGTCCTTGCTTCGGAAGTACAAATAGACGGTGCCGGCGGCGATTCCAGCTTCGCGCGCCACATCGGCCACTTGAGCGCTAAAAAAGCCACGGCGTGCAAAGAGTTTGGTCGCGGCACGCAGGATGGCTTCGCGTTTGTTTCCGGGAGCCTGGGCCCGGGTTTGGCGGCGTTGGGAAAGGGTGGCAGCAGGCGTCATTGCGCGTGAGAATGACTAGTGAATGAATGTTCATTCATTGACTCCGGTTAGTATTGCGTTCCTTCCGGTAGCCGTCAAGTGGTAGCGAAGCTTCTGGGCTGGTGAGTACCGCGGTCACGGTGTTGCTGGGGCCGCGTGGACCGGGGGAGCAGGTGATGCCTGCACCCGTGTGCCAGAATGGTCTTGGGGGGCGTCATGAGTAATAACTTGAGGAACTATACAAATCCTGGCCTTCTGATTTCGGTCGCTGAGTTGAGCGAGCGGCTTTCGACTGATGGAGAGTCACCTCTTGTCGTCGATCTGCGGCCGGCCCATCAGTTTGCCACGGGGCATATTCCGGGTGCAGTGCACCTTGACCTGTTTGGCGTGAGCTTGGTCGATACGGATTCGGCCCCGCTGTCGGCGTTCCTGTGGGTCATCTGGCATCTACTCTCGTCCAGAGGGGCGGATCACGCACGTCCGGTCGTTGTCTACGATGAGCAGTCTGGGATCCGTGCAGCGAGGGCTTTCTGGGCGCTTGAGTATTTCGGGCATTCAGACGTCCGCCTGTTGGACGGTGGCTTCGGTTTCTGGGAGCGCGAGGGCGCACCGGTGACTCAGGATGCCGAGTCCCCGACAGCCGTTTCAGGTCCGGCGAAGCCGGTTGGTGATCGACTCGCGACATGGAGCGATGTGCACGACTGTCTCGGACGGACTGGTGTCGCAGTTGTGGATACGCGAAGCGACGCCGAGTACTACGGAACGAAGGTTCGGGCCAAACGTGGCGGAGCCATTCCCGGCGCGGTACACATCGAGTGGGTGAAGAATCTCGATGGGCATGGGGCCTTCAAATCGGCGGATGCTCTGAGAGATATGTACGAGGCGGCAGGGGTCACCCCGGACAAAGAGGTGATTACGTATTGCCAGGGTGGCTACCGGGCAGCTCACACGTACCTAGCTCTTCGCCTGCTTGGGTACCCACGGGTCAGAAATTACATAGGGTCTTGGAAGGAGTGGGGCGACCGGGAGCATTTGCCGATCGAGACGCCACGGCCATCGTCGAGCGGGGCAACGGAGAACTGACGGGAGACGGCTGTCAGGAGCGATGGCGCGGCGGTTGGGGACAAAAGGCCCCAGGCGGGTGGAGCCGCCTGGGGTGATACGGCGTAGAACGTGATCTTACGGTAACTGGCCGAGTACGGCCTGAGCCTGGGTACCTTCCGACGAGCCAGGGTCAATCTCGACGACGCGGCTAAAGTGGGTTTTTGCTCCTTCTACGTCGCCCTTGTTCAAGGCAACCAACCCGAGTTTAAAGATCGGCAGTATCCAGTTCGGATCGATAGCGACCGCCTTCTCGTACCAGCCTGCGGCAGCATCAACCTCACCCTTGGCGAATTCCACTTCGCCGAGATTGTAGAGGTCTTCGCGGGAGGCGGCGCCGCTCGAGGCCAATGTTTCCGCTGCCGAGAGGTCGCCCATCGCGACGCGTAGTCGTGCGATGGCGTTGGCCATCTGATCCTCGTACGCAGGATTTTCCGCCACCAACCCCTCGAAGACGGCGATCGCCTCTTCGTAACGCTCGAGTTGCTGCAGGACGTTGCCTATCTGAAGCTTGGCTTCTGTGAGGGTCGGCAGCGTCTGGGACACGGACTGATAGCCTGCCAGAGCTTCCTCCCACTGTTGGTTCTCGTAGGCGACATCGGCGGCGTCGAATTCGGCGCCCACTGCTTCGATGTCGATTCCGCTCACCGCCGCGGGTCCGAGCATGACCTCGAGCCGATGCCTGATCCGGTTCATCGGCACGTCCACGTTGGGATTATTCGCCTGGCGGACGTTCACGGGACCCGGGTTGGGATCATATCCCTCTGCCTCGACGGTGAGCATCCACTGGCCGCTATTGAGCCCGAGCACCCGATAGTTACCGTTGGCATCGGTGGTCTGCTCCATACGGGGGGGATTGGCGGTTGGGTTCTCGAAGACAACCCTGGCGCCTTCGATCGGTTCACCAGTTTCACTGTCGGTGATGCGGCCAGAGAGCAGGCCACCTTGCGCAAGTGCCATCGCTGTCAGACCGGCACTAGCTACCATGACCACAAAGAATGAAATGAAAAGCCTACGCATCTGATACTCCTGCGCTTTTACGGTGTCCATCGATGTCGCACCGCCCCATGCGGAGGACGACGAGGTGACATTGGCGGTCGGGGCAGTGACGTACTACCCACTGCTGGGGTCCAGTATAAACCACTGGCTGCCGTACTTATTGGCTAGCCTCGGTGATGGCGGCGAGCACGGCGACATTTCCCGGGTCGGCCTCGAGCGCCAATTCATAGGAGGCCAGGGCGTCCGATGATTCCCCCGCGGCCAGCAGGGCGTGGCCAAGTGGGAGATGTACGCTGGTCAGCGCTGGTGCAAGTTCGAGTACGGCCCGATAGGCATCGATGGCCCCGTCGTAGTCACCTGTGCTGAACAGATTCTCGGCGGTCTCGAGCTGTTCGATGAGCCGCGACGCTTTGAGCCCGCCGAGCACGCCTCCCGTGGGAGCTGGCGGGTTGAAGAGATCCTGTTCCAGTTCGAAGGTCACCTGGGTGAACGAGGCAGCACTGCGGACGTTGGCTATGGCTTGAGTTGCTTCGTAGCCATCGGCGCGGGTGACGAACAGCCACTCGCCCGGTGGGAGTCCGATCATTGTGAAGCGTCCCTCGGTATCCGTTGATGTCTCGCGAGTCAACGATGACTCCAGGCTTTCAGCGGTGACA
The DNA here is from genome assembly GCA_964591245.1 of uncultured Vicinamibacteraceae bacterium. GTDB lineage: Bacteria > Acidobacteriota > Vicinamibacteria > Vicinamibacterales > UBA8438 > CAZPZZ01. The sequence goes on along the minus strand of CAZPZZ010000185.1, from coordinate 2,006 downwards.
ACGGCATTGGGAATGCCCCGGCCTTGGGTGTCACGGATAGTTCCTCGGACGCCATTCTGGGCCGCGGCTGAGGCGGAGAAGAACACTAAAAACGCGAAGGTCAGAATCGTGTGAGACACGATTGATAGGACAATGGGCTTCATCGAGAAGACTCTCCAGGGCTAACTCCCCAATGCGATCAGTATAATCCAAACCACACTATGCAAAGGGAACACCAGCGTGGAGGGACGAGCGCGTTCGTCGCATACCTGTCGTCAGGGGTGATCCTGGGCACGCTGGTCGGTGCCCCGGTCGTGTCGGCCGAGATGGATCGTACTCGTCTTCGCCAGCTTAACGAGGTAGTCGAGACCGCGATTGCCGAAGGCGCCGTGCCTGGCGCGGTGCTTGTGGTCGGGCATGCAGGTGAGATCGTCTATGAGCGGGCGTTCGGTACGCGCTCGATTGGGACGGGCGTCGCCGGGACTGCTGAGGAAATGACGCTGGACACGGTCTTCGACCTTGCGTCCCTGACCAAGGTCATTGCAACGACGACGAGTGTCATGCAGCTTGTGGAGCACGGTCGGCTTAGGCTCGGTGACCGCGTCGCCACCTACCTCCCGGGTTTTGACAATTACGGCAAGGGTCCCATCACGTTGGTGCATTTGCTGACGCATACATCTGGGTTGGCGCCTGACTTGCCCCTTGAAGACGTGTTCGAGGGGAGTAAGACGGCGTTGGCTCGAACCTTCGTCCAGGTGCCGGTCGCGGGGGTAGGGGAACGGTTCATTTATAGCGATCTCAATTTCATGTTGCTCGCCCATATCGTGGAGCGCGTGAGCGGACAATCCTTCGACCGGTTTGTACAGGATCATCTTTTCGATCCACTGGGCATGGTGGAGACCTGGTTCAATCCTCCTGCAGCGCTGCGAGATCGGATCGCACCGACGGAGCGTTGCGCGGCGCTTGCGTGGCCCTGCGGAGATCCCGAGGCTCCTATGCTCCGCGGGCGGGTGCATGATCCGACTGCACGGCGCATGGGGGGGGTGGCCGGTCATGCGGGCTTGTTCAGCACCGCGAAGGATCTCGCCAGTTTTTGTGCCATGCTGCTCGCTGGTGGCGCCTACGAGGGAGGGCAGCTACTCGCTCCGTTGACCGTGGCACGGATGACGACGGTCTCTACCCCGTCACATCTGGCTGACAAGCGAGGGCTCGGATGGGACATCGACTCACGCTTCTCGTCGAATCGTGGGGATCTGTTTTCGGTGGGTTCCTATGGGCATACCGGATTCACCGGGACGTCACTCTGGCTCGATCCGGTATCTGAGACGTTTGTTGTGTTCTTGTCGAGCCGTCTTCATCCGGAGGGCGAGGGCGATGTCCGGGCACTCCGGGGCGAGGTGGCGACCCTTGTGGCCTCCGCGCTACGTGATTGAGGGACTGCGGAGGGGCTGCGTGGCACGATGCCTCTCTGGCCGGGGACTGACGTGCAAAATGTGAGCCCCATTCCGGTTCTATGCTCAGACGGTGATGACGTGGATTGGCCGCGCATGGTCTCGCCGTACCCGCGGTATTGGGAGGTTACGCGTGTAACGCGATCGAAAACACGCGCCTACAGTTGGTACAGCATCCAATACACCACGACTCCGGTGACCGATACATACAGCCAAATTGGAAGGGTCCAGCGTGCGATCGCTGTATGGCGCGCGTCGTCCCGTCGCAACCCGCGACGCAGCGTAATCAATGCGAGCGGCAACGTAAGCGCAGCCAGGATGATGTGGGAGATCAGTACCGTGAAGTAGAGGACGCGAATTGGTCCCTCTCCCGAGAACGGCTGCGAACCGACTTGTGCGTGGTAAATCAGATATGACACGAGGAATACCGTTGAGGTGACAAAGGCGGCGAGCATGCACCGACGGTGCAGTTCGATGTGTCCACGTCGAATAGACAGGTATCCAGCGGTCAACAGGATTGCGGCGATGCTGTTCAGTACGGCGTTGACTGTCGGTAGGTCAGTAACGTTGATCATG
>CAZPZZ010000184.1:1608-6956 GCA_964591245.1 uncultured Vicinamibacteraceae bacterium | reverse complement strand
GACCACCGTAACCTGAGATCCGTCCGAATTCTTCTGTCAACGAATGGGACCATAAAATCTTCCCCATAGTACTAAAGCAGTAAAACATTCCCTGAACACCATGAACGTACACATTCCCAGTTTCGGGGTCGCCAGCAGGGCTTGCCCAACCAACACGGTTAAAAGGAATAGTAGTGTGGAAGACATTGAATTTATGTTCCCATACTTTTTCCCCAGTTTCAACGTGAAAACAAGCAATGTGTTCTTGCTCAGTGACATCCTGTCCAGTTCGACCAAGAACATACACATAGCTGCCCATGACAATAGGTGTTGAGCGACCTACAAAGTTTATCTTCCAAAGCAAGTTTTTTCCATCTTCCGACCATTCAGAAATCAAGTTTTTTTCCAAAGACACACCATCTTGACTTGGTCCCCTCCAATGAGGCCAATTATCGGCAACACCGAAGTTTATAAACACAAGCAAGAAGCAAAATGACCAATTTAGAATTTTAAATCTCATGAATTCCTCCATCACTGCAAATTTCTGATTGCGTAAAGAGCTTGATAACTACGAAGATATATGGTGCCATTTGAGATAGCAGGAGAGGAAGCGATGGTTTCATTAATATTATTTTGTGCGAGGATCTCAAACTTTCGTCCAGCTTTAACCACAGTGACTAAGCCGTCTCTTGAAGTCAAGTAGACTTTCCCATCAGCATAAACTGGGGAGGCACGATGTCGATTATTATGGGTTCTTTGCTGATAAATTTCTTCCCCCGTTTGTGCATCTATACAAATCAAAACCCCATTTTCACGACAAAGGTAAACCAAGCCATCGTGGATCAACGGAGAAGGCACATCAGGCGTATTGTCATCGAGACGCCAAAGATGACCTTCATCTGTACTAGTAATATCTCCTTTAGCATTAGGTTTTAAACCCAATACAGGACCATTTTTAGCCGAAGGGACTACGATCAACCCCGGAACGGCAACGGGTGAAGCAACAAACCGCAAGGAAGGATTATAACGGTCTTTCAGATTGAGTCCACCACATCGCCAAATTTCACTACCATCAACTAAGCTATGTGCACTGACATAGTCCGCACCATGCGAGAGCAGAAATTCCTGTTCGTGATCACGGTACAAAAATGGAGAAGCATAGGAGTGTTCACACTCAGAATGAGCATCACTCTGGCGTTCATGTGCCCAGATCTCTTTGCCTGATAATTTATCTAATGCCAAAACTAATCCAACCGTCTTGCCATTTTTGTCACGGATGTTACTGTGAATTAACTGTAGATAGAGCCTATCCCCATCTACAATAGGAGAAGATGCCATGACAAAGTACATATCAAAATCACCATACCATTTCTCTAAGTTGCCTTTCCAAATTTGATTACCATCAAAATCATAACAGCCTATGTCACCAGTACTGAAATAGGCCCAAACATACTGACCATCAGTACAAGGCGATGGTGAAGCCGAATTCCCTTCACCACGCAGAACATCACGGTTACCCACACCCAGTTTCTTTTTCCAACGCACTACACCATTGATATCAATTGACATCAAGAGCAGATCTTCATTGTTATCACCAACAGTAGTGAGGAAAATGTTGTCTCCCCATATAACGGGAGTAGACCCAGCCTGTCCAGGCAATTCTAAACGCCACGCCACATTTTCTGTCTGGCTCCAAACATCCGCGATCCCCTCCTCATCACAAACACCATTAGCATAAGGTCCACGCCAAGTCGACCAGTTGTCTGCCAATAACCGTTGCTCTACGAAAAGTAAAGAACCAATTACCAAAGTCAAAATATATTTCAATAATACTCTTTTCATAGGTCCTCTTCAGCTTCTACTCATGAACTGTTATTAATCTCATTTATAACATATATTAGACGCAATTCCAAACTGTTTGGTTGAAGTTTAAAAAGGAAATGGATGGGGGTGCCCAACATAAATTTTCTCACCTCGAAGGAGAATTTTTTCAGGATCTTCCTTGATGACATTGTGGACATTGTGGGCCTGATAGCCGAGGGTAATACTTCGGCGAGATCGATGACTCTTATTTTCATCCGAACCGTGAAAACAAGAATCGTTAAATAAAAGAACTCCACCCTTTGGCATGGGAATTGGTACTGAACGACAGTAAAAGTCAGATTCCTGGAAACAACCCTGCTTGGGCCGCCGTTCACGGTTAAACGGTCGCATGTGACTTCCGGGAACAAGACGGATACAACCATTATCAAGGGTAGATTCTTCCAAGTAAATAATTACCGTAATTAATAGATGGTCATACAGTTCCTCACCACTATGCCAAGGTACAGGAGACGAACCAGCGGGCCTAACCATCAAATGATTATGTTTGTTCGTTAGAAGTTCGATATTTGCCCCCAAAACTCCTTGGAGAGCATCCAGAACAATCGGATGCGATGCAACTTCCAGATAGGCTGGATTACGCTCAACTATTTTAGATAAACGCCGAATGGCAGCTGGTGTCCGTGACTTTTTGGATTCCCAGACAATAGGTTCGACTAATCCAGAAATCTGCGCATCTGTAATGTCGTTGAGCCGATCAATTAAATCATCTGCTAATAGTTCGGGCAATCGGTAAAAACCGTTATACCGAAAATACCAAATGTCCTCTTCGCTTAATTCCATTTCTCACATCCATATCAACTGGGCTGTAACCAATGACCATATTTCCTTATTTTAAGGTAACCTGGGATTCACTACATCAGAAGGTTATTTCCAACTATGGGCTGATTTTTCTTTTTGCAGATAGTATGTTATTGATTTAATGCTTTAACTACTGCTAACTGGATGAGATCGATTTCTGGGCCAACAACTGTTCCCACTAACTGTTTTCGCAGATTAAAGATGCGTACTTCAGGAGTTGCCGTAACATTATGCCTCTGTAAAATAGGAGATCCTTTTTGACCAATGTTAATCTTTCGGAGTGCGACATCAGATCTGGATCTAACTAAATCGTGTAGCATAGGAGTAAGAGCTTCACAGGACAGACACGTATCTGAATAGAATTCAAACAATGTAACCTTATTAGGAACAAGATATTCTTCCAATTCTATGACATCACCCAGCGAAATCGTTTTGATATCAGGTGTTGCTCCATCTTCAAGCCGAGTTGTAGCAGTTAGAGTTCTCGTTGAATTGCTTCCATTAAAAGCATACCACATCCGCAGTGAGAAGACATAATTGGCGATTAGTTGCGAATTGTTGATGCGTCTGTAAACAGGAATATGGGCGTCAGCTTGATAGGCAAACTCAGTATGCCCAAACTTGACACCGGTCGTTAAGTAGACCCATTTGCCTCCAGTGTTGGTAACATCAACACTTTTGTCATAATCATGTCCTGTATAAATCCCATTAATCTGGCTGGAAATTTGCACGCTTTTAAACGGTTGATAGGCTGTTCCCAATGTGTACTGAAATTCATTACCAAACTTATAATCATGTATGTTTTCTCCACCTGATAATCGGTAAAGCGCACTACCAAATAACCTGATGCCACCCAAATTTTGGAGGTAGTCTGCACTAAAGATCTGGTCAAGCGATCCAGTACCAGGCTGCAATACCGGATCATGCGAATTTCCAAATCCCCAGTCCCAATCTGGACGAGAATCGCCAGTTGGCAATTTTAGACCTAAGCCGAGCCAAAAACGTGGGTTTCGATCAGATTTTGGCTCGTTTATCAGTAAACGGTTGTGTAAAATGAAGTCTCCAAGCCCCGAATAATTCCGGGTGAAACGTATTCCTGTCCTGAGATCTGTCTTTGGAGAAGTAATATTTTTGTAAGGCACCACAGCGTTTACTGACAATCGTGAAGATAGGTAGTAGTGCAAGTTTAGAGAGGTAGTACGAAAAAAAGTGCGTTCCTCAGCGGCACTTGAAACTAAAGTCATACCACTCATAGCATCCTGAAAAATTTCATGCTCAACCGAAACACCAACAGTCAGTTTGTTTGATTCTTCGTTGAGTAGCATCCCCCCAACTGGGAGATTAGGACTTGCTCATTTAACCATGGTGCTAGAGGAAGACACCCCTCCAACTTGAGGTTGAACATCAAGAATCCAAGTTAATAATATTAATACAGAGATTATGAGGACAATCACCAAACATCGTACAGGGGCAATCTTACCCCGCATTATGACATCTGATTGACTATTACTCGTGCTTTGATTTAAGCTCATTTCCATTTTTGGTTTAGCTCCTAAGCCAAAATCCTCCATGACAGTTTAAATTATTTGCTAATGACCATTTTTTTCGAGGCTAAAAAATGATCTGCGAGTATCCAACAAAAGTACACCTGGCTTGAAACTAATGTCAGTAACAAACTAAATAATTAACATGGGAAATTAAGCAAAGGCTTCTATTTTCCAGATATAAAAACAATATGTTTTGCCTTGAATTATATCCGATTTCTATTTCGATTACTAGAATGCTAAATAAGACCTAAATTGCGAACATAGAAAAGTTCTCTACTCACATTATGATTAGATTATTTTGATCACTCAGGTTTTCAAATGGAAGTTGATCAATGGCAATAATATGTTGTAAAATGCTATTGAACTGTTTTTGTCACCTAAGCGTGCGCATACACTTTAAACTCTTCGATTTTAACTTGCAATAACTTTAGAGTAACCATACTCAATTAGTATGATATGTCAAGTCATAGAAAGACTGAAGAAACAAAATGGAAGTGTAATCCCCCTCTTATCCCATATGGTTTGGGTTGTTTTTCCTATATGCGAACAATGGATACTATCCCATCTGAGAAGAATACGTTTTCAGCTGTATGAATGGGCTATGCTAATCAGCCTATTATCGCATGTCAGGATATTTTCAGAATCACGGTTGAGGACGAAGATAATCAGTGGGTTACTGGAGAGTTAGAACATTTGGTGAGTGACCGCAAGTTTAACCAGATATACGTTTACCTAGAGTTAAGCTTAAAAGATATCATACCATTACGAACGGTTCTAGCACAGAACTATCCTAACCCATTTAATCCAGAGACATGGATACTATATCAATTGTCAAAGTCGGTCACAGATAAGATCGAGATTTACGATGCCAAAGGCAAAATTGTACATACGTTAGATTTGGGGATACAATCGACAAGGATATATTTTAATCAAACCATGTTGCCTACTGGGATGGTACCAATACAGCAGGAGAACAAGTAACTAGCGGAATATATTTCTACACTTTTGGGGTTGGTACATTTTCTCAGACGAAAAAATTAAGGCCACATCAAAGTTTGACCGGATATGGAATTCAACAGGAGAAACAAGAAAATTTCCGAATATAGTAAAGTAAGGACGAAAGATGTATAAATACCGTGT
>CAZPZZ010000184.1:0-1508 GCA_964591245.1 uncultured Vicinamibacteraceae bacterium | reverse complement strand
CAAGAAAATTTCCGAATATAGTAAAGTAAGGACGAAAGATGTATAAATACCGTGTTTTTTTCTTGAATTGTGTTATTTGGAATGGGCTCAAGAAGAATGTGCTCCAGACCATAATATGTTTGCTTTCTTTTGGGTTGATAAATTGTAATTCTCCAACTTCTCCAGTTACAAGGGAGTCTTCTGTATTTCTGCGATCCAATGACGACACCGAAATTCGCACTCATGAGATTATACATCTAGCAGACCAGTCTGTAATGGTATTTATTCCGGCAAGTGAATTTGTTATGGGCAGAAACGGGATGCCTGTGGAACTTGGCGAGTCGCCCGCACACAGCCTCCATTTAGATGGTTTCTATATAGATAAATTTGAGGTGACTAATGCACGTTACCAACATTTTATGAATAAAACCGGTGTTCCCCCACCTGATTTCTGGGGGGCAATGGGGACAATGAATGGTCCAGACCTACCTGTCAGTTGGGTTACATGGTTTCAGGCAGAAGCCTATTGCCAGTGGGTTAGCAAGCGTCTGCCGACCGAAGCCGAATGGGAGAAAGCAGCCAGGGGAACAGATGAGCGCCTATACCCTTGGGGTAATAAGTTCAATTGGAATTATGGGAACTTTAGTGATAATCACCTTGAAGATGGTCATATTGATGGATTTTCAAGTAGTTCTCCGGTTGGTTACTTTCTAACAGATATGAGTCCCTATGGAGTCTTTGATATGGGAGGGAACGTTTTAGAATGGGTAGCTGATTGGGAGGATGAAAATTATTACTCTATCAGCCCTAAAGAAAATCCTAAAGGTCCGGTAACAGGTACACATAAAGTAGTTCGTGGAGGTGCCATGGATATCGGACCTGAATACAGTCATGCAGCATATCGAAATCGTTTATTGCCTCATTTGACAAATATGACCTTTGGATTCCGCTGAGCCAAAGACTCAGAGTAGCATCTTAGAATAGGTATGCTACCTTAATAGTTAGTTTGACTATAAAATATCAGCATCTCAAGAGATTAAAATTGCAATATGTTTGAACGTTGTGATATAGTCTTCGAGGTTTCAACACACTCACATATAACCTAAACAGACCAATAAAAATGGTAGGATATTATGAAAAACGTGTTTTTCTACACAATTGTCGCGCTGTTCCTTCTTATGCTTTCAATTGGTTCAGCTGTTGCCGTTACCATCGAGGGTGGAAAGGGAGATCCATTTATTAAAATCAAAACTGATTCCTACGAGGTCCACTGGAAAACAGGCGCACAAATGGGGTACATGGTAGCTTTCGTTAAAGGCAAAGCACTTTTTGAGGACAAGATAGGGCGTCGACTCTATCATTCAAATAACTATGCTGGTTGGAAAGACTGGGGAGCTCTAACTGGATTTAAAGTGCTTGAAAAAAAACCAGGAATGGCTAAGGTAGAATTTGTTTCTGATGATGGTGCTTCTAAGGAATGGCATTGCGTCGCTACCTTTTGGGATGGTACACCTCTGATCAAGCATGAA
>CAZPZZ010000183.1:6617-7178 GCA_964591245.1 uncultured Vicinamibacteraceae bacterium | reverse complement strand
CACTGCGACTGCGTCATTCTGCTTCTGCATTGATGTGCTCCTTCGTGTGTCACCTAGCGCATCGGAATACGGGCACCGGGGCGACCGGAGACGGTCAGCGGGGTGGCACCGGCTTGTCCACCGGATATCCTGTCGAGCTGTTCGCCCGCCATGGACACATTGGCGTTCTGTTCGGTCGTCATCGGTTTGTCCTTGCTAGGCTGCATCGCGGTTGCTTCGCGTTCGATGGAGAGAGTGTAGACGGCGCAGGCCCGGCTGGGTATGAGATGCCGCACAGACGCGACATGAACTGCATCACAGAGTCATGCCGCGGCGCTGGCAGCGTCAGCCTTGTGTGACGGTGGGTGCTGCGGCTGGACGGGATTGTGGACCAGTATCGAGACGCGTCGGGGCGGTTGCGGCGCGACCAGCTATTCGTGCAGATCCCACAGGGTACGTTAAAAGCACGACCGCCCAGGGAGGGCGCATGACGCGACTGCGCACTGCGGTGATTGCGCTGGAATAGGTTGAGCTGACGCGTGGCGGAGAAAGAAAACCAAAAGGAGAGAGCAAAAAACACCC
>CAZPZZ010000183.1:0-6607 GCA_964591245.1 uncultured Vicinamibacteraceae bacterium | reverse complement strand
GGCGGCTTGCGGCCCCTTCTGTTCGTTCTCTCTCCGCCACCACGCCTGGTCTGGAAGACTGTTCAAGGGACAGCTATCGATGTGCTCGTTGTTTCACTCGGGCAGGGTCAGCGCTACGAGCTCGGAATCCGTGCCCCCACTTCCGGTGGCGACCACGAGATATTGTTTGCCGTCGTGCAGATACGTCACAGGGTTGCCGTTGGGCACCGCAGGTAAATCGATTGAACCGAGGTGCGTGCCAGTGTTCTTGTCGTAGGCGCTGACGGTGCGTGAGCTCGCGACCACATCGTCATAATCGCGTCCACCGTGATTCATGATCAGGAGTGTTGGGGTTACCAGCGGTCCTGAGCTGATTCCCCCGCCGCCTCCCAGCGGTGGCAGGTCCAGATGCTCCAGGGCCGGATGGTTTCTGGGGCCGTCTCCGTGCGGTTGCATCCAGGCGCGGTCGCCGGTGTTCAGGTTGAGTGCCGTAACCCGTTTGTAGGGCGGTTTGAATACCGAGAGCCCTTGTGGGCCGGGCAACCCCACGCCCCAGGGGTCCGTGAAGTACCCGATCGTGGCCGGTGCATCGTATTTGATGACTTCCACCACGATGAGCGTGCTCGACGACGAGACAAAGAGACGCCCCGTCGTGGGGTCGACGGCGGCTCCCTGCCAGTTGGCGCCCCCGCCCGCACCGGGTACCTGGATATAGGGCATTTCTGTTCCTCGCAACACCGGCGGCGAGAAAATGGGGCCGAAGCGAGCCCGATCGGTGATGAGTTCCAGTGCTTCGGCTCTGAGTTCAGGGGTAAAGTCGATGACGTCGTCAATCGAGATTCCCTGTCGGTCAAAGGGCGGTGGTTTCGTGGGAAACGGCTGGGTCGGCGAATACCATTCGCCCGGGACGCTGCCTTGCGGAACCGGTCGCTCCTCAATGGGCCAGATGGGTTCGCCGGTTACGCGGTCGAATACGTAGGTGAAGGCCTGCTTGCTTACCTGGGCCAGTGCTTTGACTTTCCGGCCATCCACCGTGATGTCGAGTAGGTTTGGACCGGTGGGAAAATCCCAATCCCAGAGCCCGTGATGGACGGCTTGGAAGTGCCACATCCGATATCCCGTTTCGATGTCAACCGCCACAATGCTCTCGGCGAAGAGGTTGTTTCCCGGCCTCATCCCGCCATACCAATCGTTGGACGGTGTGCCGGTAGGCAGGTAGACCAATCCGAGTTCTTCGTCGACGGCCATATAGGACCAGACATTGGTGTGACCGCTGTACCGCCATGACTCGTTCTGCCAGGAATCGACGCCAAATTCGTCACCTCGCGGGATGGTGTGGAAGATCCATTTCATCTCGCCTGTGCGTGCGTCATAGGCGCGGACGTCTCCCGGAGAGGCTTCCCGATCTCTGATGTTGGTGTCCTGGATGATACTGCCGGTAATGATGGTGTCCCCTGCTACCGCGACCGGTGAGGAATAGGTCATCCTGGAGGCGTCTATTTCCCGTCCGTATCCCTGGGTCAGATCCACATAGCCGTTGTCGCCAAAATCGGGATAGAGGGCGCCGGTTCTGGCGTTCAGTGCCACCAGCTTCAGGTCATGGTTGCTCATGAAGATGCGGGCGTCATCGCTCTCATCGTCCTTCCAATAGGAAAGTCCGCGATGATGCCATCCCACGTTGGGAGGGCGATCCATGTAGTCATAGATGCGGGGGTCGTAGGTCCAGACCGTATCACCCGTGCCGGCGTCCAAGGCGGCGGCTTGTCCGAGCGCGGTACTGACGTAGACGAGTCCATCCGCCATCAATGGTGCGGCCTTGAACGAACCGGGGCGTATTCGCTCGTATTGTTCGACGACGGGACGTGACAGCGAGGTCCAACGCCACGCGACTTCCAGGTCGGCGAAGTTGTCCGCCGTGATCTGAGCCAGCGGTGAGTATTTCGTATTTGCGCCGTCGCGTCCGAAGGCGTGCCATTCGCCGTCTGGTACCGTCGATTGCGCCTCTGCAGATGGAGCGCCGGCGGTGATCGCATAGAGCACCGCAGCGGAGATGAGCGAGCGAAGCGGCAAAGCCCTGGACATCAACGTTCTCCTTCTTGGGGTCAGGTGAGGTGATCGAGCCGATTATAGTGCGCCGGAAGTGTGCTACCGATCCATCGAGGCCAGGAAACGTCGCGTACGGGTCGTGCTGACATCAGGTGTCTCGTGGAATCGGTTCAGAGCCAGGCCCTTAGGGTGTCGTCTCGCGACGGTCGAAGAGAGGAGGGCCGAGGGTCATCTCCGCGTGATACTGCTCGGCGGCGGTGACAATCCTGGTCAAGGCTTCCGGTTGCGCGGTGGCGATGTCGTACTGTTCACCGACATCTGCACCGAGATCGAAGAGCAGGGGGGGGGCGTGTTCCACGCGGCTTGGTGGTAGACCGTATCGGCCCTCCGTGATGAAGTGCACTTTGTATCGGCCGTGCCGAAAGGCATAGAGCTCACCCATGCGGTAGTACGCCATGACTTCTCGCGGAGCCGAACCGGTTCCGAAGAGGACCGGACTGAGATCGACGCCGTCTATTGGCCGATCGGTGGGAACCGTACCGCCCGCGAGGGTAATGGCGGTCGCGAAGAGATCCATGGAGGAACCGATGGCTTGGGTGGTGCTGGGAGCGATGCGGCCCGGCCACCTGAAAATGCCCGGAACTCGCATGCCGCCCTCGAACGTTGTGCCCTTTCCGTGCCGCAATGGGCCAGCCGAGCCGCCGTGGGTCTGGAAGCTGATCCAGGGACCGTTGTCGCTGGTGAACACGACCAATGTCTGTGTCGTGAGATTCAATCGATCCAATGTATCGAGAACCTGCCCGATGGCCCAGTCGATCTCCTCAATGACGTCGCCGTACACGCCAGCGGTACTTCGTTCTATGAAATCTTGGGAGCGAAACAGCGGCATGTGCGGCATTGTATGAGGCAGGTACAGAAAGAAGGGGTGGTCTTGATGCGATTCAATGAATGCAACGGCTTCTTCCGCATAACGCCGCGTAATGGTGTGCTGGTTGGCGGGTCGTTCGATCTCGGTGTCATCCCGCATGAGCGGTACGTGCCAGTAGTCGCTCCTCGGGTTGAACATGGCCGTTCGGCTCTCCAGGCCGTCCGGCAGGACCCTGTCCATGTCGTTGGAGTAGGGAATGCCAAGCCATGAATCGAAGCCATGCCGCGTCGGCAGATACTCTGGTCGGTGGCCGAGATGCCACTTGCCGACGATGCCGGTTGCGTACCCAAGATCGCGGAGAGCTTCGGCCAGGGTGATCTCATCCTCAGGAAGTCCGGCAAGCGAATCCGGGAACAACACGGCCGCGCGTCGACCGTACATGCCACTGCGAAGATGCACGCGTCCGGTGAGCAGGGCGGCACGGCTTGGAGAGCAGACGGGGGCTTGGGCATAGAAGCTCGTCCACCGCTGTCCCTCGTCGGCCATGCGATCGAGATGGGGTGTGCGGATGTTCGGGTGTCCGTATGAACCCAGATCTCCGTACCCGAGATCGTCGGCCGTGATCACGATGATATTGGGCGGCCGGTCGTCTGTGAGGGGTTGCGCCGACAGGCTGGTGGCCGATAGGGACAAGAGACTTGCCGTGAAGGCTACGTGTATGTCGCGGATCATAGTTGTGTTCCGATCGTCATCCTCAGGTGAGTGAATTACGGGATTATAGTGTTCACCATGGGTGGGCGCTCGATCGGCCAACGGGGATGATGGCGTGGGCTGGCGCCGGGAATGCTGTCGAAGTTCAGGGGAGGGAAAGTGCATGTCTGGACCATTCCGCAGGGGACTGTTGATTGTCGGTTTGTTGCTGTCGAACTCGCTGGTGTGGGCGCAGGATGACATCGTGGTGTTGGGCGGTAGTGGTCGTCACTGTGGGGAGGACCCACAGTGTATCAATCGCTTGCACCCGGCGATCCCGATGGCCGCGAGAGCCAGGCCAGGTCAGACCATCGTGTTCAAGGCGCGTAACGCGAGCGATTTTGCACTCGATCCTGCGAATACCTACGACGACCCGCGTGAGGGTGATCCTCAGATTGGTACGGTGCACCCCTTGACTGGTCCGGTCCACATTGAAGGGGCTCGGCCCGGTGACGTACTGGCCGTGACGTTACTCGACATCGCTCCGGGGCCCTTCGGGTATACCTCTGTCAGTCCGATTGGCTTCGTCTCTGACCATGTCTCGGGGACATTCCGGGCGCTGTGGCGGTTGAACCGCACAGAGGCAGTGAGCGACGACATTCCAGGTGTCCGGATTCCGAATGCGAGCTTTCCTGGCATTGTGACAGTCTTGCCGGGGCCGGAGCAGCTTGAGGCGATGTTGTCGCGCGAGGCCGAGTTGCGGGCGCTTGGGGGCGCGGGGTTTCCCCCGCATGCGTTGCACGCGTCTCCGGTAGCGGTATGCGGACCGAATGGTTCCCATGCACGTGAGTGTCTGCGGACATTGCCGCCACGCGAGCATGGCGGTAATCTCGACATCCGTTATTTGCAGGTCGGAGTAACGCTTTATCTGCCGTGCTATGTCGATGGCTGTGGACTCGCGATTGGGGATCCGCACTTTGCGCAAGGCGACGGTGAAGTGTCTGGTACTGCTATCGAGATGGATGCCGACTTCACGGTGACCACGAGGCTTATCCCCCAGGGGCCAGCACTCACCCGGGGGCCTCATTTCGAAGGGCCGGTCCGCGTGCTGGATATCCCGTCGCGGCGGTTCTACGCAACGACCGGATTCCCCCTGAAGGCGGTTGGGGAGATTCCTCCAGACCTACGTTATCTTGGGGCGAATGAACGTATCGCAGGTCTGCGAAACTTGTCGAAGGATGTGTCGCTGTCTGCCCGCAACGCGCTCCTGGAGATGATCGAGTACATGACGGGAACCTATGGGCTCACGCCTGAGCAAGCCTACGTGGTGGCCAGCGTGGCGGTCGACCTCCGGATCAGTCAACTCGTGGATGCGCCGAATGTCGGGGTGACTGCTCTCTTGCCGCTCGACGTGTTCGCGACTCGTTGATGCCGGGCATTGTGGTCCGGCCCCCGTCGACGAGCATTCGGGACCCTGCGGTGTGGGTGATGTCACCATGACTCCGGGGGCAAGGCCAGTCCGACAAGGTTACGCCAGGGCTGGGCCACGCTGGTCGGAGAGGGCCCCTTATAATTTGAGCGTCACGGGTTATTTTGAACGACGGGTACGACGGTGGGTTCACGATGGCGACGGTGCTGGGGCACCGTGACCATTGCCGCCTCGATATAGCGGCGCGGTGGATTGCCTGGAGACGCTCCAGTCGACGGAATTCGGTGTCCCGTTGATGCAGTCCGACGCGCGCTCGAAACCTAGCCCCTTTCTGGCCTGTTTATGTCTTCAGCTGTTCGCATCAAGTTGTCCATTTTGATGTTCCTGCAGTTTTTCGTCTGGGGAGCCTGGTCCGTTCCACTGGGGACCTACCTTGGGGAGGTACTCGGGTTTCAGGGGCAGGAGATCGGTCTGGCATTCGGAACCACGGCCGTGGCGGCCATGATTTCTCCGTTCTTCGTGGGGATGGTGGCGGACCGATATTTTGCGAGTGAGAAATTACTGGCCGCGCTTCATGGACTTGGTGCGGTGACGCTATTTCTGGCGTCTCTCCAACACGCCTTTCCGGCGTTCTACGGGGCGTTGCTTGCGTATGCTGTTTGCTACATGCCGACGTTGGCGCTTTCCAATTCGCTGTCGTTTCACCAGATGCGAGAGCCGGCGCGGGAATTTCCGTCCGTCCGCGTGCTCGGTACGATTGGGTGGATCGTGGCCGGGCTTGTGGTGGGGTTTCTGCGGCTCGAGGATACGGCCCGCCCGATGCAGATTGCCGCCGGTGCCTCCCTCATTCTCAGTCTCTACTGTCTCCTGCTGCCGCACACGCCACCAACCAGAGCGGCGGTACGTGTGACCGCTCGTGATGTGCTGGGACTTGACGCGCTCAGGCTCTTGCGCGAGCCCTCATTTGCCGTGTTCGTGGCAGGGTCGCTGTTGGTGTGTATTCCACTTCAGTTCTATTACGCGTTTGCCAATCCTTTCCTCAATGAGATCGGCGTGGTCAATGCTGCTGGCAAGATGACATTGGGACAGATGTCTGAGATCGTCTTCATGCTCATGATGCCGGTGTTCTTTCGGCGCCTTGGCGTAAAGGGCATGCTCTTGGTGGGTATGGCGGCCTGGGTTGCTCGCTATCTCTTATTCGCCTGGGGTGATAACGGGGCTGGGGTCTGGATGCTGTATGGCGGCATCCTCGTGCATGGAATCTGTTACGACTTTTTCTTCGTGACAGGCCAGATCTATGTTGACGAAAAAGCGCCGCCAGATCTCCGCGCGGCTGCGCAAGGATTGATTGCGTTCGTGACGTTGGGTGTTGGAATGTTCATCGGGTCGTGGCTCTCTGGGCTAATCGTCGATCTCTATGTCGAAGGGGAGGGGCATGCCTGGCAGAATATTTGGCTCGTGCCGGCCGTGTGGGCGTCCGCTGTCTTGGTACTCTTTGCTGTGGCGTTCTAGGAGACGACGTCGAGTCCTGCCACGCGGCCATAGCATGTGGGGACCAGTGGCGATCCGACGACGGGTTGTTTGGGAACGGGCAA
>CAZPZZ010000182.1:0-7223 GCA_964591245.1 uncultured Vicinamibacteraceae bacterium | reverse complement strand
GGGCTCCTCAACGACGCAGGTAATCCATCGACCCGTTCTGGGACGCACGGCTAGTCACCCCCAACTGGAAGCCTCATGCAGGGTGGACCGTCAAGGTCCCGTAAACTGAAGTTTGCGGACCTGATCACGACGCTCATGAGTCAGCTGGATATCTCTCACGATACATTCTGCACCCGTTTCGGAATTTCCTTCTACGAACTTGAGGGCATCCTCGACGGGAAACCGGTCAATCCAGATATTCCGCTGCGATTGGCCGCCACGCTCGATTGGTCCCCGGAAGAAATCGACGATTTTCTGGCTAAAGCAGGACCAATTCCACTCAGCGATGGGATAGAGATGGTTACGCCTTCGACCTCACCCTCGCGCAAGGCCGCTAACCGCGAAGAACACGGTCCACTCTTGCGAGCACTGATCTACGTCGATCCCCTAACATGTCGGCTCGAACGCGTAGAAGTGCTTCGCTCTATCGAGCCCTTTGACCAATCCTACGCGGACCGCCATTTGCTCGGACGAAAATGAACCGCTTTGTACTCAGACGATTTTGTGGAATCGATAGACAACATGATCCGATCCGCAGGTCGCGGCGAATCCCCACCACCTCTATGGGGAGAGGCATCAGACGGAATGCCCGGTTCTCTCACTTTTCGACGAGTCGGTGCACTCGTTGAAATCCGGTACGAGATTCACGCCCCCCACATCCACCCGATCGCCAATCACGGGTCGTTCACCAGTCTCTGGAAGGGGATGGTCAAACTCACGAAACGTCCCTAGCTCGACCTGTAGATCCCCTTCCAGACTGATTCCGAGCATAGCGATCGATGCAGAGCCGGCGTGGTGCAACTCAGTGGTTTACTGCGGTAAGCCCACGTAGAAGGTCTTCAGTACAGACTCCCGCCAGCGGAAGGTCAGCCCGATAGCGAATTATGCATCGTAAAGGCGACCGACCGTTCCGGTGTTGATGCTGTCGCCCCCGGTGACCAACAGCGACGCACACTACACGCCAGTCAACTCTTCAAGCGGTCCCGTGCTCTCACCAAACCTCTCAACCGGGACGCCCATTTTCCCGGCGAGGCTCACGAGCAAATTACCCATCGGCGCATTGTTGAATTTCAGATGCCGATCTCCTTCGAGCTGACCCGCACCATTCCCGGCCAGCACAAGCGGCAGGTCTGAATGAAGATGTCGCTGCGCCTCACTGATGCACGCACCGTACAGGATCATCGAGTGATCGAGCAAGCTGCCATCCCCATCGGGAGTCGAACGAAGCTTCTCCAGGTACTCCGCAAAAAGTCCAACAAAATGCTGATCGATCTTGGCTATCTTCGCTTGCTTCTCCGGATCATCCTGGTGATGTGAAATGGCGTGGTGGGCATCGGGGACTCCGAGAACCGGGAAAGTCCGCTGGCTGACTTCACGACCCAGCATGAAGGTCGTCACGCGCGTGATGTCCGCCTGAAACGCCAACAACTGAAGGTCGTACATCGTTCGGCAATGCTCTTCGAACGTATCAGGAATTCCGGCCGGCCGATCTGGGAACTGGAGGTCCGTTCTGGTCTGCTGCTCTGAACGTTGGATACGACGTTCAACATCTCGAATGGAGTCAAGGTATTCGTTCACTCTCCGGTGATCCGCCGTACCAATCTTCTTCCTCAAGCCGTTCAAATCCTGCAGGACCGAATCGAGCAGACTCCGATTCTGGCGAACGATGGCAAGCCGTTCCGCACCATCGGCGCCTTCACCGAACATCCGTTCAAATACGTACCGCGGATTGGTCTCCATCGGCAAGGGCGCCGTCGGCGTGCGCCATGCGATCGTACAGCTGTAGATACAACTGTAGCCATTTGCCCCGCACCGCCCGGCCAGATCACCCGGTTCCAGTGCAACTTCGAGTGATGAAAGCGGTGTCTCCGTACCAACTTCCGCGGCAACGAACTGATCGAGAGTCTGTCCAGACTCGACATCCGCGCCCTCGCGACGCTTCGGATGTATCGCACTCAACCAGGCAGCCGGAGACCGAGGGTGGTCACCGCCACCGTCGCCTCTTCCATCGGCCGTTAACTGGTCCAGGCCGCTCAGCACATTGACATGCTTACGTAAGGGGGCGAGGGGAGACAAGGTCCGCGAAAACTCGAACGCCTTGCCCTCTGTGGGTGGCGTCCACGCGGGCATATTCGCACCGTTCGGAAAATATACAAATCCGAGACGCCGGACTGGATTCGCCGCCGTCCTCGATGTAGCCGACAGAGCTGGAACCATTGCATCCAGCAGTGGAAGCGCCAGGGTTGCCCCAACACCTCTGAGAAAGGTACGACGGGGTAGTGACATTTTTGTGATAATCATGAGTCCCTGAACCTCCCCCACGGATGCTACAGCCCCGATAGCTGCGCGTCAATCACTCAACCAGACAATGGCTACTGAGCCGGTCCAGCCACCGCCAACACTTCTCCACCGGCAGCCTGCTTCATTTGAAATGGCAAACTTCTCACGACCGCCAAAATAAACGATTGAGCCCGGTAATCAGCCGTTTCCGCCTCTCGCACGATCGCGCGAACTGCCGGCATATCCTCGGCTTCGGTACCCCGGCCCAGTGCGTACGTCAGTAACCGTTCCGCAACATTCTTATAGAAAGCATCGATTTGATTGACCAACACGCCCCTCAGGCCCTCTACACCCTCGAAGTCGGGAACACCGGGTAGCCCCCCCGATGCA
Source organism: uncultured Vicinamibacteraceae bacterium (assembly GCA_964591245.1). GTDB lineage: Bacteria > Acidobacteriota > Vicinamibacteria > Vicinamibacterales > UBA8438 > CAZPZZ01. The sequence goes on along the minus strand of CAZPZZ010000182.1, from coordinate 4,514 downwards.
TCGATTACTCCGCCCGACGCACTACGGGTGCGCCATGCGCCCACGGCATCGAAATTCTCCAGGGACAAGCCCAAAGGATCCATCAGCGAGTGACAGGCAGAACACACCGGACTCCCCCGATGCTGAGCCATACGCTCCCGCATCGAGAGTACCTCTCCGCTGTTACCTGTCTCCGGCAAATCCGGAACATCCGGTGGCGGTTCCGGCGGTGGAGTCCCAAGTAGATTCGACAGGATCCAGACGCCACGCAACACCGGTGACGTTCTATTCGGATAGGAGGTGACAGTGAGAACGCTTCCGTGCCCCAGTAACCCACGCCTCGGCCCCGTCACACTGACGCGGCGGAATCGATCTCCATACACTCCGCTCATGCGGTAGTGACGGGCAAGGCGCTCGTTCACGAACGTATAGTCTGCCGTAAGCAACTCGCTGAGAGGACGATCCTCGTGAAGGATGGTCTCAACGAGCAGCTCCGTCTCCCTGCGGAATGCCTGGCGAAGGTTGTCATCGAAATCCGGAAACGTTCGCTGATAGGGCACGGATTCTTCGAGTTTCCGCAATTCAAGCCATTGACCTGCGAAATTCGTCGAAAGCGTCCCCGCTCGGGAATCCTGAAGCATGCGACGCACTTGCTGTTCCAAGATCTCTGAGTCCTTGAGCCGACCTCGTGCGGCCAGATCGAGCAACTGCTCATCCGGAATGCTGTTCCACAGAAAGAACGACAACCGGGAGGCCAACACAAGATCATCAATTTGATACGCCGTACCGGGCGCACTCTCCCCAGGATCGAGCTCGATTCGAAAGAGGAATGAGGCACTCAACAAGATGCGCTGCAACGCAAACGCGATCCCGGCTTCAAAACCACCACCGGCCCGACGTTCCTCGTCGTATGCAGCAATGAGCGGTTGGAGATCTACGTCCGTCACGGGACGTCGGAATGCACGGCTCGCCAGCGTCGAAAGAATGTTGTACGCACAAACGGATTCTTCGTCCACCTGTGCCGGATGACACACAAAGATCCGGCGGCGACTTGGTGTGTCCGTCGCGACACCGGCATTGTATGGCCCCGTAATGGTGAACTCGCCGAGCCACGGGAGCCCATGTAATTCGTTTTCCTTCGGATCTCCGCGCACAAAGGGCAAACGCTCGTCGGTGGACTGGGAATTGGGTCGGCGAATGAACGTCACGCCGAACTCTCGAGTCCCCGCTTTGACCGGGATACGAACCACAAGGTCGTCGTCTCCTTCTGGCCCTCCCAAACGTCGATCGCCCGGCGGTGGCGCCACTGTCAGCAACTGGACGCGTGCTCCATCGAGAAGCACCTCTATCTGGTGAGGCTCGTACAGATCTACGACCTGAAAGTTGTAGTTGCGCGCCAGTTTGATGTCGATTTCGTACTCTGCGTCGAGCGGAAACGGGTGACGCACCAACATCCCACCGCGCGTGCCGTACGGGAGTCCTTCGATACGATCATCCTGACCGAAGTCCGTTGCGATTTTATACGTCGTCGCAACAGGAACCGCGTTCGGACTGCCCACGGCCATACGGCTGATGTGCCGAGCCACCGACAGATATCGGTCGAGCAGCAACGGAGAAAACGCCAGCGCATCGCCGTTGTTGTCAAAGCCAAAGTTTTGTCCGTCAGGGGGAAGTAGATTCACGATATCCATGTCGACCGCAAGCAAGTCGCGTATGGCATTCTGGTACTCCGTCCGATTGAGTCGGTGAAACGTTGCCGACCGCCCCGGAGCAGGAGTCCTCGCGGCGACTTGATCGATCTCGGTCTCCAACGCCGTGACGAACGCGTTTCGTGTATCGAGATCTGGCCTGGGCCGTCCGGGAGGCGGCATGAATCCTCCACGGACCTTGCGGATGACTTTCTCCCACACTTCGGCATCTTCCGAAAGGTTGACTAGATCGCGCCCCTGCAACGTAAGCCCGCCTCGCATCGCCTGATCGTTGTGACACGCCACACAGTATTGGGTCAAAAGCCCCTGGAACTCCGCCGGATGTGGCGCCGGATCGTCCTGGGCTGCGGGTTCCGCAACCTGCACTACCATCATCCCGGCCAGGACCAACGCGATCCCCCCCGACTCCGTCACACGGAATAACCGCGACCTCCTCGACATGGCCCACGACCTTTCTACCGGGATCACGGCGCGCCGTCGCCTTCCTTCATCAGTTCACGTAGCAACGCCGCCGTCTCCGGCTGCGACCTCGCATCGCTTGCGTCTTCCGCAATATCGAGCGGCATTCGACCGCGGGTGTTTCGTGCATCAATCTGCGCGCCTTCCTCTAGCAGTAGCCGGACGGTCGAGTTAGCTCCTCGAATCGCCGCGCCATGCAACGCGGTATTCCCCTCGGTATCCACTGCATCCACGTCTGCTCCCCACGCGAGCGCCAATCTCACCGCTTCCAGCACCTGCGGTTCGAGTTTCTCACGCGGTCCCTGACGATAATCAATTCCCGCCGCACTCATGAGCAGTGTCACACCGTCATCGGTTGTCACCGCCGGATCAGCACCGGCCGCGACCAGCATCCGCATTGCCTCAGGATCAGGCCCTCTGGCGGCCAACCATAACGGCGTCGCTCCCCCTCCCGGCGGCGGGATCGCCTCGTCCGCGTCCACCCCTGCCCGCCGTCGCGCCGGCGGCGCAGGAAGCGGCGCGTTTACGTATGCTCCGTGGGCCAGCAACGCCTTGATGAGCTGCAGGCTATCGAGTGTGCCAGTCGGCACCGGATCTGGACGAAGCGTCCACTCGGGGCGACGCATTTGAACCACATGGTGTAACGGCGTCAACGCCCGCGGAAGCCGTCCCGCCGCATTCGGGTCTGCCCCACGTTCAACTAACATCGAGGCCAATTCAAAATGAGCATTCATGATCGCCAGATGGAGAACACTGTTGCCGCTCGGCGCGACGTCATTGACACCGCCGCCGACCTCTAGCAAGTCCTTGACCACTTCGATGTGGCCACCTCGCACCGCAAAGAGTAGCGCCGTTAAACCTTCCGGACGCTCGGTCCGAACGGCGCGCCGGGACATACGGCGAACATCTATACCCTCAGGAAACGTGGACCGAGCATAGACAGCGGCTCCGTGGCGGAGTAAAACACGCACCACCTCGGTATGTCCCTCGGCAGCAGCCCACATCAGGGCCGTCTGGTTTCGCCAGCTTTCCCTCGCATTCACATCAGCACCGCGGTCGATCAAGCGCTCCACCACGGCAACACTGCCGCTGCGCGCCGCGGTCATGAGTGCCGTCTCGCCTTCTGGCTGGGCGGTATTCGGATCAACGCCAGCCCGTAGCAGTAGCTCCACGATGGCCGCGTTCCCGTTGAGGCTGGCGATAGACAGCGGCTGGATGCCGTACCGATTCGACGCGCGAACATCTGCACCAGCCCCGAGCAACCGTTCGACCAGCCCCGCATCGTCGTGATGCACCGCCCAATGCAGTGCGGTCATACCGTCGACTTCGGGAACATTCACGTCAACACGGTCAGCGAAAAGTGTCGTGATAGTCGTACTCTGCTGATCTCTGACGGCCTCTACAAACCGCCGGTCGGCTTCCGCCGTCACCCCCACGACACCCACGAGTACAAGACCCACGATACCGATCACATAATGACCAATACGTTGCACCAGACTATGGCTCCTAGATGGCGCACACAGCCGCACGATGTGGTCACTCTCCGTAGGACGCATCGCTAGGTCCCCCTTTACACTCGTTTGAGGTTGGTGCAGAGAGAGTCGAGGACACCCCTCTGCCAATCGCATCATCATCGAATCACCGCCTGGCGTGCACTCCACCTGGTACAGTCGGAACAGAGACGGCAACGGAAAGTCGCCTCTGCCCTGCGCGCACGTTTCAAATGTGTGTCATTGTTGCACGATTCGCCCACGGCCCTCCCTTTGCCCCGGGGTGCCCCCTTAATCACCGATCACCGCCTGATACACAAGACTGCGCGACAGTTGCTGCACCTCCGCGATGGCCGGACCGCGAGCCTGAATCATACCGACAAAGATCAGATCCTCTTCGGGATCAATCCAAAACCAGGTACCGGCAATTCCGACCCAGTAATACGACCCCGTGGACCAGGCTTCTCCCGACGCCGCGCCGTTCGTCACCACCGAGACGTTCAATCCCCAGCCCTGTCCCGGACGGCGGTACGTCGCCTGTTCGACCACCGTCAGATGGTTGCTGCTCATCAACTCCACGGAACGGGGTGAGAGCAACCGCCTCCCGTTCAATTCACCACCATTCAGCAGCATCTGGGCGAAGCGGAGGTAATCTGGCGCCGTGCCATACAGACCACCACCTCCGGAGGCACCGACCGGAGGGACAGTCATGAGCACGCCCCGTCCTTCGTAGCTCGGCGTCAATCCGCCCTCCTGAGCCGGCCCATGCAAGGCCGCCACACGGTCGGTCTTGGACACGGGAACGTAGAAGCCGGTGTCAACCATCTCGAGCGGGGCAAAGATCGCTACATGATCTATTGTACACCGTGTCACGGTG
>CAZPZZ010000181.1:0-7251 GCA_964591245.1 uncultured Vicinamibacteraceae bacterium | reverse complement strand
TTTACATATATATAGTTTTCTTGTAATTAATATATTTTGCAATATTTAATTCAATCCTTAATCCAATATTCGATATATGCAAGTTTAGTGCAATCTCATGTGCACATGACCACACTCCGCACGCTTCCATCTTGCACCTCGAGGCTACCAGTCGTTGAGCGCACCATTTCCCCCATTGGCCTGAACTCGAATCTCCGCTACCACCATAAATGGCCCCGCCCTGTGGGTCTTGCCCATGAAAAACGTCTCGCCCGTGCGCAGTCCTTCGTCCCCGAGAAATCGCCTCAACGTCTGCTCAAAATCGGTGTCGAACGCTAACCCAAAACCCACACCTTCGTTCGTGTAATCCAACGCTTTCGACGCGATACGCCCTTTTGCCAGACGGACGGCTCGCTCTGCGTAAAAGTCCACCAGGATCGCACTGCCGGGAACCGCGTGAGTTCGCACATTCGTGAGCGTGTTCCGCACCTCGTCCTCCGAGAGATACAACGTAACGCCTTCCCAGAGAAAAAGTGTCTTCTTGGTGGGGTCATACCCGCTTGCCAGAAGTTTCTCGAAGAGGTTGTCCTGGCGAAAGTCGACCTGCACGAACGTGACGTGGGAGGCGTTGATCCCGGCCTCGCGAAGACAGGAAATTTTATGGGCTTGAGTCTCACCGTGATCGACCTCGAAGACACGAAGTGATGTCTCTTCCAACGCACCGCAGGTTCGGGTGTCGTAACCAGCGCCCAGCACCACGAATTGCTCGACGTCGTCCGCCAACCGTGAGATAAGCCGATCAAAATACAGCGTCCTGGCAATGACCAAGTCTGCGATCCCTTCGTTCCCAATTTCCGGAACTCTTGGATAAGCAAACAATCGTCCACAAATCCTATATTTGACCCACAGTGGGAAAAGGACGAGCCACAGCCCGAAAATCGAAGTATTGGGCAGGGCATTCGCGAGCAATGCCACAGCAGGGTCCGAACGCATACCAAATACATGCATGGTCCAGCGGCCATTGAGCACCTCAATGGCTGTCGAGGACACCCCAAGTCGTTTGCTCACCGCTATCTGGCGGTAGGCGACCAGCAGCACGCCGCCCACGGCGAGAGGGAAAAAGACGAACTGAAGTAAAAGGAACACAACAAAGGAGAGCCATCGGTTCATCACCCGTCAATCCTAGCGCAGCAAGTACGTTTCGGCCGATGACCAGTCTCGCGCCGCTTCAACCGACAACGCCGACAACGCTCGACCATCACGAGGAAACCCGTGACCCATCAGTCTGGATGATTGTTTATGATGAGGCACCAACGCCAAGCGCAATCACACGACAATGCGGTTGCCAGTGCCGGACATACTCGTCGACACTCCGAGTAATGCACCACAACGTCACACCCACGACCGTTGCACATGACTCCTGTTCCCGCCGCCCTCCTGACTCGCCGGGTAACCACTGTCGTCCTCATCGGACTTCTGTCTGGACAAGGAGCCGGAGCCCAGGTCACAAATGACCATCCTGGGGACAGTACGCCTGCCTCACTCGATCCAGTTCCGCGTAGTCTCTTCTATCAGGCGGACGATGGTGAGTTCCAGGCTGAGCTGAATGGTCGACTACAACTCGACGCAGGCGTGTATCGCGACATTCGAAATCAGCGAACCTACGGGGCTCAACTTCGACGCGGGCGTCTTGGGGTCACGGCCAGACTTCGGCGTACCTGGGGAATGGAACTGGAGATCGAACACTCCGACGACAACTTTCATGTTCAAGATGCATGGATCTCCTATGACGGACATCCATCCGCCCTGCTCAAGGTAGGACACTTCAAGGAACCCTTCAGTCTGGAACGGATGGCCAGCTCGATCGACGTGACGTTTCTTGAGCGTGCCCTTCCGAATGCACTGACGCCGGGGCGTAACCTCGGGATCGGCTATTCCCACTGGGGAAACAACTGGCGGCTCACTGCAGGAATCTTTGGCGCGCTGGAGCGGGAACCGCGCTCACACGAACATGAGCGTACGGCGGACGATGGCTTCGCTACGACCACACGTTTCACCGTCTCGCCCTTGAAACGCACCGGACGGACCGTCCACTTAGGTGTGTCGGCGTCATATCGGCCCTCGGCCAGCGACCAGCCTCCTCCCCACGTCCTGCGGTTACGTGCCCGGCCTGAAACACGCATCACCCGCGCCTGGTTTCTCGATACCGGGCGACTCCCCGACATCAACCACATCTCTCTGTGGGGAACGGAAGCCGCTGTCGTGATGGGTCCGGCATTGATTCAAGGAGAGTACATACGGGCCACCGTACAACGACTCCCCGCCTCTCCAACCTCCTCGGCGTCCTTTGCCGGTGCCTATGTGCACACGGCGTGGATCCTGACCGGCGAGAAACGCCGCTACAGTCACGCATCAAGAGAGGATAGCGAGTTTCAACGGATCATCCCCTCGCATCAAAAAGGGACATGGGAGATCGCGGCCCGCTATAGTTGGCTTGACTTGAACGCTCGAAAGACCTCCGTCACGGGCGGCCACACCCGCAATCTGACCTTTGGACTCACCTGGTATGCCAATCTCCACATGCGACTACTGGTCAACTACGTGATTGTCGATGACGCCGTGGTGAACAGAGCACCAAAGGAGCACGCCCCAAATATTTTCCAAGTTCGTGTGCAGGCACATTTTTGACCGGATGGCTCGGACGCCGCTCGACACGACGCAGAAACACAGCCTCGTCTCCGGCGGCAACGCAGCAGCTCTGATTCCGTGCTACCATCGAAGGTGAATCGCGAGCAGGCCACTTCCACCCAGAAGCCCCGCTCAGAGCAGCGGGTATCGCCCGGCCACAGTCCGGTCCTCCGTCCTCCGAGATTCTTAGTCAGTAACGCTCGCCCAAAGGCGAGGATTCGATACAGATCGCCCCGCGCCGGGTGAGCATGGGGTTGGAGTACCAACATAAATGACGTTCGACGAACTGGGCCTGCATCCAGCACTCGTCCGCGCAGTGAGAGACGCGGGCTATTCGACACCCACTCCTGTACAGGAACGAACAATCCCAATCGCGCTCGACGGCAAAGACCTGATCGCCTGCGCACAAACCGGAACAGGGAAGACCGCCGCGTTCCTCCTCCCGCTGCTGCACCAGATCGCCGCGGGTCAACCGGGGCCACATCCGAAAGCTCTCATCGTCACCCCTACCCGTGAACTCGCCGCCCAGATTGGCGATATGGCCACGCGCTACGGAGCACACCTGAGACGCCGACACGCGGTGATCTTTGGCGGTGTGGGAATGGAATCCCAGACACGCCGCCTGCGCCGCGGGGTCGACCTCCTCGTCGCCACACCCGGCCGACTGCTCGACCACCTCGGACGGAAGCAGGTTCATCTTGGACACATCGACGTCGTTGTCCTCGACGAAGCAGACCGAATGCTCGACATGGGCTTTCTACCCGATGTACGTCGCGTGCTCCGCACGCTCCCCGCCAAGCGACAGAACCTTTTCTTCTCTGCCACGATGCCAAAGGAGATCGAAGACCTTATTCGACGAACCGCGGACACGCCCACGCTAGTGGAAGTCACGCGCCGCGCAACTCCCGTCGACGCAATCACACAGACCGTCCACCCCGTTGCGATGGCTCGCAAGAAGGACCTACTCTTGTGGCTCCTACAACAACCGGGGATGCGACGGACCCTGGTCTTCACGCGGACCAAGGCGCGGGCTGACCAGTTGGTACGACGCCTGACCCGTTCAGGGCGCCGGGTCGCGGCCATTCACGGGAACAAAAGTCAGAATGCCAGAACCCGTGCACTGAGAGATTTCCGTGTCGGACGCATCGACACGCTCATCGCGACGGACATCGCAGCCCGAGGCATCGACGTCGATGGCATCAGCCACGTGGTGAACTTTGACTTACCGAACGTTGCAGAAGATTACGTGCATCGCATCGGACGCACGGCCAGAGCCGGCTCAAGCGGGAGCGCCATCTCACTTGCCGCACCAGAAGAACGATCGCAATTGGCAGCCATCGAACGCCTGGTCGGGAAAGCAATCACACGGAAAACGATCGCCGACTTCTCGACCGTCACGGAGGCAACCAACTCACATCGCACGCCAACCCGTCCAGAACGCCCAAGACAAATACAACCGCAAGAGCGAAGCACGCACGCCACTAAACGAGCGTCCGCCCGCAAGAACCATAAACGTCGCCCCAGACCACAAGGCTCTCGTCAATCAGCAGCATGATCACGAAGCGCGAGCCACTCATCACGGCTCGCGCTTCGCCCTCGACGCTCAGGGCACTGATCGTGGCCGCGACCGGCTGGCCATTGGCCACTTGCGCGAACGGGCCGTTATTCACCGTCAATCAAACTCGCCCCTGTGTATATATCTGTCGTAAGGAGACTTTCGTGAAGATCTTCTCCAGCCGCTACGGGAGCGGCAGTAGCGGTGCGACACCCTCCGGAAGCTGCTGGTCGAAACCAGCCAACACCGCCGCATCCGCCGCGTGCGCTCCCATCAACGCGACGATGTCCACGAGGTCTGTTTCACCGAACACGCTGACAGCCCGCGCATAGGTGTTCGCCTCGACGTTGTAGCTGCCAAATAGTTCGCGTGCGAACTCGACCAGTACCGCATCCTTCTCGTCGAGGCCGTCAACGGCGAGGCCATTCCGGATGAGGTCAATTACCGCCGGCTCCACACCTGCCTCAAGCGCCCGTGGCTCGTTCAGGGTCCAGTCATACTGTGAGTCGTGTGCCCTGGCCGTCGCCAGGATAGCCAGCATCATCGACCGGTTGCCGACCCTCGCCTCAAGCGTCTGCAGTCCCTCTCCGTGCGCACGAATCTGCCCTGGCCCGATCCCTCCCGGGGACGCCATTCTGCCGTACAACTCGCTCACTGAAGTCCGGTATGGACCTGGGCGAAGCGGCAACCGACTCCGAGAATCTGAGTGGATATCGTCAGGATACGTGAAGGACAACGGCAGAGACTGACGCCAGCCAAGCGGCATTTGCTGATTAAACGCCGTTAGCGTCGCGGCGGTCGACACGTAACGTCCCATCAAGTCAATAAGGTCGGCGAGATTTGTCTTCCCCAGAACCCTCAGCGCGTGCGCATAGGTCTCGGAACTGAGCTTCCGCGTCGTAAACAGTTCACGACCCACCTCCATGATGATCCGCTCCGGATCACCTACACCAGTCGTCGGCTTCCGATGCCGCACCGCATCGATGAGCACCTCGTCCAACCCAACCGCCAACGCGTCTAGCTCGTGCAGCGCCCACTCGTAGGGCTGGTCGTGCTCGCGTGCCGTCGTCAAGATCGCCAGTTCGGTCAGCCGCCGCCCGAGCGGCCCCGAAAATCGCAGGTCGGTACCAGAACCATGAAGCCGCAACGCCGCCGCTCCCATAGGAACGGACTCTGACCCGTTTGTTTGCACGGCCGCGTCAAAGCCCCCGCGGCGTGACAGATCGAGTTCTTCTCGAGCGATTGGCGGTAAGCGACTACGTGACACCGAATGGACATCATCGGGAAGTTGCCCCGCCGGGGAGATCTGCGCTGTTAACGGGACAAACCCTATCCACACACACACACCCACCGCCGGTATCCATTCCCGCATTGCTATCTCCTTATTCGAACGTTCGACGTCGTGACTTTGTTCACCGCCCAGTCATCGTCATCTTTCGTTGATGGTGAACCAGAGGTGACTGCTTCGCTGACGCCAACATCAATGCTGGTTTCACGTGGTCCCGCACCCACCGGCTGCGCGCTCACACGACGCGGCGTCGCCGCCATCAAAAGCGACGTCGTCACCCAGACGCTCTATCCTGGTAGGTAGCCGTTTGACACTACTCCGCGCGCAAATGCCTCAATCAATCCGTAATCCCACGGGATCACGTCATCATACATACACATTTGACCAAGAAGAGCCATTTTCTTGATTCCGTCCCGCCACTGTCCGTTCCGATAGGACTCAACTCCACTCGGGATGTAATTTCCCGGGTCCATCATCTCCATCCGATATCGGTGAGGCCTGGACGTATTCCCATTGGGCACGGCTCGATAGTGCCGATTGACACACTGCCAGCCGACCGTTTGGCCGGCTACGCGGGCACGCCAGGGTCGTTTAGCGTCCAGCTATCTGGTAGTTGTGGTGGGCCACCCAGGCATAGCCAGCATTCACGGCTAACATAGTAACGATTGCTGCGGCGCGATTGCGCTTCCAGAGCTTCTCCGCAGCCCAGATGGATCCCACCGTCGTCACCACTTTCAGGCTGTAGAGCGCACCAGCATTGGAGGCAAAGGGAGCCACCACCGGGTTGGCCTCACGCCCACCGTGTTTCAGCGCCTCAAGCGTCGAGACCGTATCGACCACCTGCAGAACCCCGAACGATATGTAGAGGGGCAAGAGCACCGCCGGCCGCCCTCGGGTCTGGTACTCTGCGTATGGGGCGGCACCACCGGTCTCCGCCGTCGAGTGATCAGTGGTGCGCCCAGCATCTGTCTGTGCCGTAGCGGCCGTCGTCAACCAGCCTATTACGAATGCCGTAAGTAAAACCTTCATGAACGCTTCCCCGTGTAACGATTCCCTGGAACACAAACGCTCCAGGTTGTACTGCCTTAGCGGGATCGTGCCCAGCAACCAGTACCTCTACTCCCATAATCGACGAACCATTCAGCGCAAGTCCTGTCCATCGTGCCTTCTTCCTTCCAGCCAATGGCTTGAACAAGACGGATTCAATTCGCACCAAAGGAAACCGCATCCCCTGACACATGGCCATACAGAAACTCAAGCGCAACCAGATACATCGATTATGTATATAAATATATTTTGTAAACTATTTAATTAATATACATATCAATTAAAAATGACATAAACATGCAATTTATATATACGACTAATATTGATGTAAATAATCTTAATATCGCTATCAAGTTTTCGTTATCAAAATATGAAAATGGCTGATATATTTAGATCAACACTATGATAGATGCCCTAAAAGAGATCGGCATGGAAGACCTTCACTGGCACGTCGGACACGTGCTGCGGCGGCTACGGCTGGGACACGGGAAAGAGTCTCAACGACAGACTGCTAAATCGTGCGGAATCTCGGCTGGCGCATACCAGAGGCTAGAAGAGCGGGGCGAGGTCACCTTGACCGCGCTCGAACGAGTCGCCACCCACTTTGGGACGACCGTCGCAGCCCTGCATACGTATGCAGGGCTCCTCAACGACGCAGGTAATCCATCGACCCGTTCTGGGACGCACGGCTAGT
>CAZPZZ010000180.1:0-7297 GCA_964591245.1 uncultured Vicinamibacteraceae bacterium | reverse complement strand
TTTCTCCACACCAGGTCACACGCGTACTCGATTTTGGTTGCGGGTGTGGACGCGTGGTTCGGCACTGGGCTGATCGAAGTGATGAGGTCCACGGATGTGACTACAACGCCGACCTCGTGGCATGGTGCCGTACACACCTTCCCTTCGCCCGATTCGAGACGAATCAGCTCGCCCCGCCACTCCACCAGTACGGAACACATAGTTTTGACCTTGTGTACGCGCTCTCGGTATTCACGCACCTACCACAACCATTACAACGACAGTGGGTCGCAGAAATGGCACGGATACTCCGGCCATCCGGATATCTCATCATCTCGACACACGGAGAAGCCTGTCTCGCCCCGCTCTCCGAACGAGAGCGGGCGGAATTTCACGCAGGAGAACTCGTCGTTTCCACCGAGAACGAGCCCGGCACGAACCGGTGTGGCGTCTACTGTTCCGAGCGTTACGTTCGGCGACACTTCGCGCCTAGCTTCATCGTACGTACGTTCGTCGCCGCCGGGGCACGGGGTAATCCGCCCCAAGATTTGATGTTATTGCAATCCGCCGATCAAGCAGACATACCACCGCTACGCCATGGGACCGAGCGACACGGGGAACGCTAGACTCGACAACAGTTCGGGCCGACCGGTGCCATACCGCATCACCGGTCTCCTATTCTGTGCCGTCGCACTCCTCTTGGGGCCCGCACTCCTCTGGACCCCCTTACCGGTTACCGACGCAGCCCTGCTTGACGACTACGTCCGCGTCGTAGGGGTAACGCACGTGCACACGACTCATTCCGACGGCACCGGGACCATGGCTGACATTCGCTCAGCCGCGAACGTCGCCGGCGTTGACTTCGTGATCGTCACCGACCACAACACACTGGCGGGGAAACGCCAAGAAGGCTACAGAAACGGCCCAGTACTGATGATCGTCGGTTCGGAGGTCTCCACCCACGAAGGACATCTGCTGGCGCTGGGCACGCCAGAGCTCTCATATCGCTTTTCTGGAGACGGACTCGACACCCTGCGAGATCTGCGTGAGGAGCAGGGGTTTGCGTTCGTCGCACATTCGGAAAGCCCCCGTCGCGAACTGCGGTGGACCGGCTGGGAGCTTCCCGGCAGATGGGGCCTGGAGATCTTGAACGGCGACTCCCAGTGGCGTGCAGCGTCGTGGTGGAACATCTTGCGCACCACCTTGCTCAATCCACTCACCCCTCGACAGGCCTTGCTTCGCCTCATGGATCGGCCGACCGCCCTCGACCGGTGGGACAGTCTATTGGCACGGCGCCGCGTGGTCGGACTTGCCGGCACCGACGCACATGGGATTACGCGTTATGACACGAGCTTCGCAATTGCTCAGAACTACGTATTGCTAGAACGTCCCACGAGTGGTCACGCCCCGGAGGATATCGAAGCGATTCTCGCGGCAATCGAATATGGCCGGGTCTACGTTGGCCTTGGGGAACTTGCGCCCGCCCACAAATTCTATTTCGTCGCGGAACGGGGTCCGGAACGGTACACAATGGGTGACAGCGTCGCCGCTGGTACACCGCTGCGATTGCGAGCCGGTGGGGCACTCCCCGCACGCGTGAACATGAGGTTGTACCGAGACGGTGTCCACGTGAGATCAACCGACGGGCCTCTTGACTACAGCGTGACGGAACCCGGCGCCTACCGAGTCGAGGTATACGTCAAGGGCTGGCGCATGCCGTGGATTCTCACCAACCCAATCTACCTGGAGGATGACACCCGTAGAGCCCTCGCGATGCGCGCCAGCCGCTTGCCCGCTCGGTCCCTTCCCACCCAAGTTGCGGTCCTCGACGGCTTCGACTCGACGATGTTCGAGACTGCCGCAGACCCTTCAACACGGCTGTACGCTGCCAGCGTGGATCTCGACGGTGGCCCTGACAGCTCTGCCGCTGGGCGCCTCGCGTTCCAGCTCGGCACTCCGACTGCCGAACGCCCATCACCATTCGCGGCTCTCATCAACAACGAACCACGCGATCTGTCCGACTATCAAGGACTCGTCTTCTCAGTGCGGAGCGATGACACGTATCGCTTCTGGGTGCAGGTCCGCGACCGCAGCGACCAGTCGCCTCAACATCAAGCCCCCTGGTACGCGTCGGTCAAAAGCACGAGGACATGGCGTCGCGTCGCGATTCCCTTTCACCAATTGCGTAGGGCAAGCCCGACCCCAGACGACTCGCTCGACCTTTCGGATATACAGGCGCTCGTGTTCCTCGTCGACCGAGGTGCCGTGCCACCCGGAACCCGCGGTACCATCTGGATCGATGATCTCGTCGTCTATTGACGATGGCAGTCAACGAGCGCTTTACTGCCCGGCGATGGTCGCCCCAGCCAGCTGCGCGATCGCAGCCAGCGTGGTCTGCGCGGCATTCAGCCCAAGCCGAAAATCATCATCAGTGAACGTGCGGTACAGATCCGTTGGCTGGTGCCAGTGGGGGTCCCACCCAGCCCCGATGTGCATACCCCGCTCGTTCTCTCTCAAACTGATCGACGGCGTGAGATCCATGAACGGGGTCGAATCAGTATTGGTCATATGCGGGCCAACCATGGCCGGATAGTCGGTCGCATAGGTATCGTTCGCCGCCTTGAAGAAAAACGCCAGTTCTCGCGACTCATCGGCGAGGACGGAATTCTCCTGGAATTCAACGTTCACGTCAGCCTCCGGTCGCTGGTCTCGGCTCACGTGGCCGTCAGCTCCAGGCGCACCGTGGTCGAACAACATCATGTCATGCTGAATCATGCCCAGCCAGCGGGGCTCAGGATACCGACCGGAACCAGGTGGCTCTTCCACCCCCTGCTGTGCTTGTCGCTGTTCCACGTACGCGCGGCTACCATTCAAGCCTGTCTCCTCGTTATTCCACAGGGCAAAACGAATAGAACGAGCCGTCTGCACATCCGGCGCATTGAGGATTCTGGCGAGTTCCATGACGAGTGCCGTTCCTGAGCCGTCGTCATTTGCCGCCTCACCGAAACCGTGCCCGTCCATATGCGCTCCGAGGATATACATTTCGTCGGGATGGGTGGTCCCTACCTTGGTGCAGAACACCTCGGACCGTGCGCCGTTGGTTGGTTCCTCCAGATTGAGCGCTCGCAGTGCCTCGTCCGGCTGTGCCATTGGATCGCGCACGACGCCCGTTGGCCGTCGATAACCGAAAATTGAACTCCCCCCCGGCCCGCTTCCATTGCGGCCGATCTGTCCCCCGGTCGGGGTCAACCCCGGCGCGTTGAGTGGAGCCCGGCGCCTCCCCCTCGCTCGTCCCGGCCGAGGCTCAGGGTCATAGGTATAGTAGAGACGCTCGGGCGCACACCCGAACGCCTCTAACTGCGCTTCAATCCAGTCGACTGCCTCCCGGTTACGCTGAGTGCCCTGCCGCCGATCCCCAAAATGCGTCAACCCCTCGATCGTTAACTTGTACTGTTCCAGATCAAGGCGGGCAACGAGGGCTTCAATCGAATTCTCGGCCCCGACCGGCTCCTGCGCCGATATGGTCTGGTGAAGGGCAGGCCCAAGAACGAGGCCCGATCCGGCAGTGCTTACCACAACGGCGAGCACGGTGATTCTGAGTAGGCTAGACATGTTGGTTCCTCTTCTCCCAGAACGCTGCAAGCCCGACCGGCCACACCGCACCAGAGAGGTAGATGCCCCGCACCCTTCAACTAAGCACTAATTACCGCTCTCAGCAATACGATAGAGTTTCGTCGCCGTCCGGATCAGCACACTCCCCTGAACGACCGCCGGGGTCGACAGCGTCATCTCATCAAGGGAATTTCTCCCCAGAACGGCAAACTCCGGCCCCGCCTGGATCACAAAGGTGTCCCCGTCCTCGCTTAACGCGAACAGCTTCCCGTTATAGGCCCAGGGTGAGGCGGTAAATAGCGTGCCAGCCGTGATCCGCTTACGTGGATAGACTTCCTCCCCAGTACGGGCGTCGTAGCAGAGCAAGATCCCGCGATCAAGCAACGTGTAGTGGTAGTCCCCATACACGAGGGAAGAAGGATTGTAGGACCCGAGCTGCGGATGGGACCAGACGACGTAATCGTTACTCATCGACCCCTCGGGAAGCGTGATGTCACCGCTCGCCCCGGCCCGGATAGCGTAGACAGGGCGACTCTGGTCCGCCACATATCCCGAGTTGATATAGAGGAGACCATGCTCCGAGAAGGGGGTGGGGATCACGAGAGACGACATCCCCGTCAAGGACCATAGCACCTCACCGTCCAAACCATAGGCACGCACGCCGTTTTGCCCGGTGGTCACGAGCTCCGTCCGCACATCGTTCTCCCAGACGAACGGGGTCGACCAATTCGACCGTTCATCTCGCGCGGTCCGCCAGAGTTCTTCGCCAGTGGCGGCCACATAGGCGGCGACGTACGATTCCGCCTCGTTGTCATTCACGAGATAGAGGCGCCCGTCGTGCAAAACGGGTGACGACGCCGCGCCCCACTCCCGCCGAGGCAGCCACTCCAACGGTACCGACCATACGATCTCTCCGTCAAAATCGATCGCAAACAGTCCGATATCCGCCATGTAAACGTACACCCGCTCGCCATCAGTCACCGGGGTCTCGGAAGCGAACGTGCTCTTCTGGTGCGTGGGCAACGCTGGCACCTCGGTATGCAGAGTCGTCTCCCAGCGCACCTCACCGGATTCGAAATCTACGTCATAGAGCACCCAACGCAACGGCTCGGCCTGTTCGGTAATAAAGGCGGCGGTCATGGTGCCCCCGAGCGACCGCGCTCGGTAGTTCTCGATCGGCTGAATGGGGACTTCGGGACCCGCAACGGCCGTCGAGGTCAACACAAAGACATGGTCACCCCACACGATTGGCGACGCCCATCCACGGCCAGGCACGTCGATCTGCCACGCAACATTCTGATCGGTGCTCCAACTGTCTGGCAAACCTGGATCGTCCGCCACGACGCCAGCCATGTCTCCGCGAAACTGTGGCCAATTTGTCTGCGCCGCAGCCGGAATAAGGCTCACCAGGGCACACCCGAGCACCAGCACCGTCAGTCGTGTGGTCATTCGTTACTTCTCCTATCTGGATTTCCTCGCCATTCTTGGCCGCATGACGGCCTCCGGTAAGGGTATTCTAAACTCCGTAGACTCAATGGGAGACCGGGCGGACCCAGAATCCCTCACTTCGTGGAGCTATCGACATGAACTCGCGACTCTCATTTCTCCTCATGACGGCGTTCATCTTACTGTGCCTCACTGGAAACGCCTCGGCACAGGACCAGGCAGTTCCCTCTCGCCCTGAAACCTTGAGCTGGGGCTGGTTCCCGCTGGACAAACCCCCGGTCCTGACCATTGCATCTGGTGACACCGTCCGCATCGACACGTTGTCCCATGCCGGCTCCACCCAGACTGCACATCCCGAGCGTTCACTTGGCGAACTCGGCATCTCCTCTGACGAGATTCTCCCAGACGTAATAGATTTCTGGAACTCTCGAGAGGGACGGCCTCGCGAGGGGCGAAGCGGTCACGTCATCACAGGACCGATCGCGATCGAGGGTGCCGAGGCAGGCGACATGTTAGAAGTCCAGATCTTGGAACTCACGACCCGGGCCCCCTATGGCATCAACAATACCGGTCCCACCAGCGGCGTCTATGGCTTGGGCTACCCAGGGTCCCGTCCGAACGACCCGCCGAGGGACATTGAGGCAACCCGCCATCTCATTCGAACCGGGTGGGTCGACGACCGCGAAGTGGCGTTGTTTACCGAGGGCATTCACGTACCGCTCGCTCCATTCATGGGCATCATGGCGGTTGCACCAGCCAACCCGACCGTCGGCGAACCCGGAGTGACCATTCCTCGCGTTCAGGCCTCCCGCCCCCCCGGAGCCTTCGGCGGCAACCTGGATGTGAAGGACCTCACCGTAGGCAGCACTCTCTATCTACCTGTATTTCATCCGGGGGCACTCTTTTATGTCGGTGACCCACACTCGGCACAGGGCGACGGCGAGGTCAGCGGCACCGCTATCGAACAATCCCTTTCTGGACGCTTCCGCTTCCGGCTCCACAAGAACCAGCCGATCACCATGCCACGCGCCGAGACCGCGACGCATTACATTCTCATGGGAATCGACCTCGACCTCGATCGGGCTCTTCAACAGGCGGTTGACGAAGTCGTACAGTTCCTTGTGTCAGGACATGACCTGACACCAACACAGGCCTTGTCACTCGCCAGCGTAGCCGTCGATTTCCACGTCGCCGAGGCCGTGGATCTTACCCAGCTCGTCACCGGGAAGATTCCCAAGAGCATCTTTCTGCCCTAGCGAACCCGCCTAGTCCACAAGGGCCTGATAGGTCATCGATGCCATGTCAGGCCTGACGTTCAGGTGCGTGTAGGGACGCAGCTGCTGAAGCACAATACCAATAATCTCCTCGTGCGGATCGACCCAGAAAATGGTCCCAAACGCCCCGCTCCAGTAAAAGGAGCCTTCTGACCGTGGAGTTGCAGCTGGTCCCAAATCAGTGACGACGGCGTAGCCCAAGCCAAAGCCATACCCTTCTCCAGCCAACCAGATTCCCTTGTCGCCGGTATGGTTGGCCGTCATCATTTCGATGGTCTTGCGACTGAGAATACGTGCGCCCTCCAATTCCCCGCCGTTGAGCATCATCTGATGAAATCGAAAGTAATCACGGGCCGTGGATACCAGCCCGCCGGCCCCACTGAAGTAGACATGCGGCTCTGCTACATATCGACTCTCACCAGTGGGCGCCTCGGCCAATTCGATGCGACCGTCGGCACCTGGACGATACAGCGCCGTGAAGCGATCTAACTTGGATTCCGGAAGATAGAAGTGGGTGTCGGTCATGTCGAGTGGCTTAAATATCCGCTCGCGAAAAAACTCGTCCAGGGTTTGACCAGACATCACCTCAACCAGCCGCCCCACAATATCGGTCGCACGTCCATATTCCCAGTGGTCGCCAGGGTGAAAATTCAATGGAAGTGCGGCCAGGCGCTTCAGCATGTCGCCGACCGTATCGCCAGGCTTTGTCTGCGCCGACATTTCTTGAAACTCCGGCTGCGTGATGCCCCGGTAGCTATTGGCCAAACCCGCGGTGTGCGTCAGGACATGCTGCACGGTAATCGGTCGAGCCGCCGGGACCGTCTTGAAGCGGGCGGTCAAGCGTTCCTGGGCCGGAGCCGGCACCGCCACCTGCATGTCCGTAAATTCAGGAAGCCACTTCGAAATGGGATCGCGGAGCTGAAAGTGCCCTTCCTCGTACATCATCATCAGCGCCACCGAGGCGATAGGCTTCGTCATCGAGGCGA
>CAZPZZ010000179.1:0-7306 GCA_964591245.1 uncultured Vicinamibacteraceae bacterium | reverse complement strand
CTGTATTCGATCCATCCTTGGCACCGAAGCCGTCGATGACAAGTGCGGTGCCGACAGGAACAGAATTCTTGTTGAGTCCGCGACGCATCAGCGAGTTCGGTGCACCACACTCGACCGCCCACGTCACCACGTCACCATTCTCGCCTTCCACATCGATATGAATCCAGGAATGGGGATTGATCCATTCGGTTCGATTCACGGTCCCGGCGAGCGTCAGAGGACGATTCGCATCGAACTCCGCCGAAAACGCATGGTGGGCCCGCACCGGCATCGTTGTGGCAAGGGACGTCGCAACGGCCATTAACAGCAAGACTCTGGTTCGCATCAGTTTCACCTCTGGTCAATCACACAGGCTCATTGGAGAGGGTGTACACGTGCGGCATCGACATCCGAGCCAGTCATGAGCGACAGGTTGCGTCCATTGCCTTCATGACAGGCGTACTCGAACAGCATATGCCCCTCAGGCGCGCGCCGGAGCGCGTTGAACGCCAACGTCCATGGCTGTGTGAACACCTCCGGATCTTCAATAGTCGCCTCGTAATGAACGGTATCGGCATCGACCATGGTGAACCGCTCCACGACGTGAAGCTGCTCACTGTGAAAGACACCGTGACCAGTGCTCAACGCGCTTGCCGGGGCGCCCTCGGGAGGAGCGCCATGTCCCACCACCCAGGTATTACCCGTAAAGTTTGTCGAATCCACTACCAGGGTGTTCCCGTCCCAGTGTCCGCGCGCATCCCCCATGCCCAGGCGAATGGTCGAATCAACATGTGGGCTTCCATCGAGCGGAATGTAGCGGTGATGATGGTTCCACTCGTAGAGGATGAGCACGTGTCCTGGTACTTGAAGAATCTGGTAGGTGTTGTATCCCACCGGCAAATGCGCGCGCGGTACCGCGGCAGGTAAACACTGCACGCGTGGATCCAGATGTTCAAGCTCATCCTGGCGAGCCATGATCTCACCCCGCTGTTCAGCAGCCCAGGGCTGGAACGGAATCTTGCCATCCGGCGGATCGATGACCATCGGCGTGGTCACCCGCGCCGGACGAGGCGCCGCATTGGCGTCCGGCTCGAAGAATCTGGAAAACGCAGCCCCCTGGCCACGGTTGGCGCCCTCGGGCTGCTGCCAGGTCGACCCGGACGGAGTCTCCATCGGCTGAGACGCACCAGGTAAATAGTAGCCACGGAAATCTGGATCTCCCCACTCGGTCCTCGGGGGCTCAAAGCCCTCCTGGATCTCCTGAGCGGTCACCGCCGACGGCAGGGCGAGCAGCATGATCGCAACGAGTCGCGCGTGCCACGCATTCATTGTGCACCTCCCTCTTGCCCGGTCACCGATTGCAAAATGTGATCAACGCAATCGTAGTCCAAGATCTGTAACCCGTCCTCCATCCGCCGATAGAGAGGCATACGCATCGTCCACGCGCGGGTGAACACCTCATCGTCTTCAATCGTGACTTCGTAGTCGATGTGATACTGACTGGTCGGTGTGTAGCGTTCGACCACGTGCAACGCATCACTGTGAAAATTCCCTGCAGCATCGAACCACGTGCGACCATTGAAATGCGTCGTATCGACCACCAGTGTGTCGCCCTCCCAGTGCCCGCGGGAATCACCCAGCCAAAAGTCGTTCGGCAGCGGATGGGGACTGCCATCTGTGTAAACAATCCGCACCACGTGCGCAAATTCATACGTCATCACAACGTGATCCGGTGTTTGCACGATACGGAACGGAAACGGCATGTAGGTAATTCTGGGAACGCCAGGCAAAAAACACTGCCGTACCGGATCGGCAGTCATCCGGTTCACGTAGTTCTCCTGTTGCTGGGCTGCGGCCCACGGTTGATAGGGAATCTCTCCACCAACAACAACACTGAGTCCCGCTGGAATGCCGTCCTGCGCGTTATGCGCCCTGATGTCCCAGGCGGCCGTACTCAAGACCTGCCAAATACCACTCAAGTCTGGTCGGCCGTCTGAAGTACGTGGTCCGTCGTAACTCAACGTGGAGGCGGTTTGGGATGAGCCCGCAGACAACGCGGGCGAGCGTTGAGCCCGGACGCCGGCTGGCGACAGGAGCCCACTGACAAGAACGAAAACACCGAGTGTGAAAAGGAAACGCATCGTGTCTACACTCCTAGAACCGCACAGCGCACAACCAGCGGAAACCCGCATCACGCACGACATCTCGCTGAGGCCATTCATATCACTACCACCGTCGGATACAAAAAGAGATGGCGCCTATCGCAGCAACTCAAACAGATAGCTGTACTTCAGCGTGAGGGTGCGCCCCGCACCACTTGGCACCAGACTGCCCAATCCCTGAATATCGTTGTAGACAATAAACAACCCGGTATTCGCGTCGGATAGCAAGCCAAACCGGAGATTCGAGGACCAGAGATCAGCACGGTCGTTGTATTGCACCAGCGCCTGGAAGAACATCCGCGTGGTGAAAGAATAGGACACTCGGAAACGTGCGAGATTCGTGGTGAAATCTCCCGACGGCAACCTGAGGTCGTTGTAGCTCCATTCGAACGTTGCATTGAAGGCCTCGCCGGCACGCGCGGCAATGGACGGCGTAATTGTCACGCGATCACCGCCAAAAAGCCCACCCACAATGCTATTGAAGTTCAGGCTCACCGGGGCCCCCAGATTCGTATTACCAGCGATTTGCGTTTCCCGATGATCGTAGGTGCCGGGAGGCACGATTACCCCCGGGAAGATCTCGAACGGGGCCAAGACCCCCTCTCGAGTCACGTTCATACCCGTGTGAATCTCATAACCGTTGCGCCACTCGATGTGATTGTCAATGTGGGTGAACTGAGTCTCCTGCCGGCCGGTCTGGAAATTGAACACTGTGTTGTGTGACACATGCGGTCGGAGTTCGAGAACCCCCATGAAATTTTCGGGTCGAAAGGTCGTGTACACCGTACCATTCATTCGTCGGTAGCTTTGCCGCGCAAGAAAGCCGACCTCTGGATTGAAATTAGGCGCTACTTCCGTATATCCAAGAGCCAACCGCGCGTTCTCAGATTGATGTTGGGCACTGAACGCGTAGGCATGGGTGTTCCCACCAGTAAGCCCAGGTGTGTCCGTACCCGCCATGAACCCACTGACCGTCCCGCCTTGACCGACCCCCCAGCGTCCGTCGACTGCGAATGTCCGATTGTAGTCACCATCATCGGCCAAGCTCCCAGTGGAATCCCGGTTCACCACGATAGCGCCGATATTGGACCGATTCGCCAGATCCTGCCTGATTCTCCCAACGGTGAAATTTTGCCCGGGGATACCATTCCCGCCGACCGACGCGGTCTGCATGTTCAGAAAACCAACATTCGTATTGCTGCCAACCTTGCCAGACAGTCGACCGCCCCCCACAATCGGAATCTGTTCGCCATTCTCGCCCAACCCGATCCGACGACTGAAAAAGACGTCTACAGCTCCGGACTGGCCAACGGAGAACAAGCCAGCATTCTCAAGGAAAAAAGGGCGTTTCTCCGGGAAGAAGAGCGTGAACCGGTCAAGATTGATCTGCTGATCGTCCACCTCGACCTGCGCAAAATCTGTGTTGTACGTCAGATCCAACGTAACACTCGGTGTCACGCTGTACTTGAGATCAGCCCCAAAATCGCCCGTATTGAACTGGCGATTGTCTTCGGTTCGATGCAACGATTCCCCTAACACGTAAGGGGTCAGCTGAAGATTGCGCTGTGGCGGCACCGCCACGCCCTGCAGTTCTCCAGCCAGCGACAACCGATTGATGTTGAACTGACGGGGAAGCGGCGCCCAGTAGGCCTGTTCGTTTCGCACCCGGATGTTCCGCTGGAAATTCATGCCCCAGGTCTGGACCTCACTTCGCGGATACCGTAACGTGCGGAACGGGATGGCGAACTCCGCCGTCCATCCGATGTCGGTGACTTGGGTAGACACTTGCCAGGCGCCGTCCCAGTTCAGATTGAACCCACCTCCTGAACCGCGTTGTTGCCGACTATTACTGGGACGGCCACTCCCACCGCCACCGAATCGTCCGCTACCCTGCCCTTCATTCGTCACTTGCCCGTCATACTCGATACCGGCCGGATTCGTGCCGAAGACAAAGCCGTTCTGTGAATCCTGGTACGTGTCGAGAATGATCTGAAAACTATCTGTCTCGGTGAGCTCTGAATCGCGACGACTGTCGGCCACGATAATGGTGCCTGGATCTACGGTATAGCAGACCACCCCGAAGTAAATGGTGTCCTCCGTGTAGACGATACGCACTTCTGTGCGCTCCGACGCAGGCTCGCCGTCGAATGGACGGCTCTGCACAAACCCCGTCGCCGGCATCGCACCGGCGTACGCGGGATCGCTCAGTATGTTCCCGTCAACCACCGGTGCCGTTTCAACACCAAGCGCTCGTACGAGCGGAAACCCACCGCCAGTCAACTCGCGAGCATCGAAAGAGGCCACCTCGTCTGCGGCATCCTGTGCCAGGAGCGAAACAGAGGGAAACACCCACGAGAACACCATAGTGAACAGAAGAAAGAAAACACGCATGAATACGCTCTGGTTCTGCCGTTGAAAGGAGTGCAAAGACGGTCCCGAGACAGACGGGACTCGAGGAAGGTAGACGGCGACGCTACGAATTCCGTTTACTCCGCTGCGGGCGGCGCGCAGCTAACACGCGGCACGCCCGACTCGCTAACCCAGGAGCCCCCCCCTCGCCCTGCTTCGTGGCACGCGTCCTGACTAGCCGCTCGCAGGAAGGCCACACAGTAACCCACATCTCATCGACCGCAACCTCATGAGCACGAATCATGGCATGACCGTTACGGTCAGGTCCTCGCTCGTCGTCAAAGCGCCGTCGCCCGCGAGTGCACGCAGAACATACGTACCGGGCTCTTCGAACGTCGCCTCGACCTCCCAGGCCCCATCCTCGGGCACGTCGGGCAAGATGTACGGAGGTGACCATGGAGAATACGAATAGACGCGGGTATCTTGCCAGGCCTTGAGCTGACGGGGGCTGAAAGTGACCTTTGATGCGTCACCCCGATATACGAGCCATGAGAACCTGAGCCCCGGGGGATTGCCCGGCACGATCTGCTGGAGTGCGCGGTATGCAGGATGTGGTTTACCCGCTTCGACGGCCGGCGGAGTGTAATTTCCAGACGGGATGCCATCGTCGGTCGTAACCGCTACAAGTTGAAGCGGTTCGCCAACTCGCACGATTCGACGTTGGTCGACACCCAAACTGAGCGCCGGAGGCTCGTTCCGACGCCATTCGTCTCTGACCCGACCAAAGTTCGCGCCCATTTCAGTGGCAATGGTCTGCCGATCGAGAAGGTAGTCGGTGCGGAGCGACCCGTAGGCGCGCTCCGTCTCACCGTTCGTCGTCAGTGTCCAGACCACCTCCTGATCGCCAAAGTCCGATGGCACCACAACCGTGAACAGGAACATGTTCCGCCGCGGATAAAAATGCGTCGGCTGCCCCCGATCGGGCCCCCCGGGCTGAATAGCATTATCCGGCCCTACGGGCACATCCAGTTCCTGCTCCCAGTTGGAGTTCATGTAGCCGAAGAACAACGTGTACGTGCCGTCCTCGTTTTCCCACCACCCCTCGAAGGCTGGCGAAATACTCTGCCCGCGGGAATACGTAAACCTGGTCTGTGCGCTCATCCCCCAGGCCGTGAGCGTGAACAACAGCAAGACCACGAGGAAGCCATGCCATGTGCACACCGTGCCACGAGTCGGCGGAAGGCCAACCTTCCTGATCGTCATTGTCCGTCGTCCGCCGCGACCGCCTGCGAGGGAAACTCCACCATACACAACGGGCATCCGATGAGGTGGTCGCCCTGCTGTAATCCAAGACGTCGGCGGCGGTCACCCATCTCGCGCTCGAACTGCTCGTCGGTGAGTTCCAACGCTTCACCAAGGTCAATGAACATATTGGCGACAGAACGCCGCCCGCCCCCGGACCAGTTCCTGGGATCGGCCACGTTTCGATTGGTCACGGTCGTATCTAACCAGCCAATGATGTGCAAGATGGTGCCTTTCGGCAATAACGGCGCATAGTCATCATCGTAGATGTACTGCTTCACCCAGTTGTGGTCGTAGCCAACACAGGTCAGTGTCTCAATGTTGTGACCCCAGATCGCCTCAAGACACATACGCGTACCTGGAGCGTGCTGGTGAGGCTCAAAAGAGACCACCTTCGTATGCTCATCTAACACCCGGTAGGCATGCAGTTCTTGCTCGGCCTGGTCCGGTTTGATATCAATGTCCACGCCATTTCCCACCAACGTGCGAGCGTGCCGGATTTCTGGCTCATAGCCCTCAGGATGCAGTTTGAACGCAAACTTGAGATGCGCCTGCGTTTCACGACCATTCGCATGCAGATGTGCGGTTTCCAATTCGAGTGCAGATCCCGCCGTCAGCAGCCGTCCGGCATTCTCGGGAAAAATGTCCGCATTTCGGCCCACCTCGTGAACGGGAAAGCGCGTCGACGATTCCGCGTCCACACCATCCGGCACCACCGAAGCGTAGGTCATGTGGTGAAACACATACCGCCCACCGACGGTGTCGCCACCACTCTCGGGAGGAATGTCATTAAATTCTTTTACCTCCACGGCCGCCACATATCGGTCTTCCGTCAACCCTGTAGGTATAGTCCCGAGGTTCGTCCATTTGTCGGCCGCCGTGGCCGGTACGGTCACGGCCGGCGACTCGAGAATCAGGTCTGGAACTCCGATCGCCCATTCCTGTTCATCACCGAATTCCAACGGGGCGGGGAGGTCTGCCGGATTCCCCAGCGGAGCTCCATTGTCTGCCCAAACCGCAATCTTTTCGATTTCCTCTTCATTCAGAGAAATGTCGTTCTTGTAGCGCTGGATGCCAAGATCCCGCTCCACAAACCAGGGCGGCATCGCCCCACGCTGGCTCCTCAACCCGGTCCGCATCTTGATCGCCCGCGCCCACGGGCGTACCTCGGCATAGGTCAGGAGCGACATCGGGGCCACCGACGCCGGCCGGTGACACTGTTGACAACTCCGTTGCAGAATAGGGGCGATGTCCTTCGCAAATGTGACGAGAGTCGCCGAGTCATGGTTCGGCTGGGCATGCACAGTATCGGAAGCTCCCAGCGCGACAACGCCGACCACCAGCCATGCCACAACGTGCCTTGAACCCATTACGGAATCTCCTTCGAAGAATGCCAAGCGACACGACAGTATCGCTTAGCACCGATATCGTCGC
Source organism: uncultured Vicinamibacteraceae bacterium (assembly GCA_964591245.1). GTDB lineage: Bacteria > Acidobacteriota > Vicinamibacteria > Vicinamibacterales > UBA8438 > CAZPZZ01. The sequence continues at coordinate 80 of CAZPZZ010000179.1, read as the reverse complement.
AAGCAGACCGAGCCCTACGCCACGCGGTTACTGTCCTCGGTAGTCCGTGTCGCTGACGGGTTCAAACCAATCAGCTCCGG
>CAZPZZ010000178.1:0-7347 GCA_964591245.1 uncultured Vicinamibacteraceae bacterium | reverse complement strand
GCGTGTTGCCGATCCACACTCCGCCGTGGCCGACCGCCATGCCAGTCAGATACCGTCCCTCGTCCCAAAAGACTTTGCGTTTGTCAAATTGCCCGTCGTGAGCCGTATCTTCGAGAATCAGTATGCGATCGGTTGCTCCGTCTTCCTTCCAGACCGGATGTGAATAATTCTCAACGACCCAGATACGGCCACGATCGTCAAAGTCGAACGCAATCGGGCGCCGCAGATCAGGTTCACCAGCGAACAACGTTACATGAAACCCGTCGGGCACGGTGATGCGCGCCAGAGACTCCTGCGGCGACAAAGAAATATCGTTCGGGTTTTGCGTATTCACAACATTCGAAGGCAAGTCATCCGCGATCGCTAAACGCTCGAACAGAGCAAACCCGCACAGGCACGCAAGTGTCATCGCCATTACAAACCGCATTCGTCTTTTCGGCGAGAGGGTGAGAAGCATTGCATTTCTGGTCATCGTTGTTTCCTACCTGGATGCTCGTTTCATGTGGAGGTAGCGATAGTCGACGCCGTCATTCGCCGAAACTTTTCTAGTCTATTGATTGGCCAAGGTGTAAAGGAAGAATTTCCTGTCTGCGTGAAACCGTTTTTCATACGGAAAATGGGAAGAACAGAACGTGAGTGACATTGAATCATTTGTGTCGATCCAGAGCACGCAGGAGATTGATTATACTGGAGCCCAAACTTTAAAGTATCATAGCTCGAAGGCGTCAAAACTAAAGGTCAGTAAAATGCAACCGATATCAAATGACCGAAAGGATTCGATGTCACGCAGAGACTGGTTGCGAACCAGGGGGGCAGTGGGGATCGATGGCACAGGGATTCGCAGTGTCGACGCGACGAACAATTGGTTGCTTGTCGCCTGATCTGCTACCGGATTGATTGGCTCAGCGTCCCCCAAGATTGAATGATGCGAAGGACGTTAACGTCAAGCAGTGCAGGGAAACCATATCCGGTCTAGAGTGAGCAACGTGATGCGACTAAATCGAGTAATCGCTTGGGCTAAATTCGGAAGGGAAAACAGACGTTTGGTTCACGGGCTGCGAACTAGCTGGATCGCTACCTGTTGCCTGCTGTGTGTCTCAACAGTGGGTGCCGAAGATGCCAGGTCAATCCGTTTCATAGATCCATTCCTGGAGAAGCGTTTTCCCGGTGAGGCTTTGATGTCCTCACGGCAGGACTTGGCTGAAACGTCCGTGCGACGGATGGTGTTTGACCTGGCCGGTTTGCCCCCGACCCTTGGACAGAGACGTCGTTTCGTGCCTGACCAGTCTTACTGGACTTATGAGAAAAAGGTGGGTTGGTACCTGCAGGTGGGCGCGCCGGAGAAGGCGTTCGCGACCGCACGTGTTACCGCTGCTGTCCACCAACCTGAGACGAAAACGGGATTTCAGCGGCCGACGTATGACGTCCTTCATGCGTCTATGCCGATTACCCTGGACGGGCGGATGGACGAAGCCGCCTGGCACGAGGCTGATAACATGGGACCGTTTCATTTCACCTGGTGGCAAAACGGCAAGAAGAAACAAACGGTCGCTAAGATGTTATGGGACGATAAGTATCTCTATATCGGTCACATCTGCCAGGACGAGTACATCACGGCGCGCTACAAGAATCACGATGACCCGGTCGCTAGGGACGACTGTTTCGAGGTGATGCTGGCACCGGATCCTGAGCGACCTGAGTTCTATTTCAACATCGAGTGGAACGTGCGAGGGGCTTACATCGATGGCCATCGAGCGCACGGGCCGAAGAAGCCCAGTGTACCGTGGGTTGCCGAGGGAGTCCGCATCGCCGGAACTTACAGGGGAACGTTGAATGACGACTCGGACAAGGACCAGTCATGGACCTGTGAGGTGGCGATTCCCTTGGCTAATTTCGCCAGGTACATGAAGCGCAAGTTGCTGCGGCCCGGCGATCGCTGGAACCTGAACCTCAACCGGCATGGTGGCGATACGAATATGCAGTACAGCCAGTGGTCACGGGCCGACACGTCAAAGCCTTCGTTTCACACACCGCACCGATTTGGACAAGTGACGTTTGTCAATCCGCCTGCGCAGTCCGATAACCAAATCGAGTGTCATCCCTGATGGCGGGATCAGAGACGAAAGTATGTTACGCCGCCTTGGTATCGTACGTTTGGACGGTCTCTATTGCTCAATTGCCCACACTTGACTCGCGGCGGTGAAATGCTTGTGATCGTTAAACGTCCAGGAGATGTTCCTCTCTTTGGACAAACGAAAGGCATGGGCGCCACGACCTGAATTGCCACGCAGAAAATTGGTGACCAAAATGGAACCGTCTTTCAGCTTCTGGAGATTGCAGGCGTTGGTGAAATTGAGTTCGGGATGACTTTTTCCGGTGAATTCCCAGACAATATTTCCCGCACGATCCACTTCCAGTAATCGAGCCTGAGTGCCACAGGCCAGCAGTGTGTTGCCATTGTCCAGTCGGAGAACATCCTGAACGGTTCCTTCCGGATAGCGACCTGTTCCTGTTTTGGACACTTGGTATCGCCATACCTCTTTTCCATTTTCATCGACTTCAAGAGCGGTCCCTTCACCCCAGAGTTGGGCGAGATAGTGTTTGTTACCGACGTGATACACGTTTCCCAACTGGCCATGATGATGAGGGTACCTGGCGGGGATGGGCAGTCTTTTCTCAATCGTTCCTTCCAGATTCATAAAAATGGCCTGGGGCGGCTTTTGACCACTGACAATCAGTTGTGAGTGGTGCTTTGTGATATTGATGATCTCTCGGTACTCATCGGCGTAGGGCCAGGACCATTTCAGGTTCTTTTGAAAATCGATGCAGCGGACTTCCATCTTGTCGGTGATGATCGGATAAATAAGAAGGTTTTCATCCGTAATAACAAAGTCCCATACCCGTCCTTCCGGTTGGTGTTCCCAAATGATTTTGCCCTGTTTGTCTACTCTGGATAGCTTGAAACGCACATAGTCGCAGATCATCATTTCGTAGGGATGTTCTCGGAATGGAGACGATTTACCATGGGCATGCTTCGTCGATTGGCTTTTTTCCTGACACAGTGCCGTGCCTCCCAAACCTGGAATGAACGTGGTCAGGCCAATCCATTTCAAAAGATCACGTCGTGAAGCGGTTTTACTCATGGGATGGGTTCTCTGGTTAAGTTGGAATTTTGGAATCCGGGTACGTTCTATTAACCTGTCCCAGCGAACGATACCAGTTCTGGATTTCAGTATCCATGGTTTAGTATCTGACGCTTGACAACCGAGTCCGAGAGGAAAATAGAGGTCCAATGTAAGTCCAGTTTTACTTCGATATCTGGATTCCATGCAATCCTCACCAAAATGAATTGCGTTGCTTGTGTCCGAGTGGTTCGCTTTTAATGTTCTATCGATCCGTACGAAGTCTGACGGGAAAGTTCCAGCAGTCTGAGTAACAGATGGGAGATCCTTTTTCGTTTTGGTAAGGACTCTGGACCTGGCCAAGATTCATAAAGCCTGTCAATGAAAGCTGGCGGACCTTGCTCGTTTGTTAGACAATACTGCTAACGCTCTTGTAAACATAGCGGAGCTGTTGATGTTACCGACGATCCACCCAGCGTTGTGGCAAAATCAATGAACCGTAGTGGAAATATGGAGAAAAGGCTGAAGATGATGATCACCGAAAAAACCTGGAAAGTTCCGGTCGCGGTGTGGTTGGGAATTGTGGCCATGGCATCTTGTATTCTTCCACAGGGCCGCGTTTATGCTCAAGACTTTGAGGCGGTTGAGCGAAGGTTAGGGGGAGCGGTTGAAGCGGGTGAACTGACACTGGAACAAGCCAGTATCATGATGAAGGCGCTGAAGCGTTCCGCAGGATCCAAACGCGCTCATAATCGGGAGATGGAGGCGAAGAAACGCCGCTACATGGCATTCGCCAAAGAGATCGAGGCCGCGGTTGAGGCCGGCAAGATTTCAAAAGAAGACGCTGAGAAAGAGCTGATTGCAGTTCGCAAGAAGATGTTCCGCGACGCAGGACGGAAGCAAGAAGATCGGAGTGACAAACATGGGATCAGTGTGGAAGAATACCGCCGCGCGGAAGCGAAGATTCGGGAACTGGTTAAAAAGGGAGAAGTATCCAAAGAAGACGCTGAGAAGCGTTTAATCGAGATGCGCAAATCGATCCGCACCGAGAAGTCTGAGGGTAATGACAAGCGTTCCTGAAAACTGACGGAGCGTGATAGACGCTGAAGGCCACTTCCAGAACGGCTTGCTAAGAACGCTTCGCTGCGTAAAGAGCTCGAAAAACGCCTGCGATGGTCCTAAGATTTAATTTTGAGTTGCGCCGTTCACCCAAAGCCGCGACCGTGGTTCCGGGAAGTGAAGGTTTGTGGATTCTGATTGGTGAACCTTTTGTTAGGGGTCCCATGTCGCGATCAGCAAAATCGACCACAACGTGTAAGTGGAAGCAATTTTTGGGATCGGGACCTGGTGTGTTTGATTCCATCCCTTTAATTTTTCCGAGTCAGCGAGTCGAGTGAACAGCAATTCCTCTTGCGGCTGATGTAGCGTTTCTGTACATGAATCCTATCGCTACCCCCCATTTCGTCGACCTGACGGATGCTTCCCTCATAGTTTTGTTCATGTCGCCCTTTACTTCAGTCTGGTTTCGACTTGCCCGGTGGCTCATGCCATTGCTGCTGGGCGTTAGCGGCTGCGCCGGCCGGAACTTTGATCCGCCCCAAGTTCCTGACGCGCCTCCGTTTTCGAGCAGTGGAAACACCGAAGCTCCTGAACGCTGGTGGATGGCATTCGACGATCCTGAGCTCGATTACCAAATTAATCAGGCTTTTGAAGGCAATTACACGCTTGCTGCTGCTGTGCAAAGAGTCCGTGCCGCACGGGCGTTGACACGGCGAGAAGCGTCCGATCTGTTACCTGACCTCAATGGTGTCGTTGACGTGGGCCTGGATGAAGTTCGAACGACCTATCAAATGGGAGTGGACGCCGCGTACCAGATCGATCTGTGGGGAGAAATCGAGTCACGTGTTGATGCCGAACGATTACGGGCCAATGCAACGAGTTACGACTACAAAGTGATCGCATTAACGTTGTCGGCGGAGATTGCGCGCCATTGGTTTTCACTGATGGAGGCCCACGCTCAAGTCGAACTGCTGGATGAACAAATCAAAACCAACCGTACGGGACTTGAGATACAGGAATCCCGATTTGGTTTGGGCCTGATCCGAAGTGCCGACGTTCTTCGACAACGCCAATTACTGGAGTCTACATTGGAGCAGGCGGTAGTGTCAGAAGCACGGATCGAAGTGATGGAGCATCAATTGGCCATTTTGTTGGGAAATATGCCCCAGACCGTCATCTATGAAACGGGAGCAGAGCTTCCCGAGCTGCCACCGATTCCAGATACCGGACTGCCGTCGGAGTTGTTACATCGGCGGCCCGATGTTCGCCGTGACTACCTCACGTTTCAAGCTTCCGATCGCGATCTCGCGTCCGCAATCAGCGCTCAATATCCCCGTATCAGTTTAACGGGATCAGTACTGAGTGTCTCAGAAAGCCCCGAAACGATCTTCCGCCATTGGTTTGTTTCGATCAGCAGTCAACTGATCGCTCCGTTATTTGATGGAGGTCAAAGGCGAGCGGAAGTCGATCGTACTTCCGCCGTGGTACGTCAGCGGTTTAATGAATACGCACAGACGATGCTCACAGCGTTTCGTGAAGTGGAAGACAGTCTGGCTCAGGAAAAGTTCCAGTTCCTGCGGATCAAACATCTTAAGGAGCAGGTCCAACTGGCGGGTCAGGCTTCTGAGCAGCTACGTGAACAATATCTGATCGGGGATGTCGAGTATCTGGATGTACTCAGTGCTATCACCGCTCAGCAAAGGTTACAGCGCCAATTGTTGTCCGCTCAATTGGAATTAGTACTGATTCGTGTCGCGCTGTATCTTGCGTTAGCTGGCGATTTCCAATCCGCTCCTCAACCCTTGCAAGAGTTAGGAGATTCGAAAGATGTACAGGAAGAAGCGTATGGTCTTGATCCGCCAGAGGTGAAAACCGAAGAGGCCGACTCGCAAGAGGAATCGTAGGCGGTTAGTTTTTCATGGAAGGCGAGGTACTGCGATTGTCCCCAATGGTTTCAAACCCTACGTTAATAGAATGCGGTGCTTGATAATTTCGGAATCAGCTGTTACGGCTGTGTTCTGTTCAAGAATTGACGACCGACTGCCATGAATGAAGCAATTCAAGAGCGATTTGAATCGAAACAGCGCTGGGTTCGCATCGTCGTAAATGTTCTTGTCTGCCTGGCTATTTTGGGCGCTGCGGTCGTTGCAGTTATCGTTATCAATCGAACGGAGCCGACCGCTCAAAAAATCAATACTACCCGAAAATCGGCGGCACTCGTCGATTCGATTACAGTCGTGCGAGGCACCTATTACCCGCGCTTGGTCGTGTTGGGTACGGTCGAGTCTGCACAACGGATCGACCTCAGCCCCCGGGTTGGCGGTCAGGTGGTCGAATTGTCACCAGAATTTGTTCCGGGAGGAATGGTTGATAAAGGTGATTTGCTGTTACGTATTGATCCTGCTGATTTTGAAAACGCATTGTTGATCAGCATGAGTGAACTGGAACAGGCCGAAGCGTCCATGGAAATCGAGCAGGCTCGACAACGTCTCGCAGAAAAAGAATTGAAATTGTTGGAAGGGACTATCGACAACACCAACAGCAGTCTGGTAAGACGTGAGCCACAAATCGCTTCAATAAAAGCACAGGTGTCTGCGGCGAAAGCGGCAGTGGAAAGAGCTCAGCTTGATCTGGATCGTGCTGACGTTTATGCACCCTTCGATGCTCAAATCCTGACTCGCTCGGTCAATATTGGTTCTCAAGTCAGGCCTGGCGATGAGTTGGGCCAACTGATCGGCCTGGACGAATACTGGGTGATGGCTGCGGTTCCGGTGCGCAGGCTGAGGTGGGTACAGCTTCCCTTCACCGATGGACAGGACTTATCCAGTGAACCGAATCAGTCAATCGGACTCGATATCGAGGGAAGACCGGGTTCGAAAGTTGTGTTGCGAAATAAGGATGCCTGGGGACCAAATGTCGAACGTGAAGCGATTGTTTCCCGATTGATTGGCACGCTTGACCAGCAAACGCGGCTTGCTCGTGTGCTGATAACAGTGGATGATCCGCTGGGGCAAAAATCAGATGTGCCGCCGCTGATTCTGGATGCTTTGATCGAAACCGAAATTGAAGGCAAACCCATTGAGAATGTGGTTCGACTGCGCCGTGAATTCGTTCGAGATCTAGATACGGTTTGGGTAATGAAACATGGCAAGCTGGAGATCCGGAA
>CAZPZZ010000177.1:0-7431 GCA_964591245.1 uncultured Vicinamibacteraceae bacterium | reverse complement strand
GTGAGATAAAAAGCACCTTGGGGCTCAATCACCGTGACCGACGGCACCGCCTCTAACAGGCCACGAGCCTCGACGGCTCGCTTCTGGAACTCTTGTGCCTGTGCTCGCAAATGGTTGTCATAACGAGGGTCGCCCAGAATTTTCGGAATTGCGCGCTGCGGCAACGTCGTGGAACACACCTCGAGCATCTTGGCGTCCACCAAACTCTTGGCGAAACGAGCAAAGACTGGATCCGCTTCGCGATTGTAGAACTCGATCCATCCGCAACGTGCACCTGGCCACGGGATCTCCTTTGAGATGCCCTTGAGTGACAGGCCACACACATCTCCGATGACATCCGACAGGTGCACCGCCGGCACATCGTTATAAGTGATGTTGATATACACCTCGTCGCACATCACGAAGAGATCGAATTCCCGCGCAATTTCCATGACCCCCTCGAGCGTCTCCCGGGAATAGACGACCCCGGTCGGGTTGTCGGGATTGATCAAGAGAATGCCGGCGATAACCGGGTTGTAACGCACTTTTTGACGCAGTTCGTCGAGATCTGGTTGCCAGCCCTTTTCCGGGTTAAGCGTGTAGGTAATTGGATGGTCCCCAGCGTGTGCACCCTCGGCCGAGGAATGGGTCGAGTAGGCCGGAGACGGCCCGATTACTCGTGCTTCCCGTCGGAGAAAGCCAAAAACTTTTGATACGGCGTCACCCAGACCATTGAAAAACAGGATATCTTCGGCAGTAATCTGAGCGCCGTCGCGTCCATTGACCCGATCGGCCAGGAACTCTCGCGTGACCAGCTCCCCACGCGTGGAACAATAACCATAGGACGAATCGTCACGGACAAGTTCAGCGACAATGTCCTTGACCCATCCCGGAATCCGCTGGCCTTTGGCCACCGGATCGCCGATGTTCTCCCAAGACATGGCGACGCCCAGCCGTTGGATCTCGCTAGCGCGATCAACAATTTCCCGGATGGCGTAGGTCAACTCCCCCGCCCCGATATGCACGATGTCACGTCTCACCTAACCGCTCACTCCTTTACTTCGCAAGACGGCCAAGACTCGCCTCACCTGGCAGAATGGATCCATGCGCCCCACTACTGAGGTCCACACTCCCTGTTGCACAATGTCCGTGAAAGAGAGCCTATGTCTACTCCGACGCAGCCACAAGTCCACAGCGCACTAGAAACCTTGGCAACCTCCGGACGCATCGCTCGAATCACCATTGACCACCCGGCTCGCCTGAACGTCCTCAACAGCGATCTGATTCTCCAACTCACGGACGCGATGAGCGCGCTCGAGTCGGACCAGGAGCTCCGCTGTATTGTCTTGAGCGGCAAAGGCACCCGGGCGTTCATCGGCGGCGCAGATATCCGTGAGATGGTTGATCTCGACACCTCCACCGCCTCTCGATTCATCACGCACCTTCATAATGCCTGTGCTGCCATCCGGCGGATTCCCGTTCCGGTAATTGCGAGAATCCAGGGATATTGCCTCGGAGCGGGTCTGGAAGTGGCGGCATCCTGCGATCTCCGGGTGGCCAGCGACGACGCGACCTTCGGTATGCCCGAGGTAAAACTGGGATTGCCCTCGGTGATCGAGGCCGCACTACTCCCACGACTGATCGGGGCAGGAAAAGCGCGCCAGCTGGTATTCACCGGCGAAACCATTCCGGCCACCGAGGCGGAACGCATCGGCCTCGTCGAACGTGTCGTCGCAGCCTCTACCCTCGACAGCGCCGTCGATCAGTGGGCCAGCGCCATTGCAGCGATGGGCCCCCGCGCAATCCGACTGCAGAAGGCATTGGCATGCCGGTGGGACACTGAACCACTGGACGATGCAATCCGGGCGGGCATAGGCTCCTTCGAGAGCGCCTATGAGACCGACGAACCGCGCCGACTCATGCACGCGTTCCTGCACCGGAAACGGTCTTAGCGTAGAGACCAACAGGCATCCAGATTGCCGTCTCATGCCGACAACGCGCGCAGACGCTGAACCCCGGGCAGCTCAGTCGGCCATAGACTCAATCTGACCGTACATCAGGCCCTCGAATTCCCCATGCTGCCAGGAACCACCATAACGACCGTCATAGAAGAATACCCGAGCCGTGAACGTCCCGAGTGTGGGAATGGTGAAATCTGTAATCGAGACCATCGGCGTATCGCCAGCCCACACAATGGGCACCACCACTGGCAACGTCACATCCACACTGCCGTACACCATATGCACATCAAAACGCCACCGGTCGTCGGCGACCTTGGTGACACTCGAAAGCTCGTACCGCTCAGGGCTTCCCCCACGCGTCTCCCGACCGTCGATCGTGAAATGGCCGACCAACGCGACATTCTCCATGCGCTCACTGAACGCCTGTTCCAAATCGGTCAGTGACTCTGTCGGGACCGCTTGGCCCGTTCCCGTTTTGGCTGCGATCCAGCCCAAGCCGAACATGAGCAGCAGCGCCACACCAACACCAACCGCTATTCCACGCGACATCTGCACCATCCCTTCTTTCAAGAACTCGAATTATATCCGTCCGTTCTCCCTACCACGAAGACTGGTTCTGTCGCTGGACCCGGATAAGCTCTGGAGTCATTCGTCGAGCGGAACACTCAGCCTCGCCCCCTAGGTTAGTATGCGTAGGACTGTGGCGACCGCGTACGGTCGTCCGTGACTTGTGGACACTGCGCGAACACCAGGTCACAGCCACTAGCGCTCGGACCTGCGCGAGACAGCGGTTGGCGGGAATGACGACGCGGCCCCGTCTCGAGATCCAAACAGCGAAATGAACCAGATTCTGAAACGAGGACTTCACAAACAGTGCCCGCATTGTGGCCAGGGTCCGGTGTTTAAACGCTGGATGACCATGCATGATCAATGTCACGTATGTGGCCTCTGCTTTCTACCCAATCAGGGAGATACATGGCTGTACTGGATCGTGATGGATCGGATTCCGATTGCCATTGGACTGATTCTGATCGTCTTCTTCGATTTTCGTGTCACAAGCGTGAGCACGGGCATCCTATTTCTAGGAGGGCTAGTCATCCCCCTCATCGCCACCATGCCTCGCCGCCAGAGCGTGGCCGTCGCGCTGCACTACCTCTCGCGCGTGCACTTTCCGGATCCGTCAGACCACATTCCTCGTTCCGTGACACCTCCGCCTCCTCATACACAAGGCTGACAAGATCCCTGCCGGATCCCGAAACGTTCCCCCGGTTGCGCGGTAGCAGAGGCGGGACCGTGTATCCCCGTCACGCAGGCGCACACCTGAGAGAGACACAGGGAGCCCCTCCCCCGACGCGCCATCGGACGACCCCATCATGACCGGCACCCTTCTCACAGCCATACGCCGGCTGCTGCAGCAGCATGACAAACCATTCCGAGAACTCCATCATGCTCCCACGAAAACCTCTGAAGACTCCGCACGGGTCCGTGGCGAGCCGCTGGCGATCGGCGGCAAGGCCCTGGTCATGAAGGTCGATGGCGAATTTGCACTCTTTGTCATCAGTGCAGCCCGCAGGCTAGATTCAGCCGCGCTACGCAAGGCCCTCGGCACCCGCCGCCTTCGATTTGCCACCACCGACGAGCTACGTACTCGTACGGGGTTGGTATCTGGGGATGTACCGCCCTTCGGCCCTCCCATCCTTCCATTTCCCCTGCACGCCGACGAGTCGATCTTCGAGAACGAGCGAATCGCATTCAATGCCGGTTCCCTGACCGACTCGATTATCATGACCGTCGCCGATTGGGCCGATGTCGCCCAACCACGCCGCCTCCGGTTCTCAACCCCAGCACCTTCTGAGATCCCACGGCAGGTCGGGGACAGGCAGTAGACGAAGTCCAACACGGGGTTCCGGTACAATGGCGGCCTGGACAATGTCACGCACTCGCCAGCCGGCTCAGCGGCGAACCAGGACTGCGGTAGGAACTATGGTGAAACACGTATTGCTTGAACTCTTCACCGACTACGTCTGACCATGGTGTTACCTCAGTACGGGGCGTACTGAACAGTTGGTGCAGCACTTCGAAATCGATCTTCAGGTGGTGTTCTTCCCCCTGCATCCAGACACTCCCGCCGAAGGGCTATCCCTTGAAACGCTCTTCGCGGGACGCGGATTCAGTGTGGCGGCCATGCACAACCAGATGGCCGAACTCATGCGCATCGAAGGCCTGCCGTACGGCGAACGCACGCACACCTACAACAGCCGGCTGGCCCAGGAACTTGGTAAATGGGCAGACCGCGATCTCGGTATCACGGCAATCCACGAGGCCCTCTATCGCGCGTATTTCGTGGACGGACGGAACATCGCTGATCTGGACGTGCTCGTCGACGTCGCGCAATCGGTCGGTGTGACACCAGACGTTACCCGGGACATGCTGGCGGAACGCCGCGTCCGCGGGGCGGTCGACGCAGACTGGGAGCGTTCCCGGCGCGCAGGGATCACGAGCGTTCCGACCTTCGTCGCCGCGCAACAGCGAATCGTCGGGGCGCAACCCTACGAAGCCCTGGAAGCACTTGTCCGAGCAGCCGGGGCCCAAGCTCGCCAGGGTAATGTAGTCGTTCCTCCACCCGAACGGGACACTCCGACCTAGCTATTCCGGTAAGGCGAACACGAAAAGGGTATTGCTCCCGCTCGGCGTAGTGAGTTCAGGAGTCAGCCGAAGAAATCCGGTCCCTTGCGTCAACCCACCGGCTCCGATCGCGAGATATTGACGTCCGTCAACACGGTAGGTCATGGGGCGACCGCTCACCGGCCCGTTCAAGATCGTCCGCCAGAGCACCGCGCCCGTCTCGGCGTCCAACGCGCGGAACCGGCGGATGACATCACCAGAGAAGACCAGATTCCCCCCCGTCGCCAGAACAGACCCATAGATAGGGGCCCGCTGCTCATAGCGCCACAAGGTCTCTCCCGTGGAAACCGACACGGCCTCGAGACGCCCCACCGGTGCCGTGTCCGGATCCACACCGGGAAGATGACGTACCTGTACCCGGACATCGTAGCCATCGCTCGGCCCGGCCTCTTCAACGGACATTGCGATATCCATACAGGCATTGTTCAACGGGGTGTACAACGCATTGGTCTCCGGGCTGTAGGCGCCCGAGGGTTGATTCTTCCCCCCGAGCAGATGCGGACACGCAAACGAGGGTGTCTCCACTGACTGCGGCGCAGTCGACTCATCGAAGCTGGGACGCCCTGTTCGAAGGTCCAGCCCCGTCATGATGTTCTGGTAGACAGTCGGCCTCGCCCAGAGAAACTGGCCCGTTGCGGCGTCCAATGTCCAAATCAGTCCGGTTTTACCCGGCACGCCCGTGATCACTTTCCGGCGCTCCCCCGACCGCACATCCGGACTGATCCACGGAACATCCGCGGACGCCGGCGACACCTCGGTCTCGACGATAATGCGCTCGAAGACGTGATCGAGATCCCAGTTATCCCTGGGTAGGTGCTGAAAGTACCAGGCCATCTCCCCCGTGTCGGGATCGAGCGCGAGCGTGGAATTCGTGAACAGCAGGTCCGCCTTTCCGGCTCCTCTCAAGGTCTCCGGCAAAGGAGCTGGCGGACCAGTCCCCCAGTACACGAGGTCTAACTCGGGGTCGTAACTCCCTACCATCCAGGCCGACGCATGCCGCCGGGCCGCCCGCGGTAGACCACCCCAGGTATCCCCTCCAGCCTGGTCCGGGGTGGCGGCCGTGTTGACGCGCCACAACTCCTGGCCGGTGTCCACGTCATGGGCCGTGATAAAGCACCCGCCCGGCCGCGGACTCGATGGGTTGCAACGCGACCCGGTCACCAACCTGCCATTCACAACCATCGGTCCGGCAGTTTGCGCCACCCGTTCCCGATAGTCCGCGCGCTGCGTCTCCCAGATCACCGCACCTGTCTTCGCGTCGAGCGCAACGAGAAACGCGTCATTCGTCGCCAAGAAGATCTTGTCGTCATAAATGGAAACATTCCGATAGCGGTACCGCGTGCCGGTGACATTCGCAATGTTCTCTGGCAAGACCCGGCGATACTCCCAGAGGAGATCACCGGTTCTGGCATCCAACGCCTGGACAATGTCCTCAACATTTGCCAGAAACATCACGCCGTCATAGACGATCGGTTCCACCTCCTGGTACCCATGCTGCATGGCACGCGACCAAACCAACCGTAGTTCACCGACGTTATCTGAGTTGATGTCATCGAGTGCGCTGTACCCCCATAGCCCATATCCGTTCCGAAAACTGATCCAATCGGCGGGATCGGGATTCCGCAACATCTCGTCGGTCACGGGCACGAACTCGCGCAACAGTGCCGGCACGCCCACCTCGGCCGGCTCCACAGCCTCTTGGGCTGTGAGCCCGCCGGATGCCAACACGATGCAACACACCACGCTCAACGCGGTACCGGTCCTACGGGTCACCATCGCCCCTCCCCCTCAACTCGCGGAACGCGAGGCTGTGCGTTTCTGTCGGATTATACGCGCAGATCCATCTGTCGATCCGTTCGCCCCTCCGATGCGAAAACCACACGCGTTCGGCTCTGTCCGTCGAACAGGATAACGAATAATGAATATATTCATAACGTGAATATAAAATTCAATATTAAATACTTTATGTAATTAAAAATTTAAATATCTTTAAAAATATTAATTTATTAAAAATAAAATAAAATTAAATAAATAGTCAAATAATTATTTAATTTTATATTTAAATTTATAAATACATATAACTATTAAATCTTGTTTAATTAGCATTAAGTTAATACAACAACAATGCACGCTAAATATTATTCAAAATAATGCAATATACGCCTTTGCCAGATCAGGAAGCCCCCACTTCTACTACCCTGTGAAGTCGCCAGTTTTTACCCTGCTCTGGAATCAGAGTGATCATCGCCAAATATACCGGAACGCCCCCCGCTCAAATTCAGCACACGTCACAACACCACGGTGAAAACTACCAATTGATAGCCGCCCCCCGTACGAAACAACGTAAAAACACGGGACACATGCACCGAAAGCTTGTATGGCGTCTCTAAAGACAGAACTCTTACCACCTGGCAATACAGGCGCGGACGATTACGTTGTTTAAAGCAAAACGACTTACTCGGCCCGAACAGGTAACACCCATTAGCTGGGAGAGGGTCGAACCGGTCAGAGCTGTGTCCTGGGAAGTTGTTACGGACGGTGAGGTCCTACACGCTTCACCCTCCCCAGACGCCGGGGACACTGGACTCTCGAACGCCAGTCAGGTCGAACGAATTTCCCGTCTGGCCACGTCCCTCCCCCACGCACCACCGCTCGCGTTCTCACAGAATAGTCCTCCGCGCTTTCTCGCTGTCCAGACCATTGCTCTAGAACGGGGCATGATTTACCAATTTGGACATGTCGCACGGCGCGTGACCGAGGCGTTCACGCGGACGAGCGACGAACCGCAAGTTGTTGAAGCGTTCTC
>CAZPZZ010000176.1:0-7596 GCA_964591245.1 uncultured Vicinamibacteraceae bacterium | reverse complement strand
CGCACCAATGGATGACTCCAGTTCGCGAACATCTCTACGCACGCCACGGAAACCTCCGCCAGCAGAGCCGTTGACGAGACAAAGTCGGTATGCCAAGCTAACCGACGCACTCCGTCGTTCTACACGTCGACGACGCCAAGACGAGAAACACCGTGGTTCGAGAACACTGCCCACTCTGCCGCCGACGCCGCGCGCGTCGCACTTGTCCCGCCCTGGACCGACAGATCTGCGCGGTCTGCTGCGGGACCAAACGCTTGACAGAGATTCAGTGTCCTTCCGACTGCACCTATCTGGCCTCATCGCGGTCACATCCGCCGGCAGTCGTCCAACGCCAGCAACAGCAAGATGCGGGATTTCTCATCCCGATCATCACCGGACTCAGTGAGCGGCAATATCAGCTCTTTTTCGTCGTGCAAGGAACGCTTCATCGGCTGGCTCAGACTGAAGAATTTCCCGTGGACGATCGGATTATCCAAGACACCGCACAGGCCTTGGCCTCCACCTACGAGACGGCAAGCAAGGGCATCATCTACGAACATCGAGCCTCGTCGTTGCCTGCGGAACGGCTCGCCACCGAACTCAAACCATTGCTTGAAGGACAGGACGGAAAGCGACCAGTCGCGAATGAAAAAGATCTCGCACAAGTGTTGCGACGAATCGAGCAAGCTGCAACGCGTGCGAAATCTTCTCTCGAGGGTAGCCCTACGGCTTATCTTGATCTCGTCGGCCGAATCATGCAGTCAATGGCCCGCAATGAGGCTAATCCAGAAGCCAGTCGTTCCGACGACGACAGCCCGCGCCTCATCATTCCTTAACCGCGGGACCAGCCTCACCACTGCCTGGAAGCGCTCATGACTCCTCTGACACCACACCGTGTCAGATCCCTTCCCGCGGACACACGAGGCCACCCCTTTGAAGAGCGCTCTCTAGCTGGACCGATGTTCTTCGGCGGCTAGCCGAGAGAAGCAATAGCGTCGATCTCGACGCAAACACCCTTAGGAAGCGCCTCGACCTGCACGGTAGCGCGCGCCGGCGCCGGGTCGGTAAAGTAGCTCCCGTACGCCTCGTTCACGAGAGCGAAGTCGTTGAGGTCAGTCAGAAATATGGTCGTCCGCACGATAGCGTCGTATCCTGCACCCGCCGCCGAGAGGATAGCCCCCAGGCTCTCCATCACACGGTGAGTCTGGGCAACGACATCGCCAGCTACGACATCACCAGACGTGGGAATCAAAGGGATTTGTCCGGACACAAACAGAAGATTCCCGGCGCGGATGGCCTGAGAGTACGGCCCGATCGCGGCCGGAGCCTGGTCCGTGTGAACCGCTTGCCTGATACTCACACGATCAAGCAGCTTTCGTGATCTTGTTGGAACGGATACAGCGGGTGCAAACTCGGATCCGCTTGACGCCCCCGTTGATCACCGCTCTCACCCGCTGAATGTTCGGCTCGAACCGCCTGGGGGTCACATTGTGCGCGTGACTGACGTTGCGCCCCACGACCGGACCCTTTCCGCAGATCTCACACCGTTTTGCCATTGTTCCTCATTCCGTCGATCTTGTAAGCGTGCCGAACCGCGGCAGGCGATCGTCAGGCCCACACGATTTCGCACAAGCGGGTAAATATATCATAACTTAGTGAGTTCAAAGACTTACTCACGGGTCGAGCAATCAGAAACCGTCTCATCGCATAAGCCGCTCGACCTCGAGTACTCCAGAAATTCCATGGATCACCTTGATAATCCGCCGAAGATGCGTCAAATCACTGATTTCCATGGTCATGCTGATACGGCCGTGGTGCTCATTACTCGTAGCCTCGACCTTTCGCACATTTGTCTTCAATCCGGCAACCTTAGACGTCACGTCGGCCAAAATCCCCTGCCGATCCTCAACTTGGATACCGAGTAACACCAAGAACCCCGTCTCATCTTCGCGCTTGTCCCACACCACATCGATACGACGCTCTGGATCGTAAAGCAGGTTCAGCACATTCGGACATCTCGCAGCATGCACCGAAACGCCTTTGCCACGTGTCACATACCCGACGATGTCCTCACCTCTAATCGGATTACAGCATCGCGCCCTGAATACGAGTAAATCGTCGAATCCACGGACCTTGACCGTCTCTTCTGAGCTACCAAGTGTACGGCCAGCAGGGGTCCCCTCCCGTGTCGATCCAGGCTTCTCTGTAAGCTCCGTTGGTAGGAGCTTTCCCAGTACCGAGCGCGGCGACACCTTGCCATAACCGATAGCCGCGAACAGATCGTCGACCTTCTGTACTCCGAAGTCATGCGCAACACGCTCCACGGCCTCTGGTCCCATTACGGACTTCGAAACGAGGTTGTATTGTCGAAGCTCTTTATCAACCAGCTTACGACCGAGTTCAACCGCATGAACTTTCTCTTCCGCGTGGATGAAGTGCTTGATCTTGTTCCGTGCGCGTGACGTGACGACGATATTTAGCCAGTCTCGGCTGGGAGTATGCCCCGGTGTCGTCACAACCTCCACGATATCGCCGCTCACCAACCGGGTACGCACCGGCACCATACGTCCATTGACCCGCGCACCAACGCATTGATGCCCCACGTCCGTGTGAATACCGTACGCAAAATCGATCGGTGTGGCCCCGCGAGGTAATGCCTTGACCTCGCCCTTCGGGGTGAAGATGTAGACCTCGTCTGGATAGAGATCAACCTTCAGGTTCTGGATAAACTCTCCAGGATCTCGTACGTCTTGCTGCACTTCCAGCAACTGCCGCAACCAGGTGAAGTGCTCCTCATCAGGATTCACCCCAATACGTCCTTCTTTGTATTTCCAGTGCGCAGCAATACCCTGCTCTGCCACAGCGTGCATCGCTTCGGTACGGATCTGTACTTCAAACGGCACTCCCCGATGGCTGACAACCTTTGTATGAAGGGACTGATATCGGTTCGCTCTGGGCATCGCGATCAAGTCCTTGAAACGACCAGGCACCGGTTGCCAGGTCTGATGAATAATGCCCAGCGTCGCGTAGCAGTCGCGCACAGAGGTCGTAATCACTCGGAGGGCAATCAGGTCGTAGACCTGCTCCAGAGACACTCGCTGTCGCCGAACCTTTTTGTGAACCGCGTAGAGTCGCTTGATCCGCGACTCGATCCTCTGAAAGGGAGCCCCAGCTTCCGTAAGCGTTTGGTGAAGCGTTCGCGTGAGATCGTCAACCGTGCTCTCCGTCGCCTTCCGGCGTCGTTCCACCCATGCCCGCACCATTTCGTACGCTTTGGGTTCGAGATGCTTGAAAGCGAGATCTTCGAGTTCATCCTTGATCTTCTTCATCCCGAGCCGATGGGCAATCGGGGCGTAGATGTCCAGGGTCTCCTGCGCAATCTTCGTCCGACGCGATTCGGCCAAGTGGTCCAGCGTGCGCATGTTGTGAATGCGATCGGCAAGCTTGACCAAGATCACCCGAATGTCGTCGACCATCGCCAGCAACATCTTGCGGAAATTCTCGGCTTGGCGTTCCTGGGTCGAGGAAAACGGAATCACGCTGATCTTCGTAACCCCCTCGACCACATGTGCCACTTCTGGCCCGAACAACTCCAACACCCGATCGATGGTGGTGAGGGTGTCCTCGACGACGTCGTGAAGCAGGCCAGCCGCGATCGCGACATCGTCCAATCGCATGTCAGCCACCAGCGAGGCCACCTCAAGCGGATGGGTCACGTAGGGCTCACCAGACTGACGTTTCTGCCCCGCATGCGCGGACACGGAGAAATCGTAGGCCTGACGCAGCAAGGCCGTATCGGCATCAGGATTGAAGGCACGAATCTTATCGGCAAGCGTGTCGAAGCTGAGCATCGGATTCCGTTACCAATAGCCTAATCGCACTCTCTGCGGATGGACAGGCATACACGAAACGCTTCGAGCCGTGCCAGACGCGGACCTTCGGGGAGAATCGAGCTTGCCGTCTGACGCTCACGTTGTCTCATGGCTTGACTTGCCGTTTTTCGCGTCACTATACTGTTGCGTTACATCAGTTGGCTTTACTAGCTCTCACGTCATGAAACGCGGGTGTCTCAGACAACGTGAGAGCCATGCAAATCTGTTCGAGTGGCAGTCAATGCTCGCAAGAACAATAGCTGCTGCCAGTTAGCTCGCGCCGAGACCTTTGTTGAAGGGATGGCGGTGGAGAGTGATGTTCTCGCATTCATCATAGTATGCGTGAAACACTTGACACACCGGATCGGCCACGTTTGAGAACGCGTAAACTGATACGGAGCACCGAACAGCAACAACAAACGGTACGGTAATGAAGGGAACCGTTATGCACATCCGATCGCTCGTGACCAGATTCGCACTCGTCACCCTCGTTGTTCTTCCGATGATATCGTGTTCCGCCTTTGACCGGCTTAGGGCGTTACGGGTCATCAGAGACGCGCACACACAGTACCAGCGCGCCGACTATGTAGCTGCCGCAGAGCTGTACGAGGAAGTGCTGGTAAACGATCCAAATCTTGTCGAGGCCTATTTTTACCTGGCAAACAGTTACGACCAGCAATACCGTCCGGCACTTCGCGGCGAGCCAGACAACGACCGAGTGCTGGAGCTGGCAATCGATAACTACATCACTTCCGCCGAGCGGCAGAACTCGCTCGACATGCAAACGCTGTCGCTCCAATACCTGGTCGCAGCCTTTGGACCGGATAAGGCCAATGAGCCGGCCAAAGCCGAGCCGGTGTTACAAGTCATGACCGAAGCCGACCCGACAAACCCAGAAAATTACTTCGCGCTGGCGAGGCTCTACGAAGATTCAGGTCTGTTTACTGAGGCGGAAGAAGTGCTTACGCAGGTACGGGCCCAACGGGGCGACGATCCGCAGGTATTCTTACAATTGGCCGCATTCTACAACCGAAATGAGCTCTTTGATGAGACCATCGAAGCACTCCGAGAACGGTCGGCCCTCGAACCTGAGAATCCCGAAGCGTTCTACACCATCTCGACCTATTACTGGGAGAAGGCATTCCGCGACTTCACACTCAGTGACGAGCAAGAGGAAGAGTATGTGATGCTCGGACTTGAGGAAGTGGAAAAAGCACTGGATCTCAACCCTGACTACATCGAGGCACTGACCTACAAGAACATTCTCATGCGGATGCAGGCCAACCTCACGGAAGACTTGGACGAGCGGGACGCCTTGATTTCCGAGGCGGACGAACTTCGCGATCGCGCCGAGGAACTCCAGCAGGCGCGTACGGCCGGGGTGGGTTAAGAGTCAACCTTCTCAGCTAGCGTCGGAATTACCCGTTGCGGCCGGACCTTGCGCGACAGACAAGGTCCGGCCGTTATTGTGTACAGAATCACACAAGGGCTCCTGGCACACAGCCTCCGGCCAGGTCCTTCTCGAAACTCCCAGACCCAAAGAGACGCACAACGCATGGGGAATCCAAGCCAGGCGCCGTTCACCTCTCCTTAGCAAACGCCAGAACCCGTCTGACAAGCGATTCCGGATCTATTCTGGTTGCAGTCCCATCCCTTAAACGTCCAGCGCCACATCCGCCAGTCGCCGTCGTCCGGCTTCCGCAGCATCTCCTTGGTGACCGGGACGAACGGCTCGATGGTCGTCGACTGAGCCGGGCCGGCGTAGCCCTTATCCTACAGCGTGCGGAAGACCCAGGCCAACGGTGCGATGCCGATGCCCGGAATGGCCCGAGTCTGGCCGGTCAGCAGTTCGCGCGGCGCATCGGGGACATCCTGAAAATCGACGCGCGCCATCGCTCCGGGACGGAGCAGGTCGAGGTCGCCGAGATGACTGAGCTCGGTAAGGAAGCGGTAAAAGTCGAGCATCGGTTGAACGTTGCCAGCCGAACGGGAGAGACGACGTGTCGTCGAGAGGGTGGAGATGAGCGTGTCAGCATGCCCGACGGTCTCGGGCTCTCATCGGTCTGCGTGCGATGCCTGGCTGTGCTGCCAGATGGTCCAGTTGCCCTGGACATCGAGGATCTGGCCCCTACCCTCGAAAACAAGCAGCCGGGTCGTGACCTTGTCCACGAAGCAGCGGTCATGGCTGACCACCACGACACCGACAGGAAAGTGAAGTAGGTCCCGCTCCATCACCTGGGTGCTGGTCAGGTCCAGGTGATTGGTTGGCTCGTCGAGGGCGATGACGGAGGCCCCGGAGCGCAGGCACTGAGCCAGCGCGACCCAGGCCCGCTGGCCACCCGAGAGCGCGCCGAACCGCTGCTTCAGAACCACCTTGGAGAACTACAGCAGCGCCAGGAACTGATGCACCTTCTCGCGGAGAGCGTTGAACCCGAGCCCGAAGACGTGCACCACGTGCTCACTGTGTCGTCCAGGTCCAGCCCCGCGAGTCGCGCGTTGTAGGAGATGAAGTCTCCAGCCCCGCGTCCATCGCACCTCATCTTCGTCGGCCGGTTCGTCGCCGGTCACGGCGCCGAACAAAGTGGTCTTGCCGCTCCCGTTCGGACCCATGACGGCGAGTCGTTCTCCACGATTGAGCTGGAAGGACAGTTATTGAAACACCGGCTGGTCGCCGAAGCGCTTCGAGAGCTGCTCGGCCTCGAGCAGGATGACGTCCCACTGGTCGAGCAGAAGCCGGGCGAGCGCGGCCCGATTCCGCCATCCCCCTGGGAACTGACCGATCGGACGGGTGCGATATCTGTGGTCGAAGCCGAGCTTCGTCAGAACTGTGTCGAAACGGTGCTGACAGGTCCCAGCCCCCTCCGGAACTCCACCTGCTCGAGCAGTCGTGCTTGGCGGGCGAGGGAGTGCTCCAGCAGTTCGCCAGCCGGATTGGACGCGAGTGTCGCGTTTATCGCATCCAGCTCGGTTTGCAGGGCATGGATCGCGGCGAACATCATCTTCAGCTCGTCGTCGATCGATCGGTCCCCGGTCAGCTCCGAGAACTGCGAGAAGTAGCCGATCCGTGTGTCCCAATCGCTCTCAACGGTGCCGGCAGTCGGGGTTACCGGCCAGGATCAACTTCAGCAACGTGGTCCTGCCGGAAGCGTTCTTGCCGGTTAGCCCGAGCCGCTCTTTCCGGGCGAGCCGAAAAAAGACGTCACGCAGCATTGCGCGGTAGTCGCACGATTTGAAGAGGGCCTGGAACCGGACGATGCTCATCCGTCCATCGTATACCTCGAGTCTGTCACGCCAGGCATACTGACGGTAACCCCTCCGTCGCTCCACCGGCCTGGAGCGCCGCGGACCTGCGCGAAACACCAGCCTGCCATGTCTGTTTAATCGACCGCAGGTGCGAGCCTGCTCGCCGTCGTCCTAACCCCACCAGGTGGCTCTGGTGTGTCTGGTGAGGATACTCCTCTTGGCGCCGCGAAATGGGCCGCCACCAATTTCCAGGGCGTCCCAGTGCGACAGGGCAACCAAGTGGCACGGGCGGAGACGGCAACCACCCCACCCGCTATACCGTCCACTCCCCGTAGTGGCCTGTAGCCGGCCAAATGCCCACAGGGGGAGTCGGATCCAAGAACCAGTTGACTACGGTGAGGGAAAACTACTCGCGAAGCCACGACACGAGCACCAGGGGGAGGCAATCTGGGCATGCGCGCAGAGTCTCAAGCACACAAAAACCAAACATCCGTCCAACGAC
>CAZPZZ010000175.1:0-7597 GCA_964591245.1 uncultured Vicinamibacteraceae bacterium | reverse complement strand
GTACGGCGATGCAAATACGCCATGCGCTGCTCAGCCGCACGGCGATAACGGGTTCGGTGCGGTGACCCCACATCCGAATAGGCCCCCCCGCGCATGCCATCCAGTGGCGAGGGCCGATGGTTGGCGGACCGTTGGGATCGAGGATCCCCCGACTCGATCAGCTGGGCTGTGATGACTTCTGTCAAACGCGCCAACGCCACACACGTCCCGAGACGACAGACGGGCTGCTCGCCGTCGTCTTCGACGACATGCGCAACGGGTGCTCCGAGTAACGGCTGGATCTCTGCAACATCTGGTAGCGGATCTCCGAAATACACCACGCCATCCGCCCGCTGGATCACGTAGCAATCACCAGGATGCAACTCGACGACGTCAACACCGTCGTATTGCGCAGGTAGTACCCAATGGTAGGTCTCAGGTTCGAGCCGCCGGCCCTGCCCAACCGCGTCCTGAGCCTCCCACAGCAGCATACCGATGAGTGTCAACGTCAGTGTCGGCACGACTCCCCGACATACGGCAACCCTAGGCCTCACCCGCTCTCCAATCGCTCGTGCCACGTTGGAAACATTCTATCGTCCGACTTCATTTCAGGTCATCCCCTTCCGGGGCCCGCACAGAACGCAAGCGATTTCACCACAGCTCAGGCCGGTGACGGTATTATGGTCGCATCAACGGTCACAACGGCGGAGGAGACACCAGATGATCCGATGGGCGAGCGCACTCTCGATATTTCTCGTGACGGCGGTAATGACTGCAGGGCCAGCTGTCGCGCAGCAAGGAGCGCCGACTAACGGCGAGTGGCCCACGTACGGTGGCGATCTGGGAAGTACAAAATACTCGCCGCTGGAGCAGATCGACGCGACGAACTTTTCGGAACTCGAAGTCGCCTGGCAGTGGCAATCCGCAGATGCCTATATCAGCAAGAGCACGCCAGACGGTGGCGAGTGGTGGGCTCCCTCGGACGTCATCTTCGATGCCCTGAACGAAGAAGACCCTGATCGGTGGCGAGACGGCCAACCCCCCTACACAAACAACCTAAAGGCGACCCCGCTCATGGTCGGCGGCAAGATCTTTATCAATATGCCGACGTCACAGGGCGCGGCCATCGACGCCGCTACCGGCGAGACGTTATGGGTCTATAACCCCAAAACCTATGAAGCCGGCACGACCACAATGACGGCTCGATGGAACCAACGCGGAGTCGCCTACTGGACCGATGGTGCATCTGAGCGAATTTTCTGGGGAACGAGCAACGGCTACTTGATTTGTGTCGAGGCCGAGAATGGACGTCCGTGTCTCGATTTCGGAGAGAATGGACGAGTCGACCTAACGCGAGACCTTCCGCGTGCCGCCCGCGAGGACCGTGACTGGCTGAACGCCCTCCTCTATTCCGTACAATCTCCTCCGCTCGTAGTCGGTGACACCATCATCACGCCATCGTCAATCTCGTCGTACAACATCACCCGAGAGGCTCCGCCGGGGTGGATGCGTGGATTCGACACGCGATCGGGTCGCACCAAGTGGACCTTTCACACGATTCCGCAAGGTGACGAATTCGGCAATGACACCTGGGGCGGCGACTCCTGGCGCGTGACCGGAAAAGTCGGTGTCTGGTCGATGATGAGCGCTGACCCAGAACTCGGACTGGTCTACCTGCCCACGAACACGCCGGCTCCAGACTACTACGGCGGCCACCGCCCCGGTGCCAATCTCTTTGCCGAGAGCGTCGTCGCCCTCAACATCGAAACTGGTCAACGTGAATGGCACTTTCAGGCCGTGCACCACGGACTCTGGGACTATGACTTCCCGGCTGCGCCCAACCTGATCGACATTGAAGTCGATGGAAAACCGATCAAGGCCCTGGCTCAAGTAAGTAAGCAAGGCTTTCTCTACGTCTTCGACCGCGTAACCGGAGAACCCGTCTGGCCGATCGAGGAACGCGCCGTCCCAACCGACACCGACATCCCCGGAGAGGTCGTGTGGCCAACACAGCCCTTTCCGACCCGCCCGGCCGCGTTTGAGTACCAGGGCGCCACGATCGACGACCTCGTCGATTTCACGCCCGCGATTCGTCAGATGGCCATCGATGCCGTCGAAGGTTTTCGGCTCGGCCCAGTATTCACGCCACAGAGCCTACGCGGTACCATCCAACGACCGAGTGCAGGTGGGGGCGCGAATTGGTCGGGCGCCGGCGTCGATCCGGAGACAGGGCTGCTCTACGTCCCCTCGGTGAACGCGTTCAGCGTGCGGAATTACCGTGACCCCGAGCCAGGAGAAGGGGCCACCCTCAACATCATCGAGGCACGGGGAGCTGGCACTCGTTCACCGACGATGCCGCAAGGCCTTCCACTCTTCAAGCCCCCCTACTCCCGCATGACGGCGATCAATCTCAATACGGGAGATCACGAATGGATGCAGCCACTCGGGGCCGGAGAGCGCATCAGAAATCACCCGATGCTACGAGAGCTCGATCTGCCTCCCCTCGGTGGTGATGGAAGTCGAAGTGGCCCCCTTGTGACGCCAACCCTGCTCATCTACGCACTCACGACCGGCGGTTCCACCGGTGGTCCCCAACTGCTTGCCGTTGACAAGGCCAGTGGCGAACAACTCGCCTCTGTCGATCTTCCTCGGGGAGCAATCGGCACGCCGATGACGTACTTGGTCAATGATCGGCAATACATTGCCCTGACCATCGGAGGCTCGCCAGTCCCCGAGGTGATCGCGCTTGCGCTCCCTGAATAAGTCTCGGACGGCCCGCCTGGTGCAACTGAGGTCGCTCAGGGCATCACCAGGGGTCGGACTTGCCTGCGGCGGTGGCTACGGCTCTCCGCCGCAGGATCAGGTATTCACGCACCCCGATCGGCTGTGGGAACATCGTGATCGTTGCAGGGCCAGCAGTCTGACCGCGAAGAAACACCCTCTGGATACGGCTCACACCCGGAGGTTCAGCTCTTTTCGACGCTCACTACTGCATCAATGCGCTAAAGGGTGCGGACGAATCTGAAACTTGACCAAAATCGGTTTCCCGGTAGACCGATAGGTTCCATTCTCAACAGCCCATCCACCCTCGGCGTGCCAGACCGTGTCCGCACCGGTAGATGAATAGACTCCGCGGCCCTTCCATCCCCCATCGGGATCATCGATCCGCCCATCCAAACCACGTGGATGAAAACCGCCAAGTGGATACGGCACGCGCAGCACGATCGACTCACCCGTGCCGGGTACCAAGGCGACCAATGAGTCAGAGCCGGTGCCCGTGGCAATCGGCACATCCTCACCCAACCCCAGCGTGTTGAACTGGTCGACCCAGTTGTAATAGTTGTAATCAGCGCGAACCGTCGTGTTCTTGAAGGTAGGACCGGGCAAAGGATACAGCGTCCATCCCTCCGCGCAGTGGCGACCCTCGTGAGCTCTGGGTCCCATCAACACTCCGCATCGGCGTCGATCGAAACTGGCCAGATGATTCGTACCAGAGAGGGCAGTCCAGATCACCCCACTGCTGTCAACATCGAGCCCTCGCGGCATGAACCCGATCTCTCCACTCGCCTCCACCGCCCAGCGCTCAGACGGCACCTCGAAGACTTCAGCGATACAACTCCTCGGGGGATCGTCTCCGAGATCCACCCGAATAATCTTCCCTGGAAATGAATCCTGCGCCCCCCACACAGTTCCATCGACAGGATTGACAATAATCCCGTACGCGCCAATCGCTATCCGTGTGTCCAGGGTCGGATCGAAGTCGTAGGAATTGGTCGTTGCGTCCTCTTCAAATCGCCCGGCCCGCAATGGGGTCGGCTCGTTCCAGGGTTTCGTAATTTTCCCATCCGCGTTGGTATCCACTACCGTCGGACACCACCCCTGAGACAACCGCCCATCCCCTGTGTCATCAAGCTCCCGGGTATTCAGCCAACCAAACACGTCTCCATTCGGACGTCCCATAAACAACGTGGCATCTTCGTCATAGCCGAATTGCAGATGGTGGGTACCGAAACACGTATCGACCATCGTGAATTGCCCTGTCTCTGGGTCGTAGTAACTCACGTTCCGGCCTGACCGCTCCAACGGGAAGTATTGCGCGTAGGGATTGTCCGACCCGTCTCGACACCAGTCAGGTTGGTCCTCAGGCGGACGCAATGTTGCGGTGTACCAGACCCGACCGCGCCCGTCCAACATGGGATTGTGAATACTCGCAGGATTGAAACGGTCCAAATCGACCACTCGAGAGGGCGGATACCCGGACTGGGCGTACGACGCTCGCATAGTCATCCGATCCACCAACGTGGGAATACGTAACATATTCGCCGTGTGCGTCAGAGGATCCAGTACGGCCAGGTTGTCGTTCGCAATATCAACGCCGTAGATCGGACCATACGCGTTCACCTGGGGATCACGCTTGTCAGTGGAGACCTCGTCGTGAATCTTACCCATCTGATCCGTCCACTCCCACTGAGTGAGGACCACATTCCGCTCCACTCCGGCCGGGCGCGGGGGAGCCGAAGGCACTTCACCGACGGCAATCCGGTCACTCCAATCGGCAAACATCTGCAACCCTCGGCCTCGTCCAAACCGGCTCATGAACGAACTCATCTCGGAACCGCGCTGGCCCATGCGAACGCGCACGTCCCAAGCCTCGACCGTCGAGTCGTATTCATGTGGGTTCAGAATCTCGCGGGTAAAGGCATTCCCCACCTGATGACAACGCAGGCAACCCTTGATGTTGTACAGGTACTCATGGCGGGTTTCGAGCTGTGTGCTAATGCCGTTCCCCCCCGCACCGGTACCCGGGAACTCACTCGCCGGCGGAGGTTCCATGAGTGACAACCAGTAGTTCGCAGGGTACACGACAGCCGCCTCCTGGGGCGTGGTCGCCACGCGTGCGACAAGCCGAAGGTCTTGCGCTCCAGACATCGCCCTCACCGGCACCGAATCAACAAGCCCATAGCCTCGTACCCAAACCGCGTACGACGCCGGCGGCAATTCCGGGAGCACGAACCGTCCATCGTCGTCGGTCACGACAATCTTGCGGAATGTCGTATCGAGGTCATCGGTCTCGGCAATCACCCAGACTCCGGCTTGGGCGCCCTGATCGCTCGTTACAAGACCCTGAATCGTTCCCACCTCCATAACCTGACCGCCACCGGCTGGCCACGCCACGGCCAGAACCAGGCACCCCCGAATCGCCAGTCCGTTGATCTGTTGCCACATTCGCCATCTCCACCCTTTACACTCCACACCATTGCCTCGTAATCATCAGGTTGGCTTCGACCGCCTGTTCTATACGGTCAATCACGCAATATTCGTCGGTTTGATGCGCCAGGGCTGGTTCCCCTGGACCGAGAATGACCGTTGGAGGATCACCATACGCCGGAGCCAGCACTGCCCCGTCAGTAAAGTAACTGGCGCTTCGAGGTTCAACCGACTCTCCCAACAACGGTTCCATGATGCCGAACACCTCTTGCACCCATAGCGACTCAGGCTCGGTCCATAGGCTCTTGACATCCATCGTGGGAGTAATTTCTACCTGGTCGCCAAGCCGCTCTCTCAGTCGCGTGCACAGGCCGGCCGCGTCTTGACCCGGGATGGTTCGAATATCGATGCCAACGGCGGCACGATCCGGAACGGAATTGAGATTCATGCCGCCCTCTATCGTCCCAACGTTGAGAGTCGGCATACCCAGCACCGCATGCGAGGCTTCGTCAAAGTCGAAATGCTCCAGCGCGCTCACCGCTCGGGCTGCCTTGTAAATGGCGTTGTCTCCATGCTCGGGCATCGATGCGTGAGCCGTGATTCCGTGCGTACAGGCCTGCACCCACAGCGCGCCTTTATGCCCGACAAGTGGATAGTTCGCAGTTGGCTCAGCCACAACGACGGCGCCAGCCTCACCCAGCAAGTCCTTACCCGCCACGAGGTGCCGCGCTCCCTCCGCCCCCGTCTCCTCTCCCGCTGTAAAGACCAGGACGACCCCAGGTCCACGCTGGAGGTCGCGGACGAGCGGGAGCACTGCGCCGAGAATGGCGGCCACGCCACTTTTCATATCGCTCGATCCGCGCCCATAGATCCTGCCATCGGCCACATCCGCAGCGAACGGATCGCAGGTCCAGGGCGCCGCACCAAGCGGTACGGTGTCAAGATGTCCCGTGAAACAGAGCGGACGTCGTGTCGCACAACCACCAACTCGGGCCACGAGACTGCATCGGCCCGGGGCAAATTCGCTGAAGCGGACCAGAAAGCCCGCGTCTTGGAGCCAATGCCCCACTAACTCGGCGGCAATGCGTTCATTCCCCGGAGGGTTCACGGTATTGAGCTGAATGAGTGTACGCGTCAGTTCAACCGCAGAGGGTGGGCCGCTCATTTCTCCTCCCTGCCGTCGTCAGGCGTCCAACGCAGGCCGATCGAGCCCACACACCGCCTCGACTCGGCGCCTGCGCCCAATAACCTCGCGCCGCCTGTACGTGTGACATACACGCTCGTGAACCCAGTGGGAAAGACCCGGCGCGCGCATCAGCAGGAGACACAGGCATGTCGCCCTCCCCCGATCCGCGTAACTACCTTCCCAATGGCGCCGCGTCGCTTCGCGCAGCGTCACAAAACGATCTCGACGCACTCAGGGTGTCACGACTCCACTGAACTGGATGCGAATCTGCGGTCGGACCCGCATCATCCCGAGCATGACCGTCGGAGGCTCGACACCATAGGTCGTCATATCCAGTCGGACGTCACCCGCGATCGCGACACCCTCATCGGAGCGTGAAAGTTCTACAGGAATGGTCACCGATTGGGTGGTATCGAGAATGGTCAACGCTCCCGTTGCATTGGCACCCGCTCCAGTAACTTCGTAGCTCGCGAGTTCGAAGGTAATTTCCGCGAACTCCTCTGGCTTCATCGCTTCCAGAAGGTGCCCGGTCATCTCCTCGTTCGGACACGAAAACTCCGCCACCGGCACGATGAGCACGACACCCTCTACGCCCGATCCGAAAGCAGGCACGGCCTCTCCGGCACCGGACGCCACCTCCGCCCGTCCACTCACCTCACACGTCCACCCTCGAATAGTGGACGTTCCAGAGACGCTGAAATCGACAGTGGACTGCGCGGCCACTGGCGCAACGAAACACAGACCGACAGCGATAGCTGTCATGCAATGGGACACGATTCTCATACCAGGCATACTCGACACCTACAGCCCAAACCCGAGACGGTTGTCTCGCATCATGATGGGCAACTTTCCTTCCATGACAAGTCTCGAAGTGATCCGAGCACACAACGTCGCCAGCATCTGGCGCATGACGGTCCAGAGTTCGCGTGCATCAGACCGATTCCGAGAGCCACACCACCTTCTTCGCAACCACCCAGGCCCCACACCTGCGGTCAGCTGAAGCCAACGGCACCAACACCACACGCCATCGCGACACAATCGAACTCGGGCGGACAGTGTAATCGAATACACTCCAATTGCAATTGCAGCGCAATCGACCTCTCCGGGAATGCTCCCGTCTGTCTCACAGGACCCCACCCGCCCCCTAGACGAAACCGATAGCACCAACCTCAACAGTCAACCGAGGTCCCCGGGGTTAACCGGCATAACGACGCCACCTCCCGC
>CAZPZZ010000174.1:0-7645 GCA_964591245.1 uncultured Vicinamibacteraceae bacterium | reverse complement strand
GGTCACCGACGCACCAAGATTAATCTCCCAGAGCACCTCTCCGGTGTCCTGATCAAACGCCCTGAAGCGGCCATTGGTGTCACCACCAAAGATGAGCCCACCTGCCGTTGCAACAAGCGACATCGTGGCTGCCCGTTGCTGATACACCCAGAGTGTTTCTCCCGTCTCTACCGAGATCGCGCGAACGGTGCCGACGTTATCGGTACCGGGCGCAATCTCGCGGCGCCAATCGATCGCGTAGAGCGAATTTGCACTGGTCTCAGCGTTTGTTGCGCGCATGCGGGAACACGTGTTTCGCAAGGGAAAAAACATGGTGTTGCTCTGTGGATTGTAGGCACCGGTCTCCCAGTCCTTGCCACCACTGGCGTGGGGGCAGGTCAACACCTGCTGGCCCGGACCGGTGAACACGACCTCGGCGTTTTCCGTTACCGCCCCCGTCGCACCATCGATGTCACTGATGACATTCTGCGTGACGGTGGGTGTTGCCCAGAGGAATTCGCCCGTGATGCGATCCAGTGTGTACACGATGCCGGTCTTCCCCGGGATACCGGTTACCACTCGACGCATCTCCCCGGGCTGCAACCGAGGATTGATCCAGCTCACCGACGCCGGGTCGGGCGTCACCACGGTATCGACGAGTAACCGCTCGAAGGGGTGATCCAAATCCCAATGATCATTCAGGTGTTGGTAATACCAGACGATCTCGCCGGTGTCCGCGTCCAGGGCAAGGGTCGAATTGTGATAGAGATGCTTGTTCTCTATTCCCCCCAACATGAATTTCGGTGCTGGCGAGGTAACCGACGTCCCGACGAATACCAGGTTCGCCTCAGGGTCGAAACTGGGCACCATCCACGAACCAACATGTCGCCGTTCCTCGAATGGGACACCACCCCATGTCTCGTCACCAGGTTCGCCTGGTGCAGGAATCAAGCGTCGGCGCCAGAGCTCCGCACCAGTGACCGCGTCATGGGCCGCGATGATGCACGCCTCGGGTCCGCCGGTCGGCACACAACTCCGCCCGGAGATCACCTTGCCGTTGGCGATGATCGGACCTGACGTCTGGTTCACGGGGTATTGTCGATGGTCAAGAATCTCAGTATCCCAGCGCAGTTCACCAGTCGTCGCGTCGAGCGCGAACACATGACCATCCGTGCTGGTATCGATAATCGTGCTCCCATAGATGGCAAGGTTCCGGTTCGCGTCCATCTGGGCCCGAATCACATGATCGGCCAAGTCATCAGGACGTTCCCGACGGTGTTCCCAGATGAGGTCACCCGTTGTCGCGTCGAGTGCCTGGGTGACGTCACGGGGATTGGGCATGTACAGGACGTCATCCCGCACCAAGGGTGTCCCTTGCTGGAGACCCGCCGTGAGGCCTCGCGTCCAGACCATCTTGATAGTGTCCACGTTGTCCCGGTTGATCTGAGCCAATGGACTGTAGCCCCAACTATCGAGTGTGCGACGCCACATGAGCCAGTCGTCTGGACCGGGGTTCTGGAGTTCCGCGTCGGTCACGGGCCTGACGGTATCCTGCGCGATCTGTCCTGTCGCGGTCGCCGCGCCCAGGGTCACGCCCCCCATGAACACGACGGCACGGACGTGGGAGAAAAAAGAAAATATTCGAGACATGGTTCCTCCTGACAACTGTGCCCGCGATTATGCCATCCCGCAATTCACCGCAGGGCCCAGCCCCCCACAGGACCTCTGACCCTGCCGGCGCTGGTCGTCGCGACGTGACGGCCGGTCTGCCTCGTTCTTGAGGCCCCGCCTCGTGCTTCCGTTCCACTCCCATCCGGGCAGTCCAGTAGACTGGTGGGCACGATGAGTGTGATCACCGAATCAGCCAGACGCAGAACTCATGCCATCATCTCCCACCCGGACGCCGGCAAGACGACGTTGACAGAAAAATTGCTGCTCTACTCGGGGGCCATTCACATGGCGGGCTCCGTCCGTGCCCGGAAAACCACCCGACACGCCGTGAGCGACTGGATGGAGATGGAGAAAACCCGTGGCATCTCTATTACGAGTTCGGTGCTTCAATTCGAATTTCTCGGCGCAATGCTCAACTTACTGGATACGCCCGGACACGCTGATTTTTCGGAAGATACATACCGCACGCTTGCCGCCGTCGATTCCGCCGTCATGCTCATTGACCACACAAAAGGCGTTGAGAGCCGCACCCTGAAACTCTTCGAAGTTTGTCGAATGCGAGGACTGCCCGTCATCAGCTTCATGAACAAGCTGGACCGCAACGGGCTCGACCCTCTTAGCCTCATCGACGAAGTCTCAACCACGCTGAACCTCAAGGTATCCCCCCTGAACTGGCCTGTCGGGATGGGGCAATCCTTCTGTGGGGTCGTCGACATCCAATCTCGAGAGCTGAGTCTCTTCGCAGATGGAGACCACGGACAGTCCATGGCCAGGGCCGAACGCATCCCCTTCGATCAGGCGCAGGACCGACTGGGCGCGGCGCTCCACACACAGGTATCAGAGCAACTCGAACTCCTCGACGTCGCCGGTGACCCTTGGGATCAAGACGCCTTTCTCAGAGGTGAGCTCAGTCCTATTTTCTGGGGCTCAGCGATGCGAAATTTTGGCGTCGAACCCTTGCTCGAGTATCTCGCCAAACATGCCTCGCCGCCCAAACCACGAAAATACACAGACAGCTCCGGGGAGACCGGCACCGTATCCCCGCACGACGACAAATTCAGCGGATTCGTCTTCAAGATTCAAGCGAACATGAATCCAAGACATCGAGACCGCGTCGCCTTTATCCGAGTGGTGAGTGGGAAATTTCGACGCGGCATGGATGTGGTCCTCGCGCGAACCGGAGACACGCTGCGTATGACGAACCCGCATACGTTCATGGCCCAAGAGCGTTCAATCGTCGAAGAAGCCTGGCCTGGCGACATCGTCGGACTCTATGACCCCGGGAACCTGAGAATCGGTGACACGCTCAGGGAAGGAGCCCTCTTGAAATTCGGAGGCATCCCCCGCTTCGCCCCGGAGAAATTGGTGCGCACGGTACTCAAGGACCCACTCAAACGCAAACAACTAGACACCGGCATCGAACAGCTATCACACGAAGGCGTTATCCAGGCGTTCTATCGCCCAGAGGTCGGGCGGCAAGACCCCTGGTTGGGTGCCGTTGGCGCCCTACAGTTCGAAGTGCTCAAGCAGCGGCTACTCAATGAGTATCGCGTTTCGCTAGATCTCGAACCCCTTCGCTATTCGAACGTCCGCTGGATCGGCGGAGCTCCAGAGGCCATGGACTGGCTGAAACAACGTCACGACTATGTGTCGGTCGTCGACCGCAACGACCAGCCAGTGTTACTCACCGAAACCCCCTGGGAGGCGCAATACGTCGCCGACAATGCTCCCGGAATCCAGCTCTTCGACGTCGAACCGCTCTGATGGCACCACTCACCATCAAGGTCGAACATACGTGGAACGGCGTTCCCATCCCCCCCGACGAACACGCCTGGATCTCGTTTCACGCCACCGACCGCCGTTTCATCGTCGACGTCGATGCCCCCTTTCACGACGACCCGTGTCCTCCTGCGCCGCCGGGAGTCCTCTGGAAACTGTGGGACTGGGAAGTCGTGGAACTATTTATTGCGCATACCGGCGACACCTATACCGAAATCGAACTTGGCCCCCATGGACATTTTCTGGTCGTCCTCCTCAAGGGGGAGCGCAATATAGTGTCCTGGGGACACGAGATCGACTACCAGGTGACCCTTGACGCAGGTCGCTGGCACGGCCACGCGTGTCTACCGTCGGCACTGATCCCGAGTCCCCCCTGGCGGATCAACGCCTACGCCATTCACGGCACGGGAACCCGGCGCCGCTACCTGGCCGCCGAACCCGTCCCGGGACCGGCGCCGGACTACCATCGACTCCAATACTTCCGGACCGTATGAATACGAGTCGCCGTCGCCGGACGACCGGTCACGAGTACCGTCCAGCGGCGCGCTTCATCCCGACCGCAGCTCCTGTACGAACGAGCTGGATATGACACCCAGGACACAATACCGCTCACGCGCATGGCGGCGCACCTGGATAGCCAGCCTGGATCTCCATGATGCGCCGGAGCGGCGCGAGCAAACGACGACCATCTTCGCACCCGAACCGCTCGTGGCCCTGCTCCGCCAGACTCTGCAAACATCGATGCACCGCCTCGATCGTCGCGAGGCAGTCTCCCCGAGGCTGCCTCTTAATAGCAAAGTGCGATGGAGTCGCCACATCGAATCCCACCCGAGGTAGCAACTGGAGGTTGGAGCTCAGCCGCAAGACTTTTCTTGCACAGGGCCACGTACCATCAATCAAAAAGAACACTCTCTGGCGCGTCGGATCCGCGCGATACTCTCCACGAGACATGTTCTGTACGTCTTTCCCCGGATACACCAACCGACAATCCATCTGGCCATCGTCGAGCAATGCATTGACGCGGTCATGACACCGAAAATCCACTCCCACACATACCTCGGAATTCGGGAGCGCGAGATGGGTAATCCATCCGGTGCCGATCCTTGTTCGACGGTATTCCCGTGGATGGACCAGCAGGACGAAACGAGTCCGACTCAGGAATGGGGTGATCACGCTACACACACAGGTGAGCTTCGGACGACGGCAACGAAAACACCATGGGCGCCTCACAATCTCCTACCGCCCCCTCCATGCCGAATCAGCCATACACGTGTCCCCACCGACGCCCAGCAGTGGCGCCCCATTCTCCCTCGACGTTTCCCGACTCCAACTGCAGCACGACGAAGCGACTCATTCAATCTTCTCTCACGCACGGATACAAACAGTGCGGCCAGGGGTCGCGCCCCGCGTCCAAACCCTCGACGCTGACGCGGGAAGAGGTTTATGCCAAAATGTGCTCGAAGGACAGGGGTTTGACTCCCGTCGGCCATCTAGCGGGAACAATCTAACGGACGTTGCCGAGTTCGACGACCGCGGAACTCGGGTTCCGTTAACCCGCCACTGCACAGGGTTCGCGGTCGGCGAATGAATCCATGTCAACCAGTTCTCGAACGACGGATTCCATCTCTGTGATCTGGGTGCCGGACCGTCACCCTTTCGACTGAGTTGGTTTCTCTGCATCAAACTACGCGTCTTTCCGGTTGTCAATCGTGCGAAGAATCGTCGTCAAAGTCGGGACCAGCGTCGTCACGAGCACAAATGGAGGGGTGGAGTCTGCCAGGGTCACGTCTCTGATGGCGGAAATTCATGATATCCGCCGCCAAGGCATCGAGGTCTTGTTGGTCAGTTCGGGCGCAGTCGGCATCGGTCAACAACGGCTCGGCCTCGCCGAGTCTCCGACCAGCGTGGTGGATCGCCAAGCATGCGCGGCGGCGGGACAGGGCGCCCTCGTCGCCTTTTACGACGCACTCTGCCAGACTCTCGGGTTTTCCGTCGCGCAGGTCTTACTGACCGAAGCCGATTTCAAGAGCCGCCGCGGATATTTGAACGTCGCCGCTACCCTACAACGTCTACTTGAACTGGAAGCCCTGCCCATCATCAACGAGAACGATACGGTTTCCACCGATGAAATCGCATTACACGGGTCTACGGTCTTCGGCGACAATGACCGGCTTTCGGCTCTGGTCGCCACGAATCTCGGCGCCGACCTCCTGGTGATGCTCTCGGACGTCGCTGGCGTCTACGACGCCCCCCCGGGCGAAGTGGGCGCAACACGGATCCCGATCTACACGGGGGATGCCGTTAGTTTTGGCCAATTATCCGCCGGGGGACGGGGCGGCATGGAGGCAAAGATCCGTGCCGCACAAGTGGCGGCAAACTCCGGGGTGCATGTCGTCATAGCCAGTGGTTTCACACCCGGGACACTGAGTGACATTGTCTCTGGAGAGGACCGAGGCACCTCCTTCCCGCCAAGTCACACCCTGAGCAAACGTCGACACTGGCTCACCTACGCGGCGGCTCCGGCCGGGGCCGTGGTTGTCAACGATGGGGCAAGGGACGCCTTGATCCAACGACACGCAAGCCTGCTGCCCAAGGGCATCACCACGGTGCGAGGAAGCTTTGACGCCGGAGAGGTCATCTCCGTACTCGATACACAGGAGACCGAGATCGCCCGTGGCATTTGCCGGGAATCCAGCCGTGTCATTCCGGAGCTCATTCACAAACCGGGACGGGCAAAAGCACTCGTACACCGGGACCAGATCGCGATCCTGACCGAGGACTGACATGGAAACCAGTCAGCAAGCACAACTCGCCCGCGAAGGAGCACGGAAACTGCAGGCGCTCTCCAGTAGCGATCGCGCTGCTCTCGTGCACCGCGTTGCCGACACGCTACAGGCCCAAAGTGCACTGATTCTAGAAACCAATGCCCAGGATGTCGCCGACGGTAAAGTCGCGGTTGCCAAGGGGACCCTCAGCGACGCCCTCGCCGCCAGGCTTGCCTTGAACCAAAAGAAAATTCAGGCATTGACCGATGGCATCCATGCCATTGCAGACATGACGGAACCGATCGGAAAACTCCTCCGGCGAACCCAACTCGCGGACGGCATGGAACTCCGGCAGGTCACGGCCCCCATCGGCGTGCTGCTCGTCATCTTCGAGGCTCGCCCTGACGCGTTGCCCCAGGTGGCCGCCCTCGCCCTCCGAAGCGGCAACGGATTGCTGCTGAAGGGAGGCAGCGAAGCACACCGATCGAACAGAATGCTCCATCGCATCATCACCGACACGATGACGGAGGTCATACCGCCGACCACGATTGGCCTGGTAGAAACCCGAGCAGCAATCTCGGAACTGCTGTCCCTGGATGAAGAGATCGATCTAGTCATCCCACGAGGCTCCTCAGACCTGGTGCGACATATACAAGCCTCCACCCGGATCCCAGTGCTGGGTCATGCCGAAGGCGTGTGTCACGTCTTTGTCGACAAGGCGGCCGATCTGGACCGAGCGCTGCCCGTCATTCTTGATGCAAAAACCGACTATCCGGCCGCCTGTAACGCCATGGAGACCGTACTGCTCCACGAGGCACTGCTTTCCGATGGCCGTGCGGGCCGCATCATCGAGGCCTTACGCGCGGCCGGCGTCCGCCTCTATGGCGACGCCGTCTCCCAGGACCTGCTATCGCTACCAGCCGCCAGTGACTTGAGTCAGGAGTACAGCGACCTCGCAGCCACCGTCGCCGTCGTGGCAGATGTGCGCGCAGCCATCGCACACATTCACGCTCACGGCAGTGGCCATACCGAAGCCATTCTCACAGAAGATTCCGCGACGGCCGACTTGTTCCTCGGCGCCGTCGATAGCGCCTGCGTCTTCCACAATGCGAGCACGCGATTTGCGGATGGCTTTCGGTTTGGACTCGGCGCCGAGGTCGGCATATCCACCTCGCCGATTCACGCTCGCGGGCCGGTAGGAGTTGAAGGCCTGCTCACGACCAGATGGCAACTGCGCGGCCAGAGCGACACGGCCGCCTCGTTCACGTCCGGACAACGTCAATTCACCCATTCCGAACTTCCGATCCCCTCACAACCGTAACCGGACGGCGTCGCGGCCAGACGCGAGTCTCACGGCCCCGTCACACGCGCACGGTGTCGTGCCGGCTAGAATCGAAAGAGACGCGTCACCTTGACGACAATCGCACGATTCTCGAGCGACGGAAAGCCGC